>DRMH01000016.1 GCA_011322625.1 Thermosulfurimonas dismutans | reverse complement strand
TTGCCTTCGGCCCCCCGGTAGCCGAATCCCCCGGGCACCAGCACCCCCTGAACACCGGAAAGGACCTCGGCTACGTTCTCCGGGGTGATCTCATCCGCGCTTACGTAACGAATATCCACCCGCACCTCGTTGGCCAGGCCCCCGTGCACCAGGGCCTCGTGCAGGCTCTTGTACGAGTCCTTGAGATCCACGTATTTACCCACCACGGCTATGGTCACCCGATCCTTGGGGTTCTTGTACTTACGGACCAGCTCCTCCCACACGCTCAGATCCGGCTCCCGGGTCCAGATGTTCAGAAGCTCCACGATCTTCTCGTCCAGCCCCTCCCGGTGAAAGACCAGGGGTATCTCATAGATACAGCCCACATCCTTGGCGGTAATCACGGCATCCTCTTCCACGTTACAGAAAAGGGCGATCTTCTTCTTGACCTCCGGCGGCAGAAACCGTTCGGTCCGGCAAAGGAGGATATCCGGCTGAATACCTATGGCCCTAAGCTCCTTTACGCTGTGCTGGGTGGGCTTGGTCTTGAGTTCCCCGGCGGTCTTGATATAGGGCACGTAGGTGAGATGGATATAAAGGGTGTTGTCCCGCCCCAGATCGTAACGGAGCTGACGGATGGCCTCCAGGAAGGGCAGGCTCTCAATGTCCCCCACCGTCCCTCCCACCTCGATGATGGCCACATCCACCTCGCTTCCGGCCAGCTGAAGGATGGCGGCCTTGATCTCATCGGTCACATGGGGGATGATCTGAACCGTTCCCCCCAGATAATCCCCGCGGCGTTCTTTGGTGATCACCGAAAAATAGATCTTCCCGGAGGTGTAGTTGTTCTTGTGCCCCATTCGGGCGGAGGTGAAACGTTCGTAATGCCCCAGGTCCAGATCGGTCTCGGCCCCATCGTCGGTCACATAGACCTCTCCGTGCTGGAAGGGGTTCATGGTGCCGGGATCCACATTGATGTAAGGATCCAGTTTCTGGAAGGTGACCCGAAGACCCCGGGCCTCGAGCAGGGCCCCTATGGAGGCCGAAGCCAGCCCTTTCCCCAGAGAGGAAAGCACCCCCCCGGTCACAAAGATGAACTTGGTGTGAAATCCCCGTCTCTTACGCGGCATGATTCATTACCTCTCGTTAGGCTTTTGAAGATTTACTTCCCCGTAAATACGCCCGGACCTGCTCCCCTTGAGCAGGATCCTCTCCGGAAGGAACTTCATCTTCAGAGAACGCAGAAAAAGGGTATCCCGTAGGCGACCTATTTCCCACCCTACCCCTTCGCGCGGATAGAGGATGACCAGAAGCGGCTCCGGCGGCTTGGAACCGAGCTCCAGCCGGAGAAGGATCTGCCCGCGGGCGTCCTTCCAGAAGACCGCCTCCCCCAGGGGTTGACCTTCCGGGTCCACCACCGGGGAGCGAGAAAGCAGGGTGCGGGGAGGGGAAGACTTGTAATAACGCACGATGAGAAAGGCAAAGATAAGCACCACCAGAAAGACCAGATTCCACCAGGGTGAACGGGTGCGCATACGGTGAACTTCCCCTCCGGCGTTTTCCAGGGTATTTTAGCTCAAAATTTCACGGGGGCCAAAAAGTGGAAGAACCGGTATTCGATCCCAGAGAACTCGGTCTGGACGACGAGCTGGTCTTTGCCTGTCATCCGGGCGTACCCTGTTTCAACCGGTGCTGTTACGATGTGCACCTGGTGCTTTCGCCGTACGATTTTCTCCGACTCCGGCGGGCCCTGGGGCTTTCGCCGGAGGAATTCATCGAACGCTACGGGGAGGTCTATATCGGCGAGGTCACCCAGCTTCCGGTAATCGCCGTACACATGAACTCCCATGACTTCGCCTGCCCTTTTCTGCGTCCGGAGGGATGTTCGGTGTATGCCGATCGTCCTTCGGCCTGCAGGATTTATCCCCTGGCCCGTTTCGTGCGCCGGGATCCGGAAACCGGCGAGAAGGTGGAAGTGTATCGCATCATTCGGGAGACCCACTGTAAGGGACATTACGAAAAACGGCCCATAACCGTCCGGGCCTTCATCGCCGAGCAGGGCCTGGAACCCTATCATTATTTCAACGACCTTTTCGGGGAGGTGGTGGCCCGGAGACAGCGCCACGCCGACACCCCGCTCACCGGCGACCAGCTGGATCTCATTTTCCTGGCCTGTTACGATCTGCCCCGGTTCCGGGAGGAACTCAAAGCCGGAAGCATAGAAACGGAGCTTGAGAAACCGCCGGAGGAGCTCACCGAGGAAGAGCTTCTGGAAGCCGGGATCCGCCTGGTTATGGAAAAGGTCCTTATCTTCGATTAAACCGGTTTGCGGGGTTCGTAGGTGCACAGGGGCTCGGCTTCCAGGTAATCACCGGTGGCCTCGTAGGCCCGGGCTCGACACCCCCCGCAAACCCGCAGATATTCACATCTTCCGCATTTACCCTTGTATTTGCTGAAATCCCGAAGGTTGAGAAAGACCTCGGAGTTCCACCATATTTCCGGGAAACTCTGGCGGCGGAGGTTGCCGCACTCGATCTCCAGATACCCGCAGGTCTGGACTATTCCGGTGTGGGAAATGAAGCAGAAACCGGTTCCGGCCAGGCATCCGCGGGTCACGGCATCCAGCCCGAAGGTTTCCATGGTTACGGATTTGCCCTCGGCCCGGGCCCGTTCCCGCAGGATCCGGTAATAATGGGGAGCGCAGGTGGCCTTGAGATGCAACCCGGCGGTCTCCCTCTGTTCGTAGAACCAGTGCAGGGTCTTTTCATAAATCTCCGGAGGGAGGCTTTCTTCGGCCAGATCCCGGCCCCGGCCTACCGGAACCAGGAGAAAGATATGATGAGCCACGGCCCCCAATCGCTTGGCCAGCTCGTGCACCTTGGGAAGTTCCTCCAGGTTCCGGGCCGTGACCGTGGTATTGATCTGGAAGGGAATACCCGCTTCTTTGAGGATCTCGATACCCCGCAGGGCTCCCTCAAAGGCTCCGGGCATCTTGCGAAACCCGTCGTGGGCCTCCGGGCTGGCTCCGTCCAGGCTAATACTGGCCCGGGCAATCCCGGCCTCTTTGAGCTGCCGGGCCAGCTCGCGGGTAAGAAGCGTGCCGTTGGTGGCCAGCACCGGACGCATCCCCAGCTCCCGGGCCTTTCGCGCCAGCACCAGGAGGTCCTCCCGGAGCAGGGGTTCGCCCCCGGTAAGGATGAGGATGGGCCGGGCCACCTCGGCGATCTCCGCAAGGATCCGCAGACACTCCTCGGTAGTGAGTTCGCCCTCATAGGGCCCGCGGGAGGCCGCGGCCCGACAGTGAACACAGTCCAGATTGCAGGAACGGGTAAGTTCCCAGGCCACCAAACGGGGCACAAAGACCTTGCCTGCGGAAGCCGGTTCGGGTTTCATCGGCCATCTCCGTCCAGAAGTTCTATCGGATCCCCCACCCGTAAGACACCTCCCCGGAGGACCCGGGCGAAGACCCCCCGATTGCGCATCTCACAGCGTCCCACCCGCTGAAAGATGGCGCATCCGGTATGGCATTTCTTCCCGATCTGGGTCACCTCGAAAAGGCACTCCCCGGCGGCAATCCGATCCCCTACCTTGACCCCGGAGAGATCCAGATCCACGGTGACGTTTTCGGCCAGCTCTCCGGGACGGACCTCCCGCCCCAGAAGATCCCGCATATATTCCAGGGTCCGGGTGTCGAGAAAGCTCACCTGACGATGCCAGGCCCCTCCGTGCGCATCACCCTCCACCCCGTATCCCTCCACGATCCGCACTTCCGGAACATTCTCCTTGGGTACCCCTTTTTCGCGACTTACCGAAAGGGCCACCACTTTGCCCTTCATCCTCTAACCCCCTGCAAAAATCCTTCCGAAATCTATTTCTATCTGGTAAGAAGATAGATCAAAACCCACCTTTTCCCTTTGGACCCTGCGGAAGAGCTCGTAACGGCCGCGGGAGAGCGCATAGATTTCGGCCTCGTCATTAAACTTACTTTAATCCCCTTTCACGAAATTCACCAGGCGTCCCACTCCCTCCACCTCGATCTCGATCACATCTCCCGGGGCCAGAGGCCCCACCCCGGGGGGAGTACCTGTGGCGATGATGTCCCCGGGATTGAGGGTCATGATCCGGGAGATGAAGCTCACCAGTTCGAACACCGGAAAGACCAGGTTTCGGGTGGAGGAGTCCTGGACCACCTGGCCGTTGAGATAAGCCCGGATGCGAAGATCGGAGGGATCCAGATCGGTCTCGATCCAGGGGCCCACCGGGGCGAAGGTATCAAAACCCTTGGCTCGGGTCCACTGGCCGTCCTTTTTCTGGAGATCCCGGGCGGTAACATCGTTGAAACAGGTGTAGCCCAGAAGATAACGGGGCACCTCGTGGGGAGGTATATTCTTGGCCCGGCGTCCTATCACCACCGCAAGTTCGGCCTCGTAATCCACCCTCCCCACCCCCGAAGGAAGCAGGATCCGATCCTCCGGACCGATTACCGCCGAGGGAGGCTTAAGGAAGAGGAGCGGCTCCTCGGGAAGATCCATGCCCAGCTCCTCGGCATGATCGCGATAATTGAGCCCCACGGCCACGATCTTGGTGGGAGTGGTGGGAGGAAGAAGAACCACCTCGGTGAGAGGCAGACCCTCTCGGGGAAGCTCGCTTGTGCCCGGCACCCCGGGAAGAGAAAAAATGCGGTCTCCCTCCAGGCGTCCCCAGCCCTCCTGTTTTCGCCAGCGATAGCGCACTATCTTCATTCCTGACACTCCTTTTCCCGGGAAATCGCTTTTGCTAAGATTAGGACGAAATGGAACTCTTGCAAAGGATCCTCACCTATCCCTTCTGGCGCATCGGGTCGGTATCCCTTTCCCTGCTCGGGATCCTCAAGTTTCTGCTGGTCCTGGTCCTGGGGCTGATGGGGTTGCGCTTCCTGCGCCGGAGAATGGAGGGCTTTCTGGTACGGAGGATACACCTTCAGCCCAACTTCGCCGCCTCGCTCACCACCCTGGCCTATTATCTGCTGGCCCTGATCCTGGTCCTGGTGGCCCTCTCCAGCGCCGGAATCGACCTCACCCAGGTGGGAATCCTCCTGGGAGCCCTGGGGGTGGGGATAGGTTTCGGGCTTCAGTCCATCACCAGCAATTTCATTGCCGGAATCATCCTTCTTACCGAGGGGAGCCTGAGAATAGGCGACCTGGTGGAATTCGAGGATGGGACCATGGGAGTGGTAAAGAAGATCTCCATGCGGGCCACCATAATCCGCACCTTCGACGGGCAGGACCTCATCGTGCCCAATTCCGAATTCATCGCCAAACGTATCTCCACCTGGACCTATGAGGACGACTGGCGCCGTCTGCGCATTCCCTTCGGAGTGGCTTACGGAAGCGATCCGCGGAAGGTGGAGGAGGTGGCCATACGCGTGGCCCGCCGTATCCCCCTCACCGAAGAGGATCCGGAACATCCCATCCGGGTCTGGTTTGAGGGGTTCGGAGACAGCAGTCTCAATTTTTCCCTGGTGGTATGGATTCGGCAATCCAAGGTTCAGAAGACCATAAGCGGCATCAAAAGCGACTATTATTACGCCCTGTATCAGGCCCTGCAGGAAGCCGGAATCGAAATACCCTTCCCCCAGCGCGACCTTCATCTGCGCAGTATCTCCCCGGATGTAGCCCGGACACTAAAGGCCTTTTCCGGAGGTGAGGCATGAAGGATTATTTCACCCGGGTGGAGGAAGCCCGCGCTTACCTGGCCCGGAGGCTCCCTTTCACCCCCGAGATCCTCATCATTCTGGGGACCGGCCTTTCCGGGATAGGGGGCAGAATTCAGGCCCTTACCACCATCCCCTATCCGGAGATTCCCCATTTCCCGGTCTCCACGGTGGAAAGCCACGCCGGGGAGCTGGTGGTGGGTACCCTTTCCGGGAAACGGGTGGCGGCCTTTCGAGGACGTTTTCACTACTACGAGGGATACTCCACCCGCGAGATCACCCTCCCCCTGCGGGTAATGAGTCTCCTGGGGGCACGTATCCTGGTGGTCTCCAACGCCGCCGGAGGGCTTAACCTGGACTTTCGCCCCGGGGATCTCATGCTCATCCGGGACCACATCAATCTGATCCCGGAAAACCCGCTCCGGGGGCCCAATCGGGAGGACTGGGGCCCCAGATTTCCGGATCTCTCCCAGGCTTACAGTGCAAGACTGCGGCACCTCTTCCGGGAAACGGCCCGCGAACTCGGGGAAACCATCCGGGAAGGGGTCTATGTGGCGGTGCCCGGTCCCAGTCTGGAGACCCCGGCGGAAACCCGGTTCTTGCGTCTTATAGGGGCCGATGCCGTGGGTATGTCCACCGTGCCGGAGGTCATCGTGGCGGTACATGCGGGCATGGAGGTCCTGGGGATCTCGGTCATCGCCAACGTGAACGACCCGGATCATTTCCGTCCCATCCTTCTGGAGGAAGTGATTGCCCAGGCACAAAAGGCCGAGTCCCGTTTGACCCGGCTCATGGAGCGGTTTATAGAAAAGCTGTAACAAACCCAAAATTTTTTCGCGGGGAGGATTTTTGGCCGAGCTTCTCATCAACTACGCCCCCTACGAAACCAGGGTGGCCCTGGTGGAAGAGGGACAGCTGGTGGAATTCTATGTGGAACGCCCCAAGGAACGCGGGGTGGTGGGAAATATCTACAAGGGGCGGGTGGTCCGGGTGCTTCCGGGGATGAAAGCGGCCTTCGTGGAAGTGGGGCTTTCCCGAACGGCCTTCCTCTACGGAGGCGATTTTCTGCCCATCCTGGAGGGGGAGGAACTCTTCTCGGAGAACGATCTCTCCCCGGCCCGGGCGCTCTGCGAGGTCTTGCGCGAAGGGCAGGAGATCCTGGTTCAGGTGATCAAGGAACCGGTGGGGTCCAAGGGAGCCCGACTTTCCACCAACATTACCCTTCCCGGGCATTATCTGGTCTATCTGCCCTACATGAGCCATATCGGCATCTCCCGCAAGATCAAAGACGAAACCGAACGGGAACGTTTGAAAAAGATCGTGGAGGAAAACCGCCCTCCGGGAACGGGCTGGATCGTCCGCACCGCAGCCCAGGGGGCTCGGGCCGAGGAAATCAAACCGGAGATGGATTTTCTTCTCTCCCTCTGGGAAGAAATCTCGGCTCGGGCGGAAAAGGTCCGGGCTCCGGCGCTGGTGTACGAGGAACCCGAAGCCAGTCTGCGGGCGGTGCGGGATCTCCTCACCCGGGAGGTCTCCTCGGTGGTGATCGACGACCGCCGGGAATACGAAAAGATCCTGGAATTCCTCTCCCGGGCCGCACCGCACCTCAAGGGCTGTGTGCGTCTTCATGAAGGTCCCAGGGATCTCTTCGAGACCTACGGGCTGGAGGTGGACCCCCGCCGACTTCTTTCTCCCCGGGTATGGCTGAAGTCCGGGGGGTTCATCGTCATCGAACCCTGTGAGGCCTTCACGGCCATAGATGTCAACACCGGCCGTTATGTGGGTAAACGCGATCTGGAGGAAACGGTCTTTCGAACCAACCTGGAGGCCGCAAGAGAGATCGCCTATCAGTTACGGCTGCGCAACATCGGTGGGCTCATCGTTATCGACTTCATCGACATGGAAGATCCCGGGCATCGCGAGGAGGTCTATCAGACCCTTAAGGAGGCCCTGCGGCGGGACCGGGCCAAGACCGCGGTGAAATCCATCTCGGACTTCGGACTTCTGGAGATGACCAGGGAACGCCGGCGGGAATCGCTCTACGAGGTCTTCCAGGAGACCTGCCCCTGTTGCGGAGGGGAGGGTCGTCTCAAGAGCCGCCGGACCATCTGTTACGAAATATTTCGCCGTCTGGAACGCATGGGCCCCCATCTCCGCAACAAGGTGGTGGAGATACGTCTTCACCCCGAGATAGCCGAGTTCCTGGCCGAAGAAATGGATTTTCTGGGGGAAATCGAGGCCGCTTACGGGTTTCAGCTGGTGGCTTCCCCGAATAACGATCTGGCCCTCTGGGAATACAAATTCTTCATCCGCAATCACTCTTAGATTCTGAACCCTTCTCCCGGATAGAGGACCCTGGCCTTAAGCCCCCGTTTCCGGGCCTCCTGGGCGAAACGCAGGGGAGGGTCCTCCGGAGGCTCATCCCCCAGGAAATAGGCTCCCCAGTGGATGGGAACGGCCTCGCGGGCCCTCAGGTCCAGGGCCGCCTGCACGGCCTCCTCGGGATTCATGTGAAAGGGAGCCATGAGGTCCCGGGGTTCATAGGCCCCGCAGGGCAGAAAGGCCAGATCAAAGGGGCCGAACTCCGCTCCAATCTCGCGAAACCCCTGGAAGTAACCGGTATCTCCCCCGAAAAAGAGCCGCAGGCCGTCTATCTCCACCAGATAGGCCACCCAGAGGCTGCGGTTATGATCCAGAAGCCCTCTCTGGGACCAGTGTTGCACCGGAAGGGCCCGGATCAGGATCCCCTCTATCCGGACCTCCTCCAGCCAGTCCAGCTCCACCAATCGGTATCCGGAAAGATACTTTCCGGTTCCGATCCCGGCCACCACCCGGGAGTCCGCGGCCAGGTGTCTTAAGGCCGAACGATCCAGGTGATCCAGATGGGCATGGGAGATGAGAACCAGATCCGGACGCGGAATCTTAGCCGGAGGAAGGGGGATCGGGGTCTTGCGACGCACCACCCCACCGATGGGCCCGAAAATGGGATCAAAAAGGAGACTCCTTCCGGAAAGGTGCACCCAGACGGTATTGTGCCCCAGAAAAAAGACCCGGTCTCCATCCAGAAGCCTCTCCGGTTCCGGATTCTTTACCGGAACGGCAAAGGAATCCGGCACCCGATTTTCCAGAAAACGCGAGACCTTCCAGCGCAACAGACGAAGCAGAGCCGGCCGTTCCTCCCGGAGCCAGGGATTGGTGAAGCGCCCCTCCGGAAGCCGGTGCTTGCCCTGGATGACCAGATCAAGAACCATCTTCCTCCTGTTCGTCCTCCATCTTGAGCAACTCCTTGAAGCGGATATCCATCCCCAGGATACCCACGATCTCTTCGTACTTATTCCGAATGGGCGCGGACACGGTCAGACAGAGGGCCCCGGTAACCTTGGAGGTGTAAAAATCGGACACATATACCCGGCCGGTCTTAAAGGGTTCCACAAACCAGGGACGATCGGAATAATCCTCGTCGCGAAGCAGGTGTTCGTAACGTCCCCGATCCTCCACGTGCGTAATGAGGGGGGTGATCCGACGCCCCTCGCTGTTGACCACATAAATAAACTGGATATAGGGATGATCCTCCAGAAAATCGCGCAACACCGGAACGATGCGCTCGGAGTCCATGGAACGGATTTCGGGATGTTCGGCCAGCTCCTCCGCCAGGCGGGTGAGGAGCTTTTCCGCCCGGGCCTTCATGCGATCGAGGTCGGAAACGAAGAGCTCCGGAATATACTTGCGCACCAGCTGCATCATCTCTTCGTTGGAGATGGAGGTTATCCTTCCGGCCTCGTACTGCTTGATGATGTATTTGTAAATCTTGGCCACACCGGGGTGGCGCTTGTCGATACGCCGGTCGCCTTTAAGGTGAAAGTGGGTATTGATCCAGTAGGCGATCCCGGCGGTGCCGCTCTTGTCGGTGATGATGATACCGATGGGCCGTTTGAGAAGTTTTTTGGTATCGAAGGGGTTGTAGATCTCCTCGTTCTTGAGCAACCCGTCGATGTGGATACCGGCCCGGGTGGCGTTGAACTCGGACCCCACGAAGGGCTGGCTCGGAGGGATCTTCTCCCCCAGAACCTCCCGATAGTAATCGGCGATATCGGTGATCACCGTAGTATCCACTCCGTTGTGGGTCCCGCGCAGGGAAATGTATTCAAAGATCATGGCCTCAAGCGGGGTGTTCCCGGTGCGTTCTCCGAAACCGAGCAGGGCGCAGTTGACCGCCGCACAACCGTAGAGCCAGGCGGTGGTGGCATTGATGACCACCTTATAGAAATCGTTGTGTCCGTGCCACTCCAGAAGCTCTCCCGGGACCCCGGCTTCCTCGATCAGGACCCGCACCAGCTTGGGTACACTCCGGGGCAAGGCCGCCTCCGGAAAGGGCACCCCCAGCCCCAGCGTATCGCAAAGCCGGATCTTCACGTCGATCCCGGACTCCTCCCGCAGTTTCATCAGCTCGATGGCAAAAGGCACCACAAAACCGAAGATGTCCGCCCGGGTGATATCCTCGAAATGACAGCGGGGCACAATGCCCAGGGAAAGGGCTTCCTTTACGATCCTGAGATAATCCTCCAGGGCCTCGCGCCGGGTCTTTTTGAGCTTGAGAAAGATATGATAATCGGAACAGGAGGTAAGGATTCCGGTCTCTTTGAGGCCCATTTCCTTTACCAGTTTGAGATCCTCCACCCGGGCCCGGATCCAGCCGGTCACCTCCGGATAGCGGTATCCCAGGGCCAGGCACTTTTCCACCGCCTCCCGATCCTTCTGGGTATAGAGGAAGAACTCGCTCTGGCGGATAACCCCGTTGGGCCCTCCCAGCCGATGCATAAACTTGTATAGATCCACGATCTGTTCCACGGTATAGGGAGGACGGGCCTGCTGACCGTCCCGGAAGGTGGTGTCGGTGATCCAGATCTCCCGGGCCGGACTGGGAGGGATATACCTGTGATCAAACTCCACGTAGGGCACATCGGTGTAAGGAAAGATCTCTTTCATGAGATTGGGCTCGGAAACGTCCTTCAGTTCCGGCTGCCAGAACCGGGTATGTACATGCTCCAGGAGCTTTTTGTCCGGATTCCACCTGGGCATGGGAGACCTCCTTCCCGTCTGGAATAGTTCCAGCCTAACATAACATAGAAGATCCCGCCCGGCGACACCGGGGATCAGGGACGAAGACCGAGGCGGTAATATCGGTAGTAACGAAGCACCATCCGAATATAGCGTCGGGTCTCGGGAAAGGGCGGGATACCGTGGTAGCGTTCCACCCTTTCGGGGCCGGCATGATAGGCGGCCAGGGCCAGGCGCAGATCCCCGAACCGGTCCAGGAGCCGTTTCAGGAACCGGGCCGCCCCGAAGATATTCTGTCGGGGATCAAAAGGGTCCCGCACCCCGGTCAGGCGGGCGGTTTCGGGAAGAAGCTGCATGACCCCCAGAGCGCCCCGAAAGGACACGGCCCGGGGATTGAACCCGGACTCCACCCGGGCCACGGCCTTGAGAAGGGCGGGATCCAGCCCCACCTCCCGGGCGGCCTCCTCAAAAAGACGATCCAGGTCTCCCGGGTTCTTTTTCCGGGGGGTGCGCAGGTAAAGCTTCCACCCCGGCCCCATGGGAACATTGGTAAAATAGATCCTGCCGTCCGGGGCCACGTACCGATAGATATCGGCCCGCAGGCCCGGAACCCAGAAGAGAAATCCTAGGAGGAACGCAAAAAGGCCTCGCGGCATTTCTCACTACAAAAGTAATGGGTCTCCCCGTGGCGGGTCACCCGATAGGCCGTGCTCTTGGGACAATAGACGCCGCATACCGGATCCCGCACCAGTTCGTCGGAAAGAGGGGTGGCTCTCTTCCTTTCGGGGTTCTCCCGCACCAGCCCCTTCAGATCGCGCACCAGCCCCTTAGCCGCCCAGAGCACCAGAAAGACCAGAAAAAGAAGGAAAAGCAGACGCATTATCCGACTCCCCTCTGCATTCTACCTCCCCGGGACTTCGGCGACAAGCGGCCCCAGCCGATAAACCCGGGAACCCTCCGGAAGATCCTCCAGCAGCTCCTGCACCGTGTGTCCCAGCAGCGGATGCCTCCATTCCGGGACCAGTTCACACAGGGGGACCAGGACAAAGGCCCGCCGGTGCAAGCGGGGATGGGGCACCTCGAGCCAGGAGCCCCGGATTACCTCCTCCCCGTAAAAAAGGATATCTATATCCACCACCCGATCCTTAAGGCCGCCTTTTCTCACCCGGCCCAGCTGCCTTTCGATCTCCAGGGTCCGGAGTACCAGTTCCCAGGGCGAAAGGGAGGTTCTCACTATGGCCACCAGATTATAAAACCAGTGGGGGGAGGAAAATTCCACCGGCTCGGTGAGATAGACCGAGGAGACCGGTCCGGGAAAGATGCCCGGAGTGGCCCACAGGGCCTTAAGGGCCCGGCCGAGATTCGCGGCCCGGTCCCCCAGGTTGGAACCGAGCCCCAGGCAGACGCTGGTCAGAGGTTTAGGGAGGCCAGACGTGAGAGGGCCTCCTCCAGACGTTCTTTTCCTACGGTGAGGGCAATGCGAAAATACCCCTCCCCCGGGTCCCCGAAGCCGTTACCGGGAGTGACCACGATTCCGGCCTCCCGGATGAGGCGGGCACAGAAATCCGCGGAGGTGTAACCCGGCGGCACCTTCACCCAGAGATAGAAGGTGGCCCGAGGGGGATAGACCTCAAAACCCAGTTTCTGCAGACCCTCCAGCATAGTCCGCCGGCGCTCATCAAAGATGCGCCGATGTTCCTCCACACAATCCTGCGGCCCGGTAAGAGCCGCGATCCCGGCCTCCTGCACGGCCTGGAAACAACCCGAATCCACGTTATTCTTGACCGTGGTAAGCCCCTTCACCAGTTCGGCACATCCCACGGCAAAACCTATCCTCCATCCGGTCATACAATAAGTCTTGGAGAGACTGTGGAATTCTATGGCCACCTCCCGGGCCTCGGGGACTTCGAGGATGCTGGGAGGACGATACCCCTCGAAGTAAAGCTCGGTATAGGCGGCGTCATGGGCCACAATAAGACCGTGTTCCCGGGCAAAGGCCACCACCTGGGAAAACCATTCCCGGGTCACCACCGCGGTGGTGGGATTGTTGGGATAATTGATCCAGAGGATCCGGGCCCGGGAAAGGACCTCCTCCGGAATGGCCGCCAGATCCGGACGGAAATCGTTTTCCGGGGTAAGCGGAAGATAATAGGTCTCCCCCCCGGCGAAGAGGGTGCCTATATGATAAACCGGATAGGCCGGAGTGGGCACCAGCACCACCTCTCCGGGGTTGACGAAGGCCAGAGGAAAATGAGCGATCCCCTCCTTGGAGCCGATAAGGGTCACCACCTCCGAGGCCGGATCCACCTTCACCCCGAATCGTTTCTCGAACCATTCCGCCGCCGCCTCCCGGAAGGCCGACATCCCCACACTGGAAGGGTAATGGTGGTTTTCCGGCCGTTCCAGGGCCTTCTGACCGGCCTCCACGATATGCGGCGGGGTGGGAAGATCCGGATCTCCCACCCCGAGATCGATCACATCCATGCCCCGCTCGAGGGCCTCGGCTTTAAGACGATCCAGCTCCACAAAAAGATAGGGCGGAAGCCTGCGCAAACGCTCGGAAAACGAAAACATCACCCCCTCCTTTCCCGATCTCTTAAGCCACAATCACCCCTAGTTCCTCGGCCTTCCTCCGGGCCCTTTCGGTAACCATCTCCCCGATCACCACCGGAAGGACCCGGCCATCCATCAGGCGCTGAAGGATCCGCGCCCGTCTCTGAGCCCGCTCCACATCTTCTATATCCACCGTGAGCGAAACCTCCGCGGCCAGAAAAACCTCCTCCCTCGACTCCTTGAGTTTTCCCCTAACAAGCCCATCAAGCCTTAAGGCCTCCAAACGCTCCTCTTCCGTGAGACGCCCTTTCTCAAAGGCTTGATCCACAAGATCCGCAAGATCCTCCATGGAAATCACACTTATTTTCTATCCGG
>DRMH01000015.1 GCA_011322625.1 Thermosulfurimonas dismutans | reverse complement strand
GAGATTGGGAGCAATGGCCTCTTCATAAATCCTGGGCTGGATCTGGTCCGGCACCAGGACCATGATCACCTCGGCCCGGGAACAGGCCAGAGACGGAGCCAGCACCTCGAAACCATCGGCCTTGGCCCTCTCATAACTGGGGCCTCCGGACCTCAGCCCTACAATGACCTTCAGGCCGCTGTCGCGCAGGTTCAGGGCATGCGCATGTCCCTGACTGCCGTACCCCAGAACGGCGATGGTCTTGTCCTTCAGGAGGGAAAGATCCGCATCCTGGTCATAATAAATCTTCATGCCGCGCCTCCTTGGGGATTTACTTTTCTACCTAGCACTCCTTGTGGGCCACGTCAACGAGCAGTAAAATGCTATCAAAGTCATCAGGAGGGGCCATGATTAATCGAGTCTTTATCTTCGACACCACCCTGCGGGACGGGGAACAGTCCCCCGGGGTTTCACTGAACATGGCCCAGAAGATCGAAATCGGTAGGGCCCTGGTGGATCTGGGGGTGGATGTAATCGAGGCCGGTTTCCCGGTGGCCTCCCCGGGAGATTTCGAGGCGGTGCGAACCCTTTCCAGGGAACTCAAGGGGGTGGAGATCGCCGCCCTGGCCCGGGCCAACGCCAAGGATATCGAGACCGCCTGGGAAGCCCTGCGTGAGGCCGAACACCCCCGGATTCATACCTTCATCGCCACCTCCGACATCCATCTGGAATACAAATTGCGCAAAAGCCGGGAAGAGGTACTCCGACTGGCGGAGGAGGCGGTAAGGCTGGCCTGTAAATTCACCTCCAACGTGGAATTCTCCGCCGAGGACGCCACCCGAAGCGATCGGGAATACCTGGCTCAGGTGGTGATAACCGTGGCCCGGGCCGGAGCCCGGGTGATCAATATTCCGGATACGGTAGGCTATACCGTCCCTCACGAATACCATTCCCTGATCGCTTTCCTGGTGGAACGCCTTAGGGAGGCCGGGTTCGGGGAGGCCCTGGAGTCCGGAGACCTTCGTCTTTCCGTACACTGCCATAACGATCTGGGGCTGGCGGTGGCCAACAGTGTGGCGGCCCTTCTGGCCGGTGCCCGGCAGGTGGAATGCACGGTAAACGGTATCGGGGAGAGGGCCGGAAATGCGGCCATGGAAGAGATCGTCATGATCCTGAAGACCCGGGCCGATTTCTTCCGGGAAAAACTGGGAACGGCCCTGGACACAGGGATCCGTACCCAGCGCATCGTTCCCACCAGTCAGCTGGTATCCCGGCTTACCGGAATGTTCGTCCAGCCCAATAAGGCCATCGTGGGGGCCAATGCCTTTGCCCATGAATCGGGAATCCATCAGCACGGAGTCATCGCCCATCGTCTCACCTACGAAATCATGGACCGGGAATCCGTGGGCTGGAGCGGAAGCGCCATAGTCCTGGGCAAACACTCCGGACGTCATGCCGTGGATTACAAGCTCAAGAGCCTGGGCTGGAAGCTCTCGCGCCAGGCCCTTTCCCGGGTCTTTGAACGTTTCCGGGCGGAGATCAAGGACGTACTGCGTCGCATCCCCGATGAATATCTGGAGGGGATCCTCTACGACGAGTTCCTGGCGGATCGGTATCGCTACCGGGTAATTTCGGCCCAGGTCTCAAGCCTTTACGGCACCTCGTTGCGCCCCATCGCTCAGGTGGAAGTGGAGGATCGGGAAGAGGGGCGACGAATAGCCATGGCCGTGGGGGTGGGGTCGGTGGATGCCGCCTTTAAGGCCGTAGCCCGGGCCCTGGGTTACATCTTCGGAGAGGAGGAAGGAAAGGGAGAAAAACTTCGCCTGGTGGACTTCCATATCGACGCCCTAGGACGGGGTACCGAAGCCGAGGGGGTGTGCGGGGTGATCCTGGAGGATGTTTCCGGAAGACGCACCGCCGGCCTGGGCCGGGACGGAGACATCGTGGCCGCAGGGATCAAGGCCTTGGTAAACGCGCTGAATCGCCTGGAGGCCTCCCGCGAGAAAGGGGAAGACCTGCGTCGTCAACTGGCCCGGGAAGCCGAAGAGGAGCAGAAAGTGGAGGAAGCGCGGCCTATGTGTCGCTAGAAAGATTCTTTAAGAGGAGCAATTTTTCCTCGCTCCGCAGGGCCCACTCGCTTTCCGGGGCCAGCTGGGTTACCGATTCCCATAGCCGACGGGCCTTGTCCAGTTCGCCCAGACGGAAATAGACCTCGCCCAGCCAGTAACGGGAGGCCATATCCGTATGATCGAAGCGTACCGCCCGACGAAAATCGAGCTTGGCCTCCTCCCAGCGCCCCTGCTGAAAGGCGATTAGACCGGCATAATAGTAGGCCCGGGAGTAACGCGGATTGAGCTTCAGGGCCCGGTTGAGATACTTAAGGGCCTTGGCGTCGTCTCCCTTTTTGTGCCAGGCCCAGCCCAGATTGGTGAGGGCCATGAAGGGATTGAGATAAAGGGGGTTGTCGAGGGCCTTCTTAAAGTAGGAGATGGCCTGATCGTATTGCCCCTGGAGCAGGGCCAGGGCCCCCAGATTATTCAAGGCCTCGGAATACCGGGGGTCGATCTGAAGGGCCTTCTCGAATTCCAGGCGGGCCTTATCGTATTCCTTTCGCCCCATGTAGATGAGGCCCAGGAGATTGTACACCTCCGGATCCCGCGGGCTTTCCTTCTGAGCCAGCAGGGCCTCCCGCAGGGCTTCGGGATAGCGGTTGTCCTTGAGATACACATAGGCCAGTTCCCGGTGCATGGCCGAGGCCTGCTGATGATAGCTGGCCGAGGGCCCGCAGGCAGCCAACACGAGTAAAAGGAAACCCAGAACCAAACGGACCATATCTTCCCCCTCTCGGAAATTTTCAACTTTATTTATATCACTTTATTCAGGGAATATTCAATAATCCCTTTGGCCCCGGCCTCGATAAGTCGGGGAATGAGTTCCCGCACCTCTCCCTCGGAAATAACCGTTTCCACGGCAAACCAGCCCTCCTGATAAAGACGGGAGATGGTGGGAGCGGTGAGACTGGGAAGAAGACCGACCACCTTTTCCAGATCCTTTTCGGCCACGTTCATCTTGAGACCCACCATACGATCGGCCCGGAGAGCCCCCTGAAGGAGCAGGGCCAGTTGCTCGATCTTCTTCCGCTTCCAGGGATCCTTCCAGGCCTCCTCGTTGGCGATAAGTTGGGGATGGGTGACCATAAGTTCGTGGATGATCTTGAGTCCATGGGCCCGGATGGTGGAACCCGTCTCTGTGACCTCCACGATGGCATCGGCCAGCCCCTGGACCACCTTGGCCTCGGTGGCCCCCCAGGAAAATTCCACCTCGACCTCGATCCCCCGCTGGGCGAAATAACGACGGGTAAAATTGACCAGTTCGGTGGCGATCTTTTTTCCCCGCAGATCCTCAAGGGTTCGTATATCCGAATCCGCCGGGACCGCCAGCACCCAGCGGGCCGGCCGTTTGCTTACCTTGGAATAGATGAGGTCCGCCACCGCCACCACTCTGGAGTCGTTCTCCAGGATCCAGTCCTTGCCCGTGATACCGGCATCAAGCACCCCGGCCTCCACGTACCGGCTCATCTCCTGGGCCCGACAAATGGCGCAGGAGATCTCCGGATCGTCTATCTCCGGAAAATAACTTCGGTGATGCACCTTGACCCGCCAGCCGGATTTCTCCAGGAGTTCGATGGTGGCCTTTTCCAGACTGCCCTTGGGGATCCCGAACTTAAGCACCCTTTCGCCCATAGACCTCCTCCGGATCAAAAATTTTCTGCCCCACGATCTCTACCTGGCCCCCCCGGATGCGTCGATAAAAACAGGACCGATAACCCGTATGACAGGCGGCCCCGCCGTGTTGTTTGACCCTGAGAAGGACGGTATCGGCGTCGCAATCCAGGAGAATATCCCTTACCTCCTGCACATGGCCCGAGGTTTCTCCCTTAAGCCAGATCTTCCCCCGGCTGCGGCTAAAAAAGTGGGCCTTCCCGGTGGCTAGCGTCCTCTCCCAGGCCTCCTCGTTCATATAGGCCAGCATCAAGACCTCTCCGGTCTCGGCATCCTGAACGATAACCGGTACCAGCCCTCCCCCCTTCTCGAAGTCGGGTCTAAGCACGGTTCACCTCCCTCAACCAGCTTTCCAATAGATACTCCGGGTTGGAACTTTTTACCAGGGCCTCACCGATGAGAACGGCATGTACTCCGGCCTCCTTCAGACGTCTGAGCGTGGAGGCCTCGGAAAGACCGCTTTCGGCCACCACCACCCTGTCCGCGGGAATACGGGGAAGGAGGCGCAGGGTGGTCTCCACCGAGACCTGAAAGGTGCGGAGATTCCGGTTATTGACCCCGATGATGCGGGCTCCCACGGAAAGGGCCGCCTCCAGCTCCTCCTCATCGTGCACCTCCACCAGGGCCGAAAGCCCCAGACGCCGGCTGTAACCCAGGAGTTCCCCCAGCTGTTCCGGAGAGAGGGCAGCCACGATGAGAAGCACCGCATCGGCCCCGAAGGCCCGGGCCTCCTCGATCTGGATCGGATCCAGGATGAAGTCCTTCCGGAGGAGGGGGATCTCCACCGCCTCCCTTACCGCAGCCAGATATTCCAGAGAACCTCGAAAGAAGGTTTCATCGGTGATGACGGAGATGGCCCTGGCTCCTCCCCGGACATAGGATCGGGCCAGCCCCGGAGGATCAAGCCCCGGGCACAGAAGCCCCTTGGAGGGAGAAGCCTTTTTGATCTCGGCGATGACCGAGAGTCCCTCGGCCCGAAGGGCCCCCTCGAAATCCCTTCGGGGAGCGTCCCAGAAGGGACGAAAATAGAGCCCCCTTTCCCTTCGTCGGGCGATTTCCTCCTGTTTCTGTTCCAGGATGCGCTTCAAAAAATTCTGTGGCGTTGACATTCCCTTGCCCCGCGGTTTTATTTAGGGCAAACCTTAAAGGGTAATTTTTGAAACTGCATTATAACCGAAGCAGCGGAGGCTCGGAATGAAGAGGACCTATCAGCCCAGTCGAATCAAGCGTAAACGGTGTCACGGGTTTCGGGCCCGCATGAGTACCCGGTCCGGACGCAGGATTCTGAAGAACCGGCGCCGCAAGGGGCGCTGGCGACTCACGGTTTGAAAGATTTGAAGGGTGAAGGCCTATCCCGAGCCGAAAGGCTTTCCCGCAAGCGAGATTTTGAGCGGGTTTTCCGGAAGGGGAAGAGGATGGATCTCCCTTATTTGCGCGTGGTATATGCCCCCAACGAATTTCCCTTCCGGCGAATCGGTTTTGCGGTATCTAAAAAGGTGGGCAAAGCGGTGGTGCGTAACCGGATCAAGCGCCTGTTGAGGGAGGTCTTTCGACGGAATAAAGACCTCTTTCCTCCGGGTTGTGACCTGGTATTCATCCCCCGGAGGGAAATCCTGCGCTTGGGTCCAGAAGAACTGGCGCGGGAACTGGCCCGGGCCTTCGGAAAAAGATGCTGACCAGGTTCCTGATCCTCGGTCTAAAGATCTATCGGCTCCTGCTCTCGCCCTGGCTACCCGGAAGCTGCCGTTTTTACCCCAGTTGCAGTCGTTATGCCGAGGAAGCGCTGAGGAGGTTCGGTCCGGTGCGCGGGGGATGGCTGGCCCTGCGACGGGTCCTTCGCTGTCACCCCCTCCATCCCGGAGGCTATGATCCCGTTCCCCAAGGAGGAAAGAACTGATGGAAACACGTGCCCTTCTGGCCATAGTCCTTTCGGTAATCATTCTTCTGGCCTTCCATCTCTGGTATGCCTCCCATTTCGCTCCGGAAACCCGGCCTTCCTCCCCTCAGGTAACGAAAAAAGAGGCTCCACGGCAGGCGAAAACGGTCTCCGGGGCCTCCCGAATTTCCCGGGAAATTCCGGTGAAGCTCTCCCGGGTGCGGGAAATCACCGTGGAGACGGAGAGTTTCCGAGCGGTGATCACCGAGGCCGGGGCCCGCTTCAAGAGTTTCGAACTCAAGAAATACCGCCGGGATCCCCGCCCGGATTCTCCGCTGATCCAGCTCATCTCGGCTCCCAAGCAGGGTCTTCCCATAGAAATCTACGTTCCGGAAAGGCCCGAGCTGGCCATCCTGCCCTATCAGGGCCCGCAGAAGACGATCTGGAAACTCTCCGGAGGGCAGGAGGAAACCCTCAGCTTCCGGCCGGCCTATTCCTATCCGCTCCTCCTGAGCAAGAGCCTTACCTTCCGGGGAAAGAATTACTTTTTTGAACTCACGGTAAGGGTCAAGAACCGGAAGAAAGAAGCGGTGCGGGAACGTTTGCTCCTGCGCCTGGTGGGGGCCCCTTTCTGTCGAAGCACCCGGTACGTATTCAAGGGTCCGGCCTATTTCGATGGGAAACACCTGGAGGAAGTGAAGATCAAGAAGGGCCATCGGGAATACGCGGGGCCCCTCTCCTGGGTGGGTTATGAAGACGCCTATTTTCTGCTGGCCCTCCTTCCGGAGGAGAACCTCAACTGGCGTCTCACCATGCGCCGGCTCACGGATCAGGTCCAGGAGGTGATCCTGTGGTCTCCGGAATTCACCCTTCCTCCGGGGGGAAGCCGGGAGTTTCGTTTCGGGGTCTATTTCGGTCCCAAGAAAATGGAAGATCTCAAGGCGGTGGGACGGGGGCTGCCGGCGGCCCTTCATTTCGGCTTTTTCGATCCCATAGCCAAACCCCTCCTCTGGGCCCTTAAGTTCTTCCATCGTTTTGTGGGCAATTACGGCCTGGCCATCATCCTGGTCACCGTACTGATCCGCATCATCTTCTGGCCGCTCAATCACCTGAGTTACAAGAGCATGAAGAAGATGCAGGAGATTCAACCCCTGATCCAGCGCCTGCGCGAGAAATACAAAGACGATCCCCAGGCCCTGAATCGCGAACTCATGCAGGTCTATCGCACCTATAAGATCAACCCCTTTTCCGGGTGTCTGCCCATGCTCATTCAGATCCCGGTCTTCTTTGCCCTTTACAAGGTCCTGCTCCAGGCCATTGAGCTACGTCATGCGCCCTTTTTTGCCTGGATAAACGACCTTTCGGCACCGGACCGGCTGCCCGTGGGTTTTGATATCCCCTATCTTCACGGTCTTCCGGTGCTCACCATCCTGATGGGAGTCTCCATGTATGTCCAGCAGAAACTCTCCCCCACCTCCCTTGATCCCACCCAGGCCCGTCTTATGCTTATTATGCCGGTGGTCTTTACGGTGCTATTTGTAAACTTCCCTTCGGGCCTGGTGTTATACTGGCTGGTAAACAATCTGCTTTCCATTGCACAGCAAGTTATGATCAATAAACTTCATGCGAGGTGAGGAGGATGACCGAGGAACGCATTTTCGAAGCCAAGAGCGTGGATCAGGCCATTGAAGAGGCTTGCAGGGTTATGGGATGTCTGCCCGAAGATCTGGAGGTGGAGATCCTGGAACACGGCTCGGCCGGACTTTTCGGTCTGGGGGCCAAAAAGGCCAAGATCAAGGTTAGGCTCAAGCCGGAAAAGATCCTTTCCGAACGGGCCAACCGGGCGATAATGTTCCTGAAGGAGCTTTTTCTTTCCGGCGAACTTCGGATCGAGCCCCAGGTGGAACTGGCTGCGGATCATGTGGTGGTCAACCTTGCCGGGGAGGACTCCTCCATCTTTACCCGGAACGGGGGGGCAGCCATCGAGGCCCTGGAATTCCTGGTCAACAAGGTGGTGGCCCGCAGGCTGGGCGTGGGGCCCAAGATCGTGGTGGATGTGGAAGGGTTCCGGGAAAGGCGCGAGGAGGAGCTGCGTCGTATGGCCCTGGAGGCGGCGGAGAAGGCCAAACGCACCGGCAAACCCGTGGCCCTGCCCCCCATGAGTGCCCGGGAACGCCGCCTGATCCACATGACCCTCCGGGGACGCAAGGATATCCAGACCCGTAGCGCCGGGCAGGGCGAACGCCGCCATGTAGTGGTGCATCCCGCACACGAACGTCCGCGTAAGAAAAGATGACCCCGGCCCATACCCGGACCGAGGATACCATTGCCGCCATCGCCACTCCTCCCGGTCCGGGAGCCATAGGGGTCATCAAGATCAGCGGGCGGGAAGCCGAAGGGATCCTGCGGCGTCTTTTTCGCCCGGCCCGGCCCAGAGAACATTTCGAGTCCCACCGTTTTTATTACGGCCATATTGTGGATCCGGATACCGGCGAGCCGGTGGACGAGGTACTGGTGGTGCTCATGCGGGCCCCCCGAAGCTATACCCGCGAGGACGTGGTGGAAATCCACGCCCATAGCGGCTATCGGGTCCTCACCCGCATTCTGGAACTGGTCTTTCGGGCCGGGGCCCGTCCGGCCGAGCCCGGAGAATTCACCCTTAGGGCCTTTCTCAACGGACGTCTGGATCTGGCTCAGGCCGAAGCCGTGCAGGAGATCATCTCCGCCCGCTCCGATACCGCCCTGCGTCTGGCCCTGCGGCAACTCTCCGGGGGTCTGTCCGAAAGGATCCGGCGGATCCGGGAGGCCCTGCTCCATCTCCTGGCCCTTACCGAGGTGGCGGTGGACTTCCCGGAGGAGGATCTGGAGATCGTTCCCCCGGAGGAAACCCGGGAGCGGCTCCGAAAAGAGGTGCTTACGCCGCTTGAGGAACTCATCCGGGCCTCCGGAGAGGGGAAACTCTTTCGGGAAGGCATCGCCGTGGTCCTGGCCGGACGCCCCAATGTGGGCAAATCCAGCCTGCTCAATGCCCTGCTGCGGGAGGAACGAGCCATCGTGACCCCGATCCCCGGCACCACCCGGGACGTGATCGAGGAGACGGCTCAGATCGCCGGTCTTCCGGTAAGACTGATCGACACCGCCGGGTTGCGGGAAACCGGCGATGAGGTAGAGGCCATCGGGGTACGCAAGGCCCGGGAAAAACTGGAGGCCGCAGACGTGGTGGTCTTCCTGGTGGATGGCAGCCAGGCCCCCCGGGAGGAGGATCTCCGGCTCTACCAGGAGGTCCGCAAGCGCCCCCACGTGGTGGCCGTGAACAAGATCGACATCGCTTCCCCGGATACCCTTTCGGCCTGG
The DNA here is from genome assembly GCA_011322625.1 of Thermosulfurimonas dismutans. Classification (GTDB taxonomy): domain Bacteria; phylum Desulfobacterota; class Thermodesulfobacteria; order Thermodesulfobacteriales; family Thermodesulfobacteriaceae; genus Thermosulfurimonas_A; species Thermosulfurimonas_A dismutans_A. The sequence goes on along the minus strand of DRMH01000015.1, from coordinate 19,060 downwards.
AGGGAAGCCCTCCCGGCAAACCCCGTGTATATCTCCGCCCTTAAGGGGACCGGGCTTTCCGAACTATCCCGCCGGATCTTCGAGACGGTCATTGGTCACGGCCCGGCCGAACCCCCGGAGGTGGCCCCCAACCTGCGGCAAAAGGCGGCCCTGGAACGGGCTGCCGAGGCCACTCGCCGGGCCCTTGCCCTCCTTGAGGAAAAGGAACCCCTCCCGGAACTCCTGGCGGTGGAGTTGCGGGAGGCCCTCTCGGCCCTGGGGGAAATCACCGGGGAGGTAACCACCGAGGACCTCCTGGACCGGATCTTCTCCACCTTCTGTATCGGAAAATAGATCCCCGAAAAAAACTCCTTGACCTCGGGTCGGCCCCGGGCTAGCCTCCAAGGGAGGATGTCGGTACTGGTGGTGGCCGGAATCGATCCGAGCGGGGCCGCGGGGCTGGCCATGGACCTCCGGGTGCTCTCCACCCTGGGGGTCTATGCCACGGGCGTACCCACCGCTCTCACCGTGCAGACTCCGGAGAAGGCCCTCTCCTGGCAGGGGGTTTCCGGGGAGTACCTCCGTCAGGCCCTCTCGGCCGTCCTCTCCGGTCTTTCGGTAAAGGTCATCAAGATAGGCATGCTCGGCACCGTGGAAAATGTCCTGGTCCTATCCCGCATCCTTTCCGAATTTTCGGGTACGGTGATTCTGGACCCGGTGCTTTCGGCTTCAAGCGGTCTTCCGCTGGCGGAAAGAGACCTGGTTCCAGCCATCAAGAAGGAACTCCTGCCCAGGGTAACCCTTTTCACCCCCAATCTTCCCGAGGCCGAGGCCTTTCTCGGAAGGCCGATCCGGAGGGGAGAGGAACCCGAAGCCGTCCGGGATCTTCAGGCCCTGGGGCCTCAGGCGGTCCTTCTTAAGGGAGGACATGCCGAGGGCCCCCGGATAAGGGATTTCTTCGGGGAAGGGGAAAAACTTCGGACGTTCGAGCGCGACAGAATCCCGGTGGGTTTCCGGGGCACGGGTTGTTTTCTGGCCTCGGCGGTGGCCGGATTCCTCTGCCAGGGGCTTTCGCTGGTTGAGGCTGTGTCCAGAGCCGAAGAATTTTTGACCCTGGGGCTTCTCCGGGCCGAGGTGAAAGGAGCTAGGGCCCCAGAGCCCTCGATTTTTGTGGAACGTCTTTCCGAGGGGCGCCGGGTGCTTGAGGCCCTGGAGGAGGCTGCGGAGGAGTTTTGCCGTCATCCGGTGCGCCCGCTCATCCCCGAGGTGCAGACCAACCTGGCCTATGCCCTGCCCTTGGCCCGAAGGGTGGAGGAGGTCGCGGCCTTTCCCGGGCGCATCGTGGCCTATGGGGACTCCGCCCGTCCGGTGGGTTGCCCCCGCTTCGGGGCCTCAAGCCATGTGGCCCGCATCGTGCTCTCGGCCCTGCGCTTTGACCCCGAAAGACGCGCGGCCATGAACATTCGCTATACGGAAGAATTCCTGAAACGGGCCGAGGCCCTAGGCCTGCGGGTGGCCCGGTTCTCCCGCACCGAGGAACCCGAGGAGGTCAAACGCCGTGAGGGAGGCACCCTCTCCTGGGCGGTCACCACTGTCTGCCGGCGCCTGGGCTTCGTCCCGGACCTCATCGCCGACGAAGGCGACATCGGAAAGGAACCCATGATCCGCATCCTGGCCCGCACCCCCCGCGAGGCCGTCTCCCTGGCCCTGAGACTCCTCGAGATACATTTGTAGATCATTACCTTGACTTTTATTCCATCGTTCTTATCCAGTATGGAAGGCCCGGAAGGGTCAATCTTTAGAGGGAGGTGCGGGAGATGGCGGGCATACGGGGACTAAATTTTCGTATCGGTACCCTTATCTGGGGTCTGGGTCTGGTGGCCATAGGAGTCCTTTTACTTTCGCTTTTAGGAAACTTGAAGGCTTTAGATGAGCAGGAAGCCATCATCGCCGATCTTACCGAATTCAATCTCCCTCTTCTTAAGGAAATGTGTCAGGTGTCCTATCTGCTGGGGCATCAGCGGGCCCTTCTTCGCCTCACCGGGGGAGGAGAAACGGAATTCCGGGAGAGTTCCGAGGATCTCAAAAGGCACCTGGGCAAGCTCGAAGAATACCTTCGCGATGCCCGGGGCGACACGGTGGAGGAAGAGGGTCTTCTTTCCCGTTTACGCGAGAGTCTAAAGATCCTGCGGGAGGACTACAGCCGTTTTGAAAGGGAGGCCCTGGCCTATCTTGCCTCACCGGAGGAGGAGAGGTCCCGCTTCCTGCAGCAAAGGCTTCAGGCTATGGATCAGGAGGCATCCCGGTTCATGAAACACGTGGATCTTTTGAATAAAAAAGCCCGCGGCAAAAGCCGGGAGCGGAGTCTCAAGGCCCGGCGCATGGCCCTTCTGGTGGCCCTTTTAGGGTTGAGCTTCATCCTTCTCGTCTTTGTCAGCGTCCTGCGGGTCTTTCGGCGCAATGTGCACAATTATCGGGCCCGCATGCAGGATCTTGCCGAGGGCGAGGCCGATCTCACCAAGAGGGTGGCCATCACCGGGAACACCGAACTGGACGAGGCCGCGGTCTATACCAACCGCTTCCTAGAAAAGATTCACGGTATCATCCGGGATCTGCGGGAGACAGCAGAGAGGCTTTCCGGAGAAACCCGTCGTCTGGCCGAGGCCTTCGGCGTCTCGGTGCAGGGAGCGGAGCGGGGCCTTTCGCAGAGCCGTAAGGCCCGGGAGTTCGCCTCGGAACTGGAACAGGAAATCGCTTCCATGGCCGCGGCCATGGAGGAGATGAGCGCCACCATCAGCGAGATCTCCCGCAACACCCAGGAAACCAGTCTCCGGGCCCGGGAATCGCAGGAGGCCGCCGAGATCACCGCTCGGGTGGCTGCAGAACTGGTGGAGGCCTCCCAGCATATCCGGGAGATGAGTGACCTCATCGGAGGAGTGGCGGAACAGACCAAACTTCTGGCCTTAAACGCCACCATCGAGGCGGCCCGGGCCGGGGAGGCCGGAAAGGGGTTTGCCGTGGTGGCTAACGAGGTCAAGGAACTGGCCCGCCAGTCCGCCGAACTGGTGGAAAAGATCAATCAGGCCGTGGAGCAACTCCTTTCCAGGGTGGAGAATGTATCCCAGGCCAGCGAACGTAACCGGGAAGCCGCTAACGCCATCGCGGATATGGCCCAGAATGTGGCTGCCGCGGTGGAGGAACAGAGCACGGTGGTAAACGACCTGACTAGCAACCTCACCCGCATCACCGAGAAATCCAGGGAACTCTCTCTGGAAGCCGAGGAGATGGAAAAATTGAGCCAGGAGATCCTGGAGGAGGCTCGCAAACTTCGGGTGGATGAATTAAACCAGATCGTCGTTCACCTGGAAAAACTCCTTTCCTCCTTCAGGGTATAAACCCCGGGTTTAATCTTGTGAGGCCCCTCCGGTCGTGCTAAAAAAGAAAGAAACTCCGGTAAGGGAGGGGCCTCATGGCCATTTCCAAAGAAGAGGTTCAGCATGTAGCCCATCTCGCCCGTCTGGAATTCTCCGAGGAGGATCTGGAACGATTCACCCGGGAGCTGTCCGGCATCCTTGAGTACATGGCCAAACTCTCGGAGGTGGATACCTCCGGGGTGGAGCCCACCTATAATGCCCTCCGCCTGGAGAATCGTTTTCGGGAGGATCAGGTGCAGGCCTCCTTCCCTCCGGAGGAAATTCTCTCCAATGCTCCGGAACGGGAGGGGTCGAGCTTTGTGGTCCCGCGGGTTATAAGATCCTAGGGAGGCGATTATGGAGCATCGCTCACTGCTAGAATGGCGGGAGAGTCTTCGACGACGGGAGATAAGTGCCCGGGAACTGGTGGAATACTATCTGGAGCGCATCCGGCGTCTGGATCCCAAAATAAAGGCCTATCTTACCGTCTGCGAGGAGGAAGCCCGGCGCCAGGCCCAGGAGGCCGACCGAAGGCTTTCGGCCGGAGAGGATCTGCCCCTCCTGGGCGTGCCCCTGGCCATCAAAGACAATATCTGCACCCGGGGGGTACGCACCACCTGTGCCTCGAGAATCCTGGAAAACTTCGTTCCTCCGTACGATGCCACGGTTATAGAGAGACTTAAGGCCGCGGGGGCTATCCTCCTGGGAAAGACCAATCTCGACGAGTTTGCCATGGGGTCTTCCACGGAGAATTCGGCCTTCTTCCCCACGCGAAATCCCTGGGACACCGAGCGGGTGCCCGGGGGCTCCTCCGGTGGGTCCGCGGCGGCGGTGGCGGCGGATCTCTGTGCCGGGGCCCTGGGTTCAGACACCGGAGGGTCCATCCGTCAGCCGGCCTCCTTCTGCGGGGTGGTGGGGTTTAAGCCCACCTACGGTCGGGTTTCCCGCTACGGTCTGGTGGCCTTTGCCTCCTCCCTGGATCAGATCGGGCCCCTTACCCGCACGGTAGCCGATACCGCGCTTCTTCTCCAGGTCATCGGTGGTCCGGACGAACGGGATACCACCTCCTGGCCCGAACCCCAGCCGGACTACCTGGCGGAACTGGAAAAACCCCTTTCCCCTCTGCGGCTCGGGATCCCCAAGGAAGCCTTCGGGGAGGGGCTTTCTTCGGAGGTGCGCCGGGTGCTGGAAGAGGCCCTTCGGGAAGCGGAGAAACTGGGACACGAGATCCGGGAGGTCTCCCTTCCCCATCTGGAATACGCCCTTCCGGCCTACTACATCATTGCTCCGGCCGAGGCCAGCTCCAATCTGGCTCGCTATGACGGGGTAAAATACGGATTCCGGGCCCAGGGGCGGGATCTCATAGATATGTACAAAAAGACCCGTTCCCGGGGTTTCGGGGCGGAAGTAAAGCGGCGGATCATGCTGGGCACCTATGCCCTTTCGGCGGGATATTACGAGGCCTTCTATCGCAAGGCCTCCCAGGTGCGCACCCTGATCATTCGGGACTTTGAGGAGGCCTTCCGCCAGGCGGATCTCATCCTCATGCCGGCCAGCCCCACGCCGGCCTTCAGGCTGGGAGAAAAGACCGACGACCCCCTGAAGATGTATCTTTCGGACATTTACACTATTCCGGTAAACATGGCCGGGCTTCCGGGGCTCAGTCTCCCGGTGGGGTTTACTGAAAATCGCCTCCCGGTAAACCTCCAGATAATCGGGCCGCAGCTGGCCGATGCCCTGGTCCTGGCCTTCGGCCGGGCCCTGGAGGCAGCCCTGGCCCTGGACCTTAAACCCCCTCTGGAGTAGATAGGTGCAGCGTTTGCCCCTGGGATATCTTAAGCCGGGGATGGTTACCGCCGAAGAGGTCAAGGATGAAAAGGGAAGGGTCCTCTGCCCGAAGGGTACGGTCCTTTCCTCCGAACTCATTGAACGTTTCGGAAAAATGGGGGTACGTTTCGTTACGGTAAAAGGAAAACCGGTGGTTTTCCCCTGGGAAAAATCGCTGGAAGATGAACTCCGGGAACTTGAGGAACGGTTCGCCCGAAGCCGGCATCCTTTTCTTAAGGAGGTCAAGGAGACCCTGCGGGCCTTTCTCCAGGCCCAAGCCACCGAGGTTAGGGAATGATAGACGACAAACGGCGGGAGATAAAAAAGAAACTTCGGGGGCTTCAGGGCCTCCCCACCCTTCCTCCCATTGTGGCCAAACTCACCCAGATGATCGGCGACGAGACGGTATCCGCCCCTCAGATCGCTGCGGTGATCGAAAGAGATCAGGTCCTCACCAGCAAGGTCCTGCGGCTGGTAAATTCGGCCTTTTACGGTTTCCCCCGTCGAATATCCACCGTTTCCAACGCTATCGTATTACTGGGGTTGAACGTGATCCGCACCCTGGTGCTCACCGCCTCCATTTTCGAGATGATGCAAAGCCGGGATATCGGCCTGTGGGAACACTCTCTGGGGGTGGCCATGGTCTCGGGGGTGCTGGCCCGGGAACTCCGCCTGGAAAATCCCGAGGAAGTGGCCACAGCCGGTCTCCTTCACGATCTGGGAAAGGTGGTGGAGCGGGCCTCTCTTTTCGAGGACTACACCCGGATCCAGAAAATCGTTCAGGACCAGAAAATAAGCTGGCGGGAGGCCGAAAAAGAAATCCTCCACATGGACCATGCCGAAATCGGAGGCTATCTTCTCAATCGCTGGAATCTTCCCGAACGGCTCATCGATCCGGTATCCTGGCACCATGAGGTCTCCGGGGCCAAGAAGTTCCCGGTGGAAACCGCCGTGGTTCAGATGGCCGATTTACTGGTAAGGGCACGGGGGTTCGGCTACGGAGGAGACCCCTGGGTACCCGAACCCGAGGACCTGGTGCTCGAGAGGGTGCCCCTGGATCGTTCGCGTCTGGAAAAACTGTGGCCGGAGCTGGAAGGCCGTTTCTATGAGTTACGTTTTTTCATTCAGGAAATGCGGGAGGCCCTGAGTGCGTAAGGTACTCCTATTGAGTCCGGAAGAACCACCTTATACCCTCTGGGCCGAGGCCTTAAGGAACCATGCGTATCAGGTGGAGATCTTCTCCACCATTGAAGAGGCCGGGGAGAGGATCCTTTTCAATCTTCCGGACCTACTGGTGGTGAGCGAGAGTCTTCAGCCCGAACTGGCCCGGGATCTTATCTTTGCCCTGAAGTATGATCTGAGTCTGGCTTCCCTGCCCATCCTGCTGGTGATTCGGCCGGAAAAACTCCCGGAGATGGACTGGAAGGAATATTTCGTGGATGACTTCATCTGTGAAGGGGCCTCCCGGGAGGAGGTCCTCTCTCGGGTGGAACTGGCTTTTGTTCGGGCGGAACGCCTGGCGGATAACAACCCCCTCACCGGGCTTCCGGGCAATACCTCCATCCTGCGGAAGATCGAGGAGATCATCAAAAGCGATGAGGAATGGGCGGTGGGGTACGTGGATCTGGACAACTTCAAACCCTTCAATGACGCCTACGGATTTTCCCGGGGGGATGAGGTCATTCGCATGCTGGCCCGGATTCTGGTGCATCTGGTGGATCTTTATGCCGGCCCCAAGGGTTTCGTAGGGCACATCGGCGGAGACGATTTCGTCTTTATCGTACCTCTGGAGGTGGCGGAAAAGATTTCCCAGGAACTGATTCGGAAGTTCGACGAACTCATCCTCAATTTCGTGGATCCCGAGGATCGGGAAAGGGGCTGTCTCATCACCACGGATCGCCAGGGGGTCCTCTGCAGGATGGCCTGGCCCTCGGTCTCCGTGGCCCTGGTGCCCATCTGGAAGGAAAGATTCCATCACTACGGAGAGGTAGCCGCGGTGGCGGCTCAACTCAAACATTATGTAAAAAAGATTCCGGGCAGCACCTACTTAATAGATCGGCGGAAAGAGGAACGTCGCAACTTTGGGATAGATTAGCAGAGTAATGGCCCCCAGGCTCAAAAAGGGCCCAAAGGGCAGGGATTTTCCCCCGGAAAGTCGCTCCCTTCTCACCAGTGCCACGAGCAGGGTAATAAATAGCCCCCAGACCGAGGCCAGAAACACGATGGGGATGAGGTTAAGCGGCCCCAGGAATCCCCCGATCATGGCCAGGAGTTTATAGTCTCCCTCTCCCAGGCCCTCTCGCCCCCGGATCCAGAAATAGTAGGCCCCCAGGAGATAGAAGGCCCCGGCTCCGCAGAAGGCCCCCACCAGGGCCTCGCGGGGGGAGAGAAAGGGACTAAAGGGGGATAGTCCCAGCCCGGCCAGAAGCCCTCCCAGGGTGATTTGATCGGGAATGATCCCGTGTTCAAGATCGATAAAACTTGCCGCTATCAGGAGCAGGGTCAGAAGATAGGGAATTGCGGCCTGGATGCTTATTCCGTAATTTTTCAGAAAATATACGGCCATAACTCCGCACAAACCCTCCACCAGAGGATAACGCCAGGAGATAGGCTTACGACAGGTGCGACAGCGCCCCCGCAGCCAGAGAAAGGAAAGGAGGGGGATATTCTCGAACCATCGCAGAGGTCGCCCGCAGCCGGGACAGAAGGACCGGGGAGCCACGATGGAAAGTCCACGGGGGAGTCGGTAGATCACCACATTGAGGAAACTTCCCACACACAGACCCACAAGAAAGGCCAGCAGGAGAAAAGGGGTCATTCCTCGGAGAGGATGATCTTATCGTAGAGCTCGCGCGCCTCCTTCATGAGCTGGAGGGCTTTGAGGAAGCGGGCATATACGTGATGGAACTCTCCCTCGATCTCGAGGAACAGGACGCCGGCTCCGCTGCGTTCCAGACCACCCTGATGCATGACCATACCCCGTACCGGAATACGACCTATGCCGGGTAGCTCCAGCTCGAAATTGAGGATCGTTCCGGGAGGCGGAGGATCTTTCATCTTGATAAAACAGCCCTGTAAGGACAAATCCTTGACCGGAAGGGGTTCTTTGTATTGGGGGAGATAAACCCTAACACATTCAAAATCCACTCTGGGATAGCGTCTTCTTTCGCGCATAATACTCCTTGGGATACGATTTATTTTGTGCTACATTTTCAGCATAGCTAAAAGGTGGAGATCAAGTCAACTATGAATCGAGAAAGGGTAGTTTTAGAGGAAGCTATTTTTCGCCCCTCCGAGGCTGCGGCCAAGGCTCCTCCCCTGAAGGGGGTTCCCACCGGGGTTCCGGGGCTCGACGAACTTTTCTTTCGGGTGGAATGGGAGAAGGGGCGGCCGGTAAAAAAACCCCTGGGCGGGATTCCGCTGGGAGCGGTGGTCAACCTTACCGGGATGCCGGATACGGGAAAGAGTCTCATGGCCGAGCAGTTCACCATCGAGCAGGCCGCCCTGGGGGAACGGGTATGTCTGGTTACCGTGGAGACCCCGGCGCCCTTTGTGGTTCAGGGATTGAGCGAACGGGCCCGGGCCATGGGGCATGAATTCTCCCGCCTGGAGGATAATATCATCCTTCTTGACGCCGCCAGTTATCACCGGCTCCGGGAGGATCTTCCCACCCTCATGGATACCCTGGCTCATGTTTATCGCACCTATCAGGTTTCCCGCACGGTGATAGATTCCGTAACCGGGCTCTTTGAGGCCCGCGAGATGATGGCCCGGAGCATTGTGCGCGGCCTTTATACCTTCTGCAAAAAATGGCATCAAACGGCGGTATTTGTTTCTCAGAAACGCAGCGCTCACGAGGAACTCTCCGCCGAAGCGGCCGGAGGTTATGCGGTGGGGCATATCGTGGACTGTACCATGGTCCTCTCCAAGGAACTCCTGCTCTCGGCCCGTTCCGCCTCGGCCTACGGACTGCCTCCGGGTTCCATCCTGCGTCTCTTTCGGATAGACGGCTGCCGTCTCTGCGGTCACGATACCTCCGTGCGGGTGCTTGAAATCACCGAACTGGGTCTGGTAAAAGTGGGAAAACCCCTGGCGGAAGTGCTGCGAAAATGAGTCTGGGTCCGGAAGATTTTTTTAGTCTGGCGGAGATAACCCGACATCGGGTGCTTTTCGAAGGCTGTACCCGGGTCTGGGAAATACTCCCTCGCCTGTCCGATTACTTACGGGAACATATAACCCCCTTGCCCTCTTCGGTACCGGTGGGGGGCCCTCTTCCCCAAGGATGGGTTATATGCCGGGGCGAAGCGTTGCCCTTTTCGGAGGTGGAAATCGTTCGCGAAAAGGGAAGATGGCTCATCCGGCGGGCGGGAGAAATCCTTGCCGGGGCGATACTCTTTCCCGGAGCCGTACTCATGGACCGGGAGATAGAATTCCTCCCCGGATCGATAGTGGAACCCGGGGCCCTGATTGCCGGGCCCACCCTTATAGGCCCGAACACCGAGGTGCGTCAGGGGGCTTACATTCGCGGAGAGGTCCTCACCGGTGAGGGTTGTGTGATCGGGCACACCACCGAGGTCAAACGAGCCGTGTTCCTGGACGGGGCTAAGGCCGGCCACTTCGCTTATGTGGGAGACAGCATCCTGGGGCGCCAGGTAAACCTCGGAGCCGGAACCAAACTGGCCAATCTTCGGCTCACCCGGGGCACGGTCCGTATTCGTTACCAGGGAGAGCTCCTGGATACCGGTTTACGCAAGCTGGGAGCCATCCTCGGAGACGGGGTGCAGACCGGATGCAACAGCGTAACCAACCCCGGAACCCTGATAGGGCCGGGCAGTCTCGTCCTTCCCAACGTTACCGCTGGCCCGGGGGTAATCCCCCCGCGAAGCATATTACGAAAATAATCTGGAAGGAGGATAGAACATGCCGTGCGGAAAAAGAAGATGCAAAAACTTTTCCGCGGAAGACATTAAAGGGTCCATTGTGGCTATCGTCACCCCCTTTACCGAGGAGGGGTCTCTGGATGAGGAGGGTTTTAGGGAGTTGGTACGCTGGCATCTTAAGGAAAAGACCCACGGACTGGTAGTGGTAGGGACCACCGGGGAATCCGCCACCCTGAGCAAGGAGGAAAAGGCCCGGCTCTTTGAGATCGCCCTTGAGGAGGCCAAGGGGAAGGTTCCGGTCATCCTGGGCACCGGCACCAATAACACCGCGGCTTCCATAGAACTCACCCGTATGGCCAAGGAAATGGGCGGAGACGCCGTGCTCATGGTCACCCCTTATTACAACAAACCCACCCAGGAGGGGCTTTTTCGACACTATGAGGCCGTGGCCAAAAGCGTGGATATCCCCATCATCCTTTACAATGTGCCCGGAAGGACCGGGGTCAGTCTGTCCCCGGAGACCGTAGCCCGGCTGTCCAAGATCAAAAATATCATCGGGATCAAGGAGGCCACCGGTTGCATGAAACAGGCCACGGAGATCTTTCGTCTTTGCGGCAACAGGTTCCGGGTCCTTTCCGGGGACGATTTTACCGCCTATAGCCTCATGGCCCTGGGAGGGCATGGGGTCATCTCGGTGGCGGCCAACGTGGTGCCCCGGGAGATGTCCCGTTTCATGGAGGCCTGCCTCAAGGGGCAGTGGGAAAAGGCCCGCAAACAGCATCTCAAACTCTATCCCCTCTTTAAGGCCATGTTTCTAGAGACCAACCCGGTTCCGGCCAAGACAGCCCTGGCCCTTATGGGTAAGATCGGAAGCCCTGCGGTGCGGCTGCCGCTGGCTCCCATGAGCGAGGCCAACGTGGAAAAATTAAGAAATGTTCTTGCGGACTATAAGCTCCTTTAGAAGATTCCGGTGAAGCCGGAAGTCTTCTCGGGATCCAGGCGAAGAGAGCCGTTTCGGGATAGAGTAAGGGGTTGACCCGGAAAGAGCAAATTCGGAGGGAGGAGGGATGAAGATGATTAAGGCCATTGTGGCCGGCGCGGCGGGAAGGATGGGAAGCACCATTATTCGCCATATCCTTAAGACCGAGGGGATTCAACTGGTAGCGGCCTTTGAGCACCCCCAGAGTACGGTTCTGGGAAAGGATGTGGCCGAAATCCTGGGGCTACCGGAAAAGACCGGCGTGATAGTGGAGGATTCCCTGGAAAAGGTTATCGAAAAGGGGGACGTGATCATCGATTTCACCTTTCATACCGCCTCGCTCGCCCATGCCCGCATCAATGCTCGCTACGGTAAAGCCATGGTCATCGGCACCACGGGTTTTTCCCGGGAGGAGCTGGCCGAGGTCCACGAGCTGGCGCGGAAACATTTCCCCCTGGTTCAGGCCTACAATATGAGCCTGGGGATCAATCTTCTTTATAAGCTGGTGGAACTGGCCACCCGTATCCTGGGGCAGGATTTTGACATCGAGATCGTAGAGGCCCACCATCGCATGAAAAAAGACGCTCCCAGCGGAACGGCCCTGGCCCTGGCTCAGGTTATTGCGCGAACCCTGGGCTGGGATGAGTCAACCTTTCGCTTTTGTCGGGAAGGCATCATCGGAGAGCGTCCCCGCAAGGAGATCGGGATCCAGACCATCCGAGCCGGAGAGATCGTGGGAGAGCATACCGTACTCTTTGCCGGGCCCGGGGAAAGGCTGGAACTTACCCATCGGGCCGCAAGCCGGGACACCTTTGCCCGGGGAGCCGTGCGAGCCGCTCTATGGGTGGTGGGAAAGGATCCGGGAGTGTATGATATGCACGACGTTCTAGGACTGAAAGAGGTTTAGGGCCATGGAAATCACCCGGGAAGATATCTTAGAGGCGCTGCGAAAGGTTAAGGACCCGGAACTGAACAGAGACCTGGTCTCTCTGGGAATGATTCGGGAAGTGGAGGTTTCTCCGGAGGGGAAGGTCCGGGTGGTGGTGGCCCTCACCACCGCGGGTTGTCCGCTCAAACGGCGCATCGCCGAGGATGTGCGTCAGGCGGTGGCCTCTGTCCCCGGAGTCTCCGGGGTAGAGGTGGAACTCTCCACCATGACCCCCGAGGAGCGGGCCCGGGTCTTCGGTGGGCCACCCAAAAAGGAACATCTCGGTATCCGCGATGTGCGTTTTGTCCTGGCGGTGGGAAGCGGTAAGGGGGGCGTGGGCAAGAGCACGGTTACGGTAAATCTGGCCGTAGCCCTGCGGCTCAAGGGTTTCCAGACCGGCATCCTGGATGCGGATCTCTACGGGCCCAATATTCCCCTTCTCATGGGGTTTTCCGAGGAGGATCGCCCCTCGGTAATCGGCGGCAAGATCCAGCCCCTGGCCCTTCACGGAGTCAAGGTTATGAGTTTTGCCTTTCTGGCTCCTCCGGGGCAGCCCTTTATCTGGCGGGGGCCTCTGGTAGGCAAGGCCCTTCAGGAGATGGCCGAGGTGGTGGAATGGGGGCCGCTCGATTTTCTCCTGGTGGACCTTCCGCCGGGAACCGGCGATGCCCCTCTTTCGGTATGCCACACCTATCAGCCCCGGGGAGTCATCCTGGTTACTACTCCCCAGGAACTCTCCGTGGCCGACGTAAGACGCTGTGCCAAGATGTTCGAGGATCTGGGGGTAGCCATTCTGGGGGTGGTGGAAAACATGTCCTACCTCCGGACCGAGGGACGGGAGATCCCGGTCTTCGGCGAGGGCGGTGGTGAAGGGCTGGCCCGGGAACTGGGAGTCCCGCTCCTGGCGCGGATCCCGCTTGAACCGGAGGTGAACAGGTTACGCGAACCGGTGGTATTGCACGAAGACCTGGAGGCCTCCCGCAAATTCCGGGAACTGGCGGATAAAGTCATAGGCCGGGTCTTTCCGGGGTCCAAAGGCCCGGCCTCGGCCCCTCAGGAATGAAGCTTGAGGAACGCCTGCTCCATGCGGCCCTTCCTCTGGCCCGGGGAAAGCTGGTAGAGCGGGCCGTCATCGGCCTGGGCTACACCGCCATCGAACTTTCCGACCGTCGGGCCGGGGTGGCCTATACCCTTTTCGAGCCCGGCTGCTGTTCCTATCTCCCCCCGGAGGTCTCCTTCCGGCAGCGTCCCGCGGACCTGGTCCTCCGGGGGTTGACCTCTCCGCAACCCCTGGAAGGTTCCGTAGCCCTAGCGGTGGCCAATGCCCTTTTCAATTCCCGCGATCTTCCCTTTCTGGAGGGTGACCCTCTGGAGTTAATCCGGCCCGGGCCGGAGGATGAGGTGGCCATGATAGGATTCTTCGAACCCCTGGTAAAGCGCCTCTCCAGACGGGTACGGCATCTCTGGGTCTTTGAACGGGGAGATCACCTGGGGCCCGGACTTCTTCCCGAAACCGAGATGCCGGTTTTCCTGCCCCGCGCCACGCTCATCCTGATTACCTCGGTGACCATTCTCAATCGAACCCTGGAGGATATCCTGGCCCAGGTGCAGCGGGCCCGCGAGGTGGTGCTTCTGGGCCCCAGCACCCCCATGGCTCCGGAGGTGTTCGGGGATACCCCTGTAAGCCTCCTTTCCGGTATCCGGGTGCGGGATCCCGAGGGGGTCCTGCAGGCCGTAGCCGAGGCCAAGGGCTTTCCCGGGCTCAAACCCTACGTAGAGAAGATCAATCTTCGGGTATGAGGCCGCGGCGTTTTTTTGCCGCCGAAGCCGCTCCGGGGAAATGGTTGGCGCTTTCTCCCTCCGAGGCTCACCATCTGCGAGAGGTATTGCGACTCAAGGAAGGAGCGGAGATAGAAATCGTGAACGGGCGGGGAGAGGTCTATCCGGCCCGGGTAATCCGGATCCAAAAGGATGAGGTAAGGGTGCATCTCTTGGGGCCAGGACGAAGGGAGCCCCCTCCGGCATATCGTCTGGAGATCCTTCTTCCCCTTTTAAAGGGAGGACGCACCGAATTCCTGGTGGAAAAGGCGGTGGAACTGGGGGTAACCACCATTCGGGTCTTTTACGGACGCTACGGAGCGCGCAAGCCCGGGGAAAGGATCGGCTCCAGGCTTCGCGAACGGGCCGTCCAGGCCCTGAAACAGTGCGGAAGACTGTGGTTACCCGAAATCTATCCCCCGGTTCCCCTGTCCGAGGCTCTGGAGGAGGCCCGGGCCCCGGATCGCTTTTTTGCCTATGAAAGGGGTGGGGAACCCTTAAGCCGGGCCTTCACCCCGTTTTCCCGGGATCTGGCCCTGGTGGTAGGGCCGGAGGGAGGATTCGCCCCGGAAGAGGAAAAGCTCCTTAAGGAAAAAGGTTTCCGGCCTCTGACCCTGGGGCCTTACATCCTGCGGGCCGAAACCGCATGTCTCTTTCTGATGAGCGTGTGGCGTTACCATACCCTGCTCGATGCCGCGGCATCCCCTTCAGGGCTGGAATAGACGGTACAGCTCCCGGTAAAGTTCGCAGGTATCCAGAAGTTCCTCGTGGCGTCCCTCAGCCACTATTCGCCCCTCCTCCAGGACCACGATCTTGTCGGCCCGGGTGACGGTGGAAAGACGATGGGCGATAACCAGGGTGGTTCGTCCGCGCATAAGCCGCGAAAGGGCCTGCTGAACCAGATGTTCCGAAACCGGATCCAGTTGACTGGTGGCTTCATCCAGGATGAGGAGAGCCGGATTACGCAGGATGGCCCGGGCAATGGCCAGACGCTGTTTCTGCCCCCCGGAGAGGGTAATTCCTCCCTCTCCGAGCAGGGTATCGTAACCCTGGGGAAGTTGTTGAATAAATTCATGGGCATTGGCCAGGCGGGCGGCTTCCTCTATTTCCCGGCGACTGGCCTCGGGTCGGGCGAAAGCAATATTCTCCGCCACCGTGGCGTTAAAGATCACTATTTCCTGAGAGACCAGTCCGATGTGGCTTCGAAGAGAATCCAGCTCGAACTCCCGCAGATCCACTCCGTCCCAGAGGATGCGACCCTCGGTGGGATCGTAAAAACGGGGAAGAAGGGAGATCAGGGTGGACTTTCCGGCTCCGCTGGGGCCTACCAGGGCGGTAACCTGCCCCACGGGAATGGTAAGATTCAGACCCTGGAGGGCCCATTTTTCCGAGCCGGGATAACGGAAGGAGACCCCTTCGTAACGGATTTCTCTGCGGGGCGGAGGGGCGGAACGGGGCCCGCCTCTTTCCTCGGGAAGGCGCAGGATCTCCTCCAGGCGTTCCCAGGCGGCCCGAGCATCGGAAAGACCGGTATAGGCCCGAGCGATCTTCCGGATAGGGGTAAATAACATGAGGATGGCGGTAAGCACCGAGAAAAAGGCCCCGGGGGTGATCTGCCCCCGGGCCATCATGAACCCCCCTAGGGCGATGAGAAAGGCCCCTCCCACCCCGGTCATCAGGTCCACCAGACTTTTGGAGCCCTCCCGATATTTGGTAATCTTGAGGAGAAAGGCCGCGTAACGGTCGATGCCTCTGCGGAAGAGCCTCAGAATCTCTGTTTCCCGCCCGTAAACCTTGACCTCGCGCAAGCCGGTAAAGGTCTCGGTCAGGCGATGGGTTATCTCCCCGATGGTTTTTTGCGCCTGGCGCCGATGTCTTCGAACCCGACGAGCCAGATACTGCCCCCCGTAAGCGATGACCGGAAGCACCACCATCGAAACCAGGGTCAGACGGATGCTCCGGGAAAAGGCCACCCCCAGCAGGATAAAGGTATTGAAACCCTCCAGCAAAAAGACCTGAAAGACGGTGCTTAGGATGGGTTCCAGGACCAGGGTGTCGTTAAGCACCCGGGAGAGGTTGCGACCCGAACCCTCTTCCTGAAAGTGGGAAAGGGGAAGATGAATTAATTTACGGTAGAGTTCGGCCCGAAGATCATTGACCATGCGCAGGGCCGCCGCCCGCATAAAATAGGCCTGTAGGAGGGATGCCACCCCCCGCAGAAAAAAGAAGAAAAAGATACCCAGCGGAAGAAGTTTCAGATAAAAATAGTTTCGGGCCAGGAATACCTCGTCCATCACCGGTTTCACCATCCAGGCGATCCCTCCGGAGGTGAGGGAGGCCAGAAGCGAGAAAAACATGGCCAGAAGCACCAGATACCAGTAAGGTCGCAGAAACCGGATCACCTCAGAAAGAAAAGAAAAGGGAGTGGATTTCATGGATTCTTCTTGAGTTCCTCAAAGGTATGTCCGGCCTTAATGGCGGCTACAATCTTTCTTATCCGGGCCAATCGTTCGGCGGTAGCCGGATGATCAGAAAGAATAGAGGGTTGCCCGGGAGGAAGGACCGCCGCCAGATGGACCCACACCTGAGCGGCTCGTTCCAGATTGTAGCCGGCCCTATATACATACCAGAGTCCATAAAAATCGGCCTCTCGTTCCTGATCCCGGGAGTACTTCAGGATAGCCAGATTGGTCCCCAGACGATAGATATCCGAAGCCGGACGACCTCCCAGGCTATAGACCCCGATGCCCAGGAGATTACGCAGGGTGAGGATGGCCTGGCGTTTAAAGAGATGACCCCGTTTGAGATGGGCCAGTTCATGCCCCACCACCGCGGCCAGTTCATTATCATCGGGAAGCACCCGACACAGAGCCACGGTCACATACATCCGATTTTCCGGGGTGACCCAGGCGTTAGGAGCCAGGGAATCCACAATCCGGAAATCCACGGGTTGGGTATGTACCACCGGGGGGTGCAGCACCAGGGCCCGTCCTCCCTCGAGAACCACCCGTACGGGTTCTCCCAAACGAAGATGGGTGGTCTTCAGGCGCGCGATGATCATTCCGGGTTTCAAGCCCTGTCGCTCTATGGCTGGATGGACAAAGGTTACCAGGTATCCCTTCTTGGGAAGCGATCGGTGAAAGATCTCGGATAAGGCCTCACGGACCTCTGCTGGAGTTCGGGAAAGATCCACGATTTTAACCAGGAACCAGGGGTGGGGGGCCTTGTTTTCGGTAACCGGAAGAAGGCGCACCAGGACCCGGCCCACACGTCTTTCACAGGAAAAATACTGTTCCAGCTTTATTCTCCAGATCTCCTCCTGTGCCTGGAGCACCTCCTGCCGGCTCACCGGGGGGCCGGTCTCCACGGCACAGGAGGCCAGAAAACAAAAGAAGATGAGGACAAACTTTTTCAATAGAGATGCATCCTCCGGGCCAATTCCTGGAGTTTAGCGATCCGATCCTCAATGGGCGGATGGGTGGAGAAGAGCTTCATCAGGGTTTCTCCGGAAAGGGGGTTCACGATAAACATTTGGGCCTGAGCCGGATTGACCTGCATGGGCATCCTTCGATTCCAGGCCTCGAGTTTTTCCAGGGCCCGGGCCAGGGAAAGCGGACAGCGACATATCCGGGCTCCGGTGGCATCGGCCTGATATTCGCGGCTTCGGCTTATGGCCAGCTGGATAAGGGAAGCCGCAAGAGGAGCCAGGATGATGGCTACCAGAGCGGCCAGCAGCGCCAGCGGATGGCCCCGGTCATCATCGTCCCGGGAGAACCCGCCGAAAAATAGGGCCCACTGTCCCATATAAGCCAGATAGGAAATGGCCCCGGCGATCACCGCCGCTATCGAGGAGATGAGGATATCACGGTTTTTGATATGGGCCAGCTCGTGGGCCAGAACCCCTTCCAGTTCGTCCCGGGTAAGAAGACGCCGGATACCGGCGGTCACGGCCACGGCCGCATGGGCGGGATTGCGCCCGGTAGCGAAGGCATTGGGGGTTTCGGTGGGGATCATATATACCCGGGGCTTGGGAAGGCCGGCTCGGCGGGCCAGATCAGCTACCAGAGCATGCAGTTCGGGGTCCTCATGTTCGGCCACGGGTTTGGCTCCGCTCATAGCCAGAGCCAGTTTGTCGGAGAACCAGTAGGCAAAAAGGTTCATGAAGAGGGCCATAAACAGGGCTACGGTAACTCCGTAACGGCCTCCCAGGAGATCCCCCACAATGAGAAAAAGCACGGTGAGAGCCGCCAGGAGAATAAAGGTCTTAAGGGTGTTGTTCATAAGGGAATCCCTCCCTTCCTCGGTTTTAAGGGTCTAATAAAATATAAAAAGGCTGTAGCGTTTGACCAGACCCTTAGGATCATTTAAAGCTTAAGAGAAAGGGGACTGCTCGGGAATTTTACCTTCACAAGGCAGGCATTTTACCGGAGAGCAAGGATTGACAGGTCCGGGTTTCCGTTTTAATTTTTACGAAAAAGCCGAGGTGGCGGAATTGGGAGACGCGCTGGCTTGAGGGGCTAGTGGGCTTCGGCCCGTGCGGGTTCGAGTCCCGCCCTCGGCACCACTGGAAAGGAGAGATCAAACTTATCCGTGTCTGGCTCAAAGTGCTTGCCGGTATCATGCTGGTGGGCTTTACGCTTTTTAATCCCGGCTTTCACCAGGTCCTCAAAGCCATTATCGCCCATGTGGAGGCCTGAGCAAGGCCCCGGTCTTACCCTCCAGACTAAAACCCTTGAAAATCATGGTGGAGACGGCGGGATTCGAACCCGCGACCTCCAGATTGCGATTCTGGCGCTCTCCCAACTGAGCTACGTCCCCACCGGGGTGAACTAGGCCTGACCGGAAAGGGCGGCCTTTTTGGCATTCAGTTTGGCCGCCAGGCGGGAGATCTTGCGAGCTGCGGTGCGCCAGTGAAGGGTGCCCTTGCTCACCGCCCTCTGAATTACGCTCTGGGCCTCCCGAAAAGCCTCCTCCGCCCGCACCAGGTCACCTTCCTCCAGCGTCTTCAGAAACTTCTTGGTTACCGTTTTTACCCTGGTCTTAATGGCCTTGTTGCGCAGACGCCGCTTCTCGCTCTGTCTTAAAGCCTTGGCCGCCGATTTGTGTAAAGGCAAGACCCATCCTCCTTCCTGGTAAATTTGGCCTTTAAATCTATAATTTCCTTTTGGGAGGGTGTCAATATGAAGGACATTCGGGTGGGAACTTCGGGCTGGCGCTATCGTCACTGGCGGGGGGG
>DRMH01000014.1 GCA_011322625.1 Thermosulfurimonas dismutans | reverse complement strand
TGCCAGGGGACAATGTGGAGTTGGAGGTGGAGTTGATCAAGCCGGTGGCGATGGAGGAGGGTTTGAGGTTTGCGATACGGGAAGGTGGCCGGACGGTGGGAGCCGGGGTGGTCACCAAGATTCTGGAATAAAGAGGGTTGAGAGATGGCCAAGAAAGGGGAGGCGCGGGTAATCATTCATCTGCAGTGTACGGAATGTAAGAGGCGGAATTACACCACCACCAAGAACCGGCGGAACACGCCGGATCGTCTGGAATTGAGAAAATATTGTCCTTGGGATCGGAGGCATACCCTCCACCGGGAGGTCAAAGGGAAGTAAAATAGTAAATAGGGCAGGCCAGTAGCTCGAACTGGTAGAGCACCGGACTCCAAATCCGGGGGTTGGGGGTTCGAATCCTCCCTGGCCTGCCATTTTTTAAATTTTTATTCGGGGAAGGGGATGGCCAAGGCGGCGAAAGCGAAGAGGGCGGCGAGGAAGGCCGGGGTTTCCGGGGGGAAGGTAGCTTCTCTGAAGGAGTTTCGGGAGCAGGGGCGGTTGGGGCAGGCCGTAAGGTTTTTGCGGGAAGTCAAGATTGAATTCAGGAAGATCACCTGGCCCAATCGTAAGCAGACCCTGGCGACCACGGCGGCGGTATTGTCTTTCACTCTTTTTGTGGCTTTTTATCTGGGGCTGGTGGATCTAATTCTTTCCAAAATAGTCCAGTGGCTGGTGTACTGAAATGGGCTGGTATGTGGTTTATGTTCTCGCGGGTAAGGAGAAGGCGGTAAAGGAGGCTCTAGCGCGGGCCTTTGCCGAGGCCGGGCAGGGCGAGGTGCTGGAAGAGGCGGTGGTTCCTCCGGAGAAGATTATTGAGGGGGTGTTTAGCCCGGAGAAGCACGTTTCGCGGCGTTTCTATTCGGGTTATCTGCTGGTGCGTCTTGCGGATTCCGCGGCGGAGGAGGCCTTTGAGATCTTGCGAAACGTGGAAGGTGTGGTAGGGATTATGGGCGACGGCAAGCCCCGGGCTCTGCTGGAGGAAGAGGCGCGCAAGTTGCTGGAGCAGATTCGGGTAGAGGAGATCAAGCCCAAGCCGCGTTACCAGTTCCTGCCCGGGGACCGGGTGCGGATTACGGAGGGGCCGTTTGCCAATTTCCACGGTGTGGTGGATGAAGTGAAGCCGGATAAGGGCAAGGTAAGGGTGCTGGTGAGTATCTTTGGTCGGGAGACACCGGTGGAGATAGAATTTGCGCACGTGCAGAAGATATAGAAGGGGTGAGGATTCATGGCTAAGAAGGTTATCGGGGTGATCAAGCTTCAGCTTCCGGCCGGGCAGGCCAATCCGGCGCCGCCGGTGGGTCCGGCCCTTGGTCAATACGGGGTCAACATTATGGAGTTCTGCAAGGCCTTTAACGCCAAGACCAAGGGCCAGGAAGGGATGATTATCCCGGCGGTGATTACGGTTTATGCCGACCGTTCCTTCACCTTTGAGCTGAAGACCCCTCCGGCCTCGGTGTTGCTCAAGAAGGCGGCCGGGGTGGAGAAGGGGGCGCATGCCACCAAGAAGGAGATCGTAGGGAAGGTGACCCGTAAGCAGGTGGAGGAGATAGCCAAGCTCAAGATGAAGGATCTCAATGCGGCCAGTCTGGAAGCGGCCATGCGTATGATTGAAGGAACGGCCAAGAGTATGGGGATAGAGATTGTGGATTGAGGTGAGGGGAGATGGCCAAGAGAGGCAAAAAATATCGGGCGGCTCTGGAGAAGGTAGATCGAACCAGAAGGTATTCCTTTGAGGAAGCGGTTAAGCTGGCCCTGGAGAACGCCTATGCCAAGTTCGACGAGACGGTAGAGGTGGCGGTCAAGCTGGGGGTGGATCCGCGCCATGCCGATCAGATGGTGAGGGGCTCGGTGGTGCTTCCGCATGGTACGGGTAAAACGGCCCGGGTGGTGGTCTTTGCCAAGGGAGACAAGGCCAAGGAGGCGGAGGCGGCCGGGGCGGATTATGTAGGGGCCGAAGATCTGATCAAGAAGATTCAGGAGGGCTGGCTGGATTTTGATAAGGCCGTGGCCACGCCGGATATGATGCCGCTGGTGGGGCGGATCGGAAAGATCCTGGGGCCGCGGGGGCTCATGCCCAGCGCCAAGACCGGAACGGTAACCTTTGACGTGGCCCGGGCGGTCAAAGAGATCAAGGCCGGAAAGGTGGATTTCAAGGTGGATCGGGGTGGAGTGGTACACGCTCCGGTGGGAAAGGTTTCCTTCGGGGAGAGAAAGATCCTGGAAAATCTTGCGGCCTTCTTTGACGCCCTTTTGCGGGCCAAGCCCTCGGCGGCCAAGGGGCAATATATCAAGAGCGTGACTCTATCCACCACCATGGGGCCGGGGATAAAGATAGACCCGGCGGATGTGCGAAATCTGGTGAAGGATTATCAGGCAGAGTAAGGTCTCGGGTGTCCCTCCTATTTCGGAGGTGACCCTGAGTCGAAGAAGGCAGGTAACCGTGAGGTTTTAAACGGCGTTTAAGGCCGGCCTGCGGAGACGAAGGGTAAACCTTCGTCAGGAATTCTCACGAAGCTTAAGGGAGGAAGGCGGTGCTTACACGTGCTCAGAAGGAAGAACTGGTAAAGAATTTACGGGAGAAATTTCAGGAATCTCAGGCCGTATTTGTGACTACCTTTAAGGGGCTTACGGCCAACGAGAGCAACGAACTGCGGCGCAAGATTCGGGAGGCCGGCGGGGAGTACCGGGTGGTGAAAAACACCCTCCTGCGCATTGCTTCCGCGGATACCCCGGCTGCTCCTATTCAGGATTTTATCGAGGGGCCCACGGGGATTGCGCTGGCCTATCAGGATCCGGTGGCGCTGGCCAAGGTGCTGCTTGAGTTTTCCGAGGAGCATCCGGCTCTGGTGATCAGGGGCGGGGCTCTGCAGGGCAAACCGGTGGAGGCCAAGGGGGTAGAGGCCCTGGCCAAGCTGCCTTCCAGGGAGATCCTGCTGGCTCAGCTTCTCGGGTTGCTTCAGGCTCCCCCTGCCCGGCTGGTGCAGCTTCTGGCCAATGTGGTGCGTTCTTTTCTTTATGTGCTTAAGGCTATCGAGGAGAAAAAGAAGGCCGAGGGCCAGTAGTAACACCATAATCATAATTATTACCAAGTAAGGAGGCGAAGAAATGGCGGTAACCAAGGAAGAGGTAATTGAGTTTATTGCCAACATGAGCGTGCTGGAGCTTTCGGAGTTTATCAAGGAGCTGGAGGAGAAGTTCGGGGTTAGTGCGGCGGCTCCGGTGGCGGCGGTGGCTGCGGCTCCGGGGGCGGCTCCGGGAGCGGAGGCGGCTCCGGCGGAGGAGAAGACCGAGTTTGATGTGATCCTTACCGAGGCCGGTGGTCAGAAGATCCAGGTGATCAAAGAGGTCCGGGCCATTACCGGTCTGGGGCTCAAGGAGGCCAAGGAACTGGTGGAGAGCGCTCCCAAGCCGGTCAAGGAGGGAGTCTCCAAGGAGGAGGCCGAAGAGATCAAAAAGAAACTCGAGGCCGTTGGCGCCAAGGTAGAAATCAAGTAAAATTAGGACAAAACCAGGTTCAAATATAAGGGCTTTTCCCCGGAAAGGGGAAAGCCCTTATTGTGTTTGAAATTTAAAGTGAAGGAGGGCGATCCAGGATATGGAAACTCCCACCATTATTCCAGCCCGGATAAGGAGAAATTTTGGACGGGTTAAGCCTCCCATAGAGGTTCCCTATCTCATTCAGCTTCAGAAGGATTCCTACCGGGAATTTTTGCAGAAGGACGTACCTCCCCAGGCCCGTAAAAACAAGGGTATTCAGGCGGCCCTGAAGGAAGTCTTTCCCATCAAGGATTATACGGGTACCGCGGAACTGGAGTTTGTGGACTATGAGATCCTGCCTCCGGAGCTGAGCGCCGAGGAATGCTGGGAAAAGGGGCTTACTTATGAGGCCCTGATGAAGCTCCGGGTGCGGCTGATCACTTACGATGTGGATCCGGAGAGCGGGGCCCAGAGCATTCGGGATATCAAGGAACAGGAAATCTTTTTCGGCTCGGTCCCCCTCATGACCGAGGACGGACGTTTCATCATCAACGGGACCGAGCGGGTGGTGGTGAGTCAGATCCAGCGTTCGGCCGGGGTGATCTTCGATCACGATAAGGGTAAGGCCCATGCGGGAAAGATCGTCTATACCGCGCGGGTCATTCCGGCCAAGGGTTCCTGGCTGGATTTCGAGTATGACCATCGGGGGCGACTTCTGGCCCGGATCGATCGGCGCAAGAACTTCACCGCCACCACCTTCCTCAAGGCCATGGGCATGACCGAGGAGGAGATCCTCAATTACTTCTATCCCCGCGAGAAGTTCATCCTCCATCCGGATCGGATCGAAAAGGAGATCAATCCCGAGGTGTTTCTAACCCAGAAGGTATCCGTGGATATTGTGCATCCGGAGACCGGAGAGGTGCTGCTTAAGGCCGGACGTAAGGTAACCAAGGCGGCCCTGAAGAGGATCCTTGAGGCCGGGATCAAGACCATTCCGGTTACGGAGAAGGAGTTTCTGGGGCGGGTAGTGGCCCGGGATGTGGTGGATCCGGAGACCGGGGAGGTGATCCTGGAATGTAACGAGGAGATTACCAAGGAGAAGCTGGCCCGTTTGCGCGAGGCCGGGGTGCGGGAGGTGGAGTGCCTCTATATCGATGTCCACAAATATACCCGGGCCCTTCGCGACACCCTGAAGCTGGACAAGGCCAAGACCCGGGAAGAAGCCCTGATAGAGATCTATAAGAAGATGCGGCCCTCCAGTCCGGCCACCCTGGAGGTGGCGGAGCCCTATTTCCGTTCTCTTTTCTTCGATCCGGCCACCTACAATCTTTCCGAGGTGGGTCGCTACAAGATCAACCTGCGTTTGGGACTGGATATTCCCATTACGCAGACCACCCTTACCAAGGAGGATGTGCTGGCCATCCTGAAGGAGCTTATCCGTCTCAAGGAAGAGGGGGCCGAAGGGGACGATATCGATCATCTGGGGAACCGGCGGGTGCGAGCCGTGGGCGAGCTTGCGGAAAACCAGTATCGGGTGGGGCTGGTGCGGATGGAACGGGTGGTCAAGGAACGGATGACCCTTCAGGACGTAGAGGCCCTGATGCCCAATGACCTGGTCAATCCCAAGCCGGTCTCGGCGGCCCTGCGGGAATTCTTTGCCCAGGGGCAGCTTTCCCAGTTCATGGACCAGACCAATCCCCTCTCCATGATCACGCACAAGCGCCGTCTCTCGGCCCTGGGCCCCGGAGGGCTTACCCGGGAGCGGGCGGGTTTTGAGGTGCGGGACGTGCATCCCTCCCATTACGGGCGGATCTGTCCCATCGAGACCCCGGAGGGGCCGAATATCGGTCTGATCGTATCCATGGCCACCTACGCCCGCACCAATCCTTACGGATTCCTGGAGACCCCCTATCGGCTGGTAAAAAACGGACGGGTTACCAATCAGGTCATCTATCTCAATGCCGCCGAGGAAAAGGATCTGGTTATCGCTCAGGCCACCATCAACATAGATCGGGAGGGACGCATCCTGGACGAGGTGGTACCGGCCCGGAAGGGAGGCGAGTTTGTAATGGTGCCCCGGGAGGAGGTGGATCTGGTGGATCTGGTTCCGGCCCAGGTGGTGAGCGTGTCCTCCTCCCTGATCCCCTTTCTGGAACACGACGACGCCAACCGGGCCCTTATGGGTTCGAACATGCAGCGTCAGGCCGTTCCTCTCATTCGCACCGAGGCTCCCCTGGTGGGTTCGGGGATGGAGAAGGTAGCGGCCCGGGATTCCGGAGTGGTTATCCTGGCCGAGGGCGACGGGGTGGTGGAGGACGTGGATGCCACCCGCATCGTGGTGCGCTATGAAGGGCAGAACGGAGGGGCTCCTCAGGTGAAGATCTATAACCTGATGAAGTGGAGGCGTTCCAACCAGAATACCACCTTCAACCAGAAGCCCCGGGTGCGTCCTGGCCAGAGGGTGAAGAAGGGCGAGGTGCTGGCCGACGGGCCCTCCACCGACGGAGGAGAGCTGGCTCTGGGCAAGAACATCCTGGTGGCCTTCATGCCCTGGCGGGGCTATAACTTCGAGGACTCCATCGTGATCTCCGAGCGTCTGGTGCGGGACGATGTCTATACCTCCATCCATATCGAGGAATTCGAATGTGTGGCCCGGGAGACCAAGCTCGGACGGGAGGAAATCACCCGCGATATTCCCAATGTAAGCGAGGAGGCGCTGGCCAATCTGGATGAAAGTGGCATTGTGAGGATCGGGGCTTACGTGCGTCCCGGGGATATTCTGGTGGGGAAGGTTACCCCCAAGGGGGAGGTGCAGCTTACCCCGGAGGAGAAACTGCTTCGGGCCATCTTCGGGGAAAAGGCCAGTGATGTGAAGGATACCTCCCTCCGGGTGCCGGCGGGCATTGAGGGAATCGTGATCGATACCAAGGTGTTTACCCGGCGAGGGGTGGAAAAGGACGAACGGGCCCTGGCCAAGGAGGCGGAGAAGATCGCCCGGCTGGAAAAGGATCGGGCGGACTACCTGGAGATCCTCCGACGCAGCACCATGAAGGCCCTGGAGGAGCTTCTGGCGGGTCAGAAGGCGGCTGCGGCCTATATCGATGAGGAAGGAAAAGAGATAGTTCCCCGGGGAGGTGAGATCACCGCGGAGGTGCTCTCCAGGGTGCCGCTTTCCCGGTTGAGAGAGATTGTTCCGAAGAACTTGAAGAAACAGGTGGATGAGATCCTCAAGTCCTTTGAGGTCAAGAAGGCCGAGATCATTCACGAATTCGATCGCCGCATTAAACGGGTGACCAAGGGAGACGAACTGCCCCCGGGGGTGCTCAAGGTGGTGAAGGTCTATGTGGCCATGAAGCGCAAACTTCAGCCCGGGGACAAGATGGCCGGTCGTCATGGAAACAAGGGCGTGGTTTCCAAGGTGGTTCCCATCGAGGATATGCCCTATCTGCCGGACGGGACCCCGGTGGATATGGTGCTCTCTCCGCTGGGAGTTCCCTCCCGGATGAACATCGGACAGATCCTGGAGACCCATCTGGGGTGGGCCTGTAAGGAATTGGGCAAGAAGCTGGCCCGTCTGGCCGAGGAACATCAGGTGCAGGCGGTGAAGGATCTCCTGAAACGGCTTTTCAGCGAGGAGGAATACCAGCGCCTTACCGAGGGAAAGAGCGACGAGGAGATCCTGGATATGGCCCGGGCCTTTGCCGATGGTATCCCGGTGGCCACTCCGGTGTTTGACGGGGCCAAGGAGCCGGAGATCAAGGCCTGGCTCAAGGAGGCCGGGCTCTCGGAGACCGGGCAGACGGTGCTTTATAACGGTCTTACCGGGGAGCCCTTTCGGGAGCCGGTCACCGTGGGGTATATGTACATGCTCAAGCTTCATCATCTGGTGGACGACAAGATCCATGCCCGGGCTACCGGACCCTACTCCTTGATTACCCAGCAGCCTCTGGGGGGTAAGGCCCAGTTCGGTGGGCAGCGTCTGGGAGAGATGGAGGTCTGGGCCATGGAGGCCTATGGGGCAGCTTATGCGCTGCAGGAGTTCCTCACCGTGAAGAGTGACGATGTGACCGGGCGGACCCGGATGTACGAGAAGATCGTGAAGGGAGAGAACTTTCTGGAACCCGGGCTTCCGGAGAGTTTCAAGGTCCTGGTCAAGGAATTACAGGGCCTCTGTTTGGATGTAGAGGTTATTGAAGAATAAAAGCCTCACGGGAGGTGTAACCGTATGGAGGAGCTTTTTTCCTATTTCACCAAATCCAAAGATCCCATGGATATAAGGGCCATTCGGCTGGGGTTGGCTTCGCCGGAGAAGATCCGGGAGTGGAGTCACGGCGAGGTCAAGAAGCCCGAGACCATAAATTACCGCACGCTCAAGCCCGAACGGGATGGTCTTTTCTGCGCCAAGATCTTCGGTCCCATTAAGGATTACGAGTGTCTGTGCGGCAAGTACAAACGGGCCAAACACCGGGGGGTGATCTGTGAGAAGTGCGGGGTGGAGGTCATCCAGAGCAAAGTGCGTCGGGAACGTATGGGGCATATCGAGCTGGCGGCTCCGGTGGCTCATATCTGGTTTCTGCGCAGCGTGCCCAGCAAGATCGGTTCCCTCCTGGATCTTACGCTCAAAGAGCTGGAATCGGTGCTTTATTTTGAGAAATACATCGTAATCGAAAGCGAGGTGCCGGAGGTCCCGCAGGGCAAGGTCCTTTCCGAGGAGCAGGTTTACGCCTTCCGGCAGAAGTACGGAGACAGGTTCCGGGTGGGGATGGGAGCGGAGGCGGTGCGTGAGATCCTGCGCAATCTGGATCTGGATCGGCTGGCCGAGGAGATTCGGGCGGAGATGGAGAAGACCTCGAGCGAGGCCCGGAGGAAGAAGCTGGGCAAACGGCTCAAGGTGGTGGATGCCCTTCGGACCTCCGGGAACCGTCCGGAATGGATGATCCTGGAGGTGGTGCCGGTCATTCCCCCGGAACTTCGTCCGCTGGTGCCGCTGGAGGGGGGACGCTTTGCCACCTCGGATCTTAACGATCTCTATCGACGGGTGATCAACCGGAACAATCGTCTGCGGAGGCTTATGGAACTGGATGCCCCGGAGGTGATCGTCCGCAACGAGATGCGGATGCTGCAGGAGGCAGTGGATACCCTTTTCGATAATGGCCGGCGCGGGCGTCCGGTAACCGGTCCCAATCGCAGACCGCTCAAGAGTCTTTCGGATATGCTCCGGGGCAAGCAGGGGAGGTTCCGGCAGAATCTCCTGGGGAAACGGGTGGATTTTTCCGGACGTTCGGTGATCGTGGCCGGGCCGGAACTGAGGATGCACCAGTGTGGTCTGCCCAAGAAGATGGCCCTGGAGCTTTTTAAGCCCTTCATCTATCACTGGCTGGAGAAACACGGCTACGCCACCACCATCAAGACGGCCAAGCGTCTGGTGGAGGAGGAGGATCCTCTGGTGTGGGACGCTCTGGAGGAGATCGTCAAGGAATTTCCCATCATGCTTAACCGGGCTCCCACCCTGCACCGACTGGGAATCCAGGCCTTTGAGCCGGTACTGATAGACAGCAAGGCCATCCAGCTGCATCCGCTGGTCTGCGTGGCCTATAACGCCGACTTCGACGGGGACCAGATGGCGGTGCATGTACCTCTTTCGGTGGAGGCCCAGACCGAATGCCGGGTGCTCCTTCTTTCCACCAACAATATTCTGCTTCCGGCCAGCGGAGTCCCGGTGGTCTATCCCACTCAGGATATGGTGCTGGGGATTTTCTATATGACCCTGGATCGTCCCTTTGCCCGGGGAGAGGGAAGGGTGTTCAAGGATCCCGAGGAGGCCATCCTGGCCTATCAGGAAGGGGCCATAGACCTTCAGGCCCGGATCAAGGTCCGAATGGACGGAAAACTGGTGGAGACCACTCCGGGGCGTCTCATCTTTCGGACCATTGTGCCGGAGGAGATAGCCTTTGAGGAATACAATCAGCCCCTGAGGAAAAAGGAACTCCAGCGTCTGATTGATCTTTCCTATCGGCGAGCCGGGGCCAAGAAGACGGTCATTTTTGCCGACCGGATGAAGGATATGGGTTATCAGATGGCCACCGAGGCCGGGCTTTCCATCTGTGTGGATTATCTGGTGATTCCCAAGAAGAAGGCGGAAATCCTGGCTGAGGCGGAAAAGAAGGTCCAGGAGATCATGCAACAGTACCGGGATGGCTTGATCACCGACGGAGAACGGTACAACAAGACGGTGGATATCTGGTCCACGGCCACGGATCAGGTGACCAAGGAAATGATCAAGGAGATGGAGACCGCGGAATATATCGGGCCGAACGGGGAAAAGGTGATCGGCCCGAGCATGAATCCGGTTTACATCATGGCCTATTCCGGGGCCCGGGGTTCGGTGGATCAGATTCGCCAGCTGGCGGGTATGCGGGGACTCATGGCCAAACCCTCCGGGGAGATCATCGAGACCCCGATTAAGAGTAATTTCCGGGAAGGGCTCTCGGTGCTGGAATACTTTGTTTCCACCCACGGGGCCCGAAAGGGGCTGGCGGATACCGCTCTCAAGACCGCCAACGCGGGTTATCTCACCCGGCGTCTGGTGGATGTGGCCCAGGATTGCACCGTGGTGGAGGAGGACTGCGGCACCATCGACGGCATCGAGGTGGGACACCTTATCGAAGCCGGAGAGATCATGGAACCGGTGTGGGACCGGGTGCTGGGACGGGTAGCGCTCGAGGACATCGTGGATCCGGTGACCGGAGAGGTGCTGGTACGGGCCAACGAGGAGATCGACGAGAAGGCGGTGAAAAAGTTGCGGGAAGCCGGGATCGAGAAGGTGGCTATCCGCTCGGTGCTTACCTGTCAGAGTCGTTACGGGGTCTGCGCCAAGTGTTACGGCCGGGACCTGGCCACCGGGCGGATGGTGGAACTCGGAGAGGCCGTCGGAATTATCGCCGCCCAGTCCATCGGAGAGCCCGGAACCCAGCTGACCATGCGGACCTTCCACATCGGGGGTACGGCCAGTCGGGCGGTGGAGCAGAGCGAACACCGGGCCCAGACCCAGGGGCGGGTTAAGTTTATCAATCTGCGCACGGTGGAGGCCCGGGACGGTTCCCTGGTGGCCCTGAACCGTCAGGGAGAGATCGCGGTGGTAGCTCCGGACGGGCGGGAAAAGGAACGTTATCCCGTGGTTTACGGGGCCAAGATCCGGGTAAAGGAGGGAGACGAGGTCAAGCCCGGGGATCTCCTGGTGGAATGGGATCCCTTTACCAATCCCATCATTACCGAGGTTTCGGGTAAGGTAAAATTCGGGGACATCATCGACGGGGTAACGGTGGACGAACGCACGGACCCCATTACCGGTAGGGTGAGCATCATCGTGCGGGAGTACAAGCTTACGGATTATCGGCCCCGTATTTCCATCAAGGACGAACGTGGCCGGACCAAGAAACTCCCCTCCGGCAAGGGCGAGGCCCGGTATCTCCTTCCCGTGGGGGCCATCCTTACCGTTCAGGAGGGCGATTATGTAGAGGCCGGGGATATTATCGCCAAGATCCCCCGGGAGACGGTGAAGACCAAGGACATTACCGGAGGTCTTCCCCGGGTGGCCGAACTCTTTGAGGCCCGCAAACCCAAGGATTATGCGGTTATTAGTGAGATCGAGGGAGAGGTTATCTTCGACAAGGAGCTCAAGGGCAAGCGCAAGATCATTGTAAGGCCCGAAATCGGAGAACCCAAGGAATATCTGGTGCCCAAGGGCAAATATCTGGCGGTGCAGGAGGGAGACTATGTCCGGGCCGGGGATCCTCTGATCGAGGGGTCTCCCAACCCTCACGACATCCTGCGGGTGAAGGGGGTCAAGGAGCTGGCCAAGTTCCTGGTGGAGGAGATCCAGGAGGTCTATCGGCTTCAGGGAGTGCGCATCAACGACAAGCATTTTGAGGTCATCGTGCGGCAGATGCTCAAGAAGGTGAAGATCAAGGAAGCCGGGGATACCCGTTTTATGATCGGCGAGCTGGTGGACCGGGCGGTATTTGAGGAGGAGAACGAGAGGGTGCTGCGTGAGGGGGGGCGTCCGGCGGTGGCCGAGCCGGTGGTGCTGGGAATCACCAAGGCCGCGCTCAATACCGAAAGCTGGCTGTCCGCGGCCTCCTTCCAGGAGACCACCCGGGTGCTCACGGATGCCGCCCTGGCCGGCAAGGTGGATTATCTGCGCGGACTGAAGGAAAACGTGATCATCGGGCGCCTGATCCCTGCGGGTACGGGTCGGGTCTATTACGACATGAAAGCCGAAGAGAGGAAGGCCCTGGCTGCGGAGAAGAAGGCCGAGCTGGAACTTCCCTTCTAAGAGATAGGCGGGCCGGGGCAACTCCCGGCCCGTTTTTTTATTCCTTAAAGATCTTGCGGAAGAACCACTCCGAGGGACAGAAGTTGATGATGGCCGAAAAGATGCTCATGAGGGCCACAAACCAGATGATATACTCCCCCCATTCGTGCCCGGAGCGGTAGAGCAACAACCCGGCCAGAAGAATTAACCCCATGAGGACACGCTGGGCTCTTAAGGCTTTCATGATGAATACCTCCTTGTGAGCTGGATTCGGGTTCCCCCTTCCCATTCTAGTCCCGCGGGGGGCAACCGGCCAGGTCCCGGAGAAGAAGGCAGAGGGTCCGGTAATCCGGAGCGGTGAGAAGGAGAGGGAGGAGGTCCTTTTTGCGGGGGATTCCTTTGAAAAGCTGAGCCAGGAAGGCCTTGATCTTCTTGGCCGCGGTTTCGGGACGGAAGAACCGGGCCATTTCCTCAAGGAGGTCGAGGGCCAGGGAGGCCCTTTCCCTTACCTCCCGAAAGATGCCTCTTTTCCTCCGATATTCTTCGAAGATCCAGGGATTTTTAAGGGCTGCCCGGCCGATCATTACCGCCGCACACCCGGTCTCCTCCCTCATCCTATCAATGTCCTCCCAGCGGGAGATGTCTCCGTTTCCCACCACCAGTACCTTATCTCCGACCAGGTTCTGGAGATCCCGGATGCGGTTCCAGCGAGCCCGGCCGGAGAACCCTTCCACCCCCAGACGGGGATGCAACACGATGGTGGAGACCCCTTCGGTGGCCAGGAGGGTGGCGATTTCTTCCAGGCGATCCTGATCCCAGCCGAGACGGATCTTGGCCGAGGCGGGAAGACCGTAATTTCGGGCGGCCAGGACCAGAGCGCGGATGCAGGATTGGAGACGCTCGGGATGGCGCAGGAGCCCGGCCCCGGCTCCCCGGGAAACGATCTTCCTTACCGAGCAACCCAGATTGAGATCCAGACCGTCCGGGCGCAATTTTTCCGCCACCGTGCAGGCTGCCAGATAGAGGGTTTCCGGGTCGTTTCCGAAGAGCTGCACTACCAGGGGGCGTTCCTCCGGGGTGAAATGGAGAAGAGGGTCCTCTATCCCCTTGCGAAGGATCATGTCCGCGCTGACGAGTTCGGTCCAGGTTCGGTCGGCCCCCAGGCGCCGGGCCAGCCTCCGGAAGGGAGAATGCGTGAATCCGGCCATGGGGGCGAGGATGATCTCGCCCGGTCCGGCGCTCATGAGGTGATGACGAGTTTGAGAAAGCGTTTCTTGCCGATGCGCAGATGGTATTCCCCGGGGGGAAGATCCAGATTTTCCTCCCGGATGGTCTGCCCTTCCACAAACCTGATCGCTCCCTGAGCCACGAGCCGTTTCCCTTCGGAGGTGCTCCTGACCAGTCCGGTTTCCTTGAGAAGTCCGGGAAGCCAGATTTTCCCGGAGCCGGTACGGATCTCCGGCACCTCCCGGGGTATCTCCCGGCGGGAAAAGACCCGTTCGAATTCCTCGGCCGCCTCCCGGGCTGCGGCTTCGGAATGGAACTGGGATACGATAAGCAGGGCCAGACGTTTTTTGACCTCCTTGGGATGTTCCCTTCCCTCGGCCACCGCCCTTTTAAGGGACTCTATCTCCGCCAGGGGAAGATCGGTTAAGAGTTCGTAATAACGCCACATGAGATCGTCGGAGATGGACATGAGTTTTCCGAACATCTCTCCCGGGGGTTCGGTGATACCCACGTAATTGCCCAGGCTTTTGGACATTTTCTGGACCCCGTCCAGGCCCTCCAGGATGGGAACGGTGAGGATAACCTGGGGTTCCTGACCGTATTCCCGCTGGATTTCGCGCCCTACCAGGAGATTGAAGAGTTGGTCCGTTCCACCCAGTTCCACGTCGGCCTTGAGCGCCACGGAATCGTAGGCCTGAATCAGGGGATAGATGAGTTCATGGATATAGATGGCTCGTCCGGACTCGAAACGTTTCTTGAAGTCCTCGCGCTCGAGCATTCGAGCCACAGTATATTTGGCACAGAGACGAATGAAGTCTTCCGCGCTCAGCTCCCTCATCCAGTGACTGTTAAAGACCACCCGGGTCTTTTGCGGGTCCAGGATCTTAAAGACCTGATCCGCATAGGTGCGGGCATTCTCCAGGACCTGTTCCCGGGTGAGCGGGGGACGTGTTTCCGAGCGTCCGGAGGGGTCTCCGATCATGGCCGTGAAATCCCCGATGAGGAAATAGACCTCGTGGCCC
This sequence comes from Thermosulfurimonas dismutans, assembly GCA_011322625.1. Classification (GTDB taxonomy): domain Bacteria; phylum Desulfobacterota; class Thermodesulfobacteria; order Thermodesulfobacteriales; family Thermodesulfobacteriaceae; genus Thermosulfurimonas_A; species Thermosulfurimonas_A dismutans_A. The sequence continues at coordinate 15,054 of DRMH01000014.1, read as the reverse complement.
AGGTCCTGAAAATGGCGCATCTTCCGCAGGAGCACCGTGTGACCCAGATGGAGGTCCGGAGCGGTGGGGTCAAAACCGGCCTTGACCCGGAGGGGAATTCCGGTCTCCGCGGACCGTTTAAGTTTGGCCAGAAGTTCCTCTTCCTCCACAATATCCACGGTTCCTCGTTTCAGGTATTCCAGAGCCTCTTCCGGGGAAAGCCTTTCCATCTTCGTCCTCCTGAGGAAAATCAGCCTAATTTAAACGCCTGGGAGAGGAATCTTCAAGTTTCAACAGATCCTGGGGAGGGGTTCTCCGGTGAGGACCGGAAGGATACGTTCCCCTCCGATGGAGGTGCGCAGGATCACCCGGGGGTTTTCCGAAGCGGTGCGGACTCTTCCGATGAGGGAGGCCTGCTCCCCTCCGGGGAGCTTACGCAGGATCTCCAGGGCCCGGGTTCCGGCCCCCGGGGCCACGATGGCCACAAATCGTCCTTCGCAGGCCAGATAGAGAGGATCCAGACCCAGGATTTCGCATCCGCCACGGACCTCGGGCCGGAGGGGAAGGTCTTCTTCCCGGATCTCCATTTCGGTCCCGGATTCCCGGGCCAGTTCGTTGAGGGTGGTGGCCAGTCCTCCGCGGGTGGGATCGCGCAGGGCGTGGATCTCCGTGCCCAGGCCCTGGATCAGGGCCTGCACCAGGGGCCAGACCGGGGCCGAGTCGCTGCTCAGCCCCCGCAGGGGAATATTTTCCCGGGCCGCCAGCACCGCCAGACCATGTTCCCCTACCGGCCCGGAGACCAGAATTTCGTCCCCGGGACGGATGCGGGAGGGATGCGGAGGTGGCTCCAGAATTATTTTTCCGATCCCGGTGGTGTGTATAAAGATCCGGTCGGCCTTTCCCCGGGGCACCACCTTGGTGTCGCCACAGACGATGCGTACGCCGACTTCGCGGGCGGCTTCGGCCATGGATTCTACCACCCTCCGTAAATCATCCACCGGGAGGCCTTCCTCCAGGATGAGACCACAGGAAAGATAGAGGGGCTCGGCCCCGGCCATGGCCAGATCGTTCACTGTGCCGTGTACGGCCAGAGAGCCGATGTTTCCGCCGGGAAAGAAGATGGGATCCACCACGAAACCATCGGTGGTAAAGGCCAGGGAGGAGGTGTTAAGTTCCAGAAGGGCCGCGTCGAGCAAATAGTCTTCCTGCCCGAAGGCCGGAAGGATTATCTCCCGCAGCAGACGGTGGGTGGCCCGGCCCCCGCTTCCATGGTCGAGAAGAATTATCCTTTCATCCCCAGAGACCATCAATGACCGCTCCGCACTCCGGACAACGACCCTCGGGGGTGATTTCGTTTTTCAGGATCCGGAAACCGTAACGTTCAATGAGCAGGTGTCCGCAGGACCAGCAATAGGTGTTTTCCCCTTTGTCTCCGGGAATGTTACCGGTATAGACGTACTTCAACCCCGCCTCACGCCCCAGGTTATAGGCCCGCTGGAGGATCTCCACCGGGGTGGGAGGACGGGTAAGGAGACGATAGGTGGGATAGAAGCGGGTTACGTGCCAGGGGGTTTCGGGCCCCAGTTCATCCCGAATGAAGGCGGCGATCTCCCGCAGCTCTCCGGGATCGTCGTTCTCCCCGGGAATGATAAGGGTGGTTACCTCCAGCCATACCCCCAGACGCTTGAGGTATTTAAGGGTTTCAAGGACCGGTTTCAGCCGGGCCTTACAGTGTCGGGCGTAGAATTCCTCCCGGAAGGCCTTAAGATCGATATTGGCGGCATGAAGATGGGGATGCAGGGTGTCCAGGGCTTCCGGGGTCATGTAACCGTTGGAAACGAAGACGTTTTTAAGCCCCTTCTCATCAGCCAGCCGGGCGCAATCCAGAGCAAACTCGAAATAGACCGTGGGCTCGGTATAGGTATAGGAGATGGACCGGGAGCCCGAACGCAGGGCCTCGGCAACTACCTCCTCCGGAGAGATCCTCTCCCCGGTCACATAACCGTAATGTCGAGGGAACTGGGAGATCTCGAAGTTCTGACAGAAATCACACTGGAAGTTACAGCCTACGGTGGCTATGGAATAGCTCAAACTTCCGGGCAGGAAGTGGAAGAGGGGTTTTTTCTCTATGGGATCCACGTGCCGGGCGATAATCTGGCCATAAACCAGGGAATAGAGGACCCCTTCCTCGTTTTTGCGCACCCCGCACAGACCGGTCTTCCCCGGAGGGATCCGGCAGCGATGGTTACATAGATGACACCGAACCTCCCGTCCTTCCAGCCGCTCGTAAAGAAGGGCCTCCCGCATAATCTTAAAATAGGTCTCCCGGGGCCTTGAGGCAAGGCGGAAAATTTTCTATAAAGGAACAAAAGACCACGGGGAGGAGAAGATGGGGGATTGTATCTTCTGTAAGATCCTGCGGGGAGAAATCCCCTCCCGCAAGGTTTACGAGGATGAACTGGCCTACGCCTTTCATGATATCAATCCTGTGGCTCCTATACATATCCTCATCATTCCCAAGAAACATCTGGCCGGGATCCATGAGATGGAGGAGGAAGATCGGGAGCTTATCGGGCATCTTTTCTGGGTGGCCCGCAGGATTGCCGAGGATCTAGGGCATTCCCCCTCCCAGGATCCCACCCGGGGATATCGCCTGGTTCTTAATTCCGGTTCGCTGGCCGGTCAGACCGTGTTTCACCTTCATTTGCACCTTCTGGCCGGTCGGGAGATGAGCTGGCCTCCGGGTTAATCTCCTCAAAAGGCTCCAGATGCACCACCACATCGATGATCCGGGGGTGGCGATGGAGAAGGGTCTTTTTGACCCTTTCCGAAATAGCATGTCCCTCCCGCACCGAGAGTTCGGGGTCCACCTGGATATGGAGATCCACCAGGGTATGTCCGGCGTGCTTGCGGGTGCGGATACGGTGGGTTCCTTTAACCCCCGGGACCTCCAGGACCTCTTTACAGATGGTTTCGGTTTCCCCGGCGCTTACTCCGTCGCAGAGTTCCACTACCCCGGGGTGAACTATTCCCCAGGCGGCCTTCAGAATGAAGAAGGAGACGGCCAGCGAGGCCAGAGGGTCGAAGAAGGTCAGGCCCGGTCGCCAGGCGGCCAGAGCCGGGCCGGCTATGGCCGGAATGGAGCTTAAGGCATCCGAACGGTGGTGAAGGGCGTTGGCTATCACCGCTGGAGAACCCAGCCGTTGCCCCACCTTCAGGGTTACCCGGTAAAGGGCCTCCTTGAGGAAGAGGGAGAGGGTAGGGGGCAGGAGGACCCAGGCCGGGAGGAGCTTCCCCTGAGAACAGGTAAGCAGGGAATAGAGGGCCTTGCCGGCGAGGGCCAGAGCTCCGGCCCCCAGAATCACGCCGGTGATTACGGCGATGAGGGTTTCGATGCGTCGATGACCGTAGGGATGACAGGCATCGGGGGGTGCGCTTCCGTAGCGGATACCGAACAGGGTGAGGAAATCCGTGGCCAGATCCGAGAGGCTGTGGATGCCGTCGGCGAATACAGCCTGGCTGTGTCCCCACCAGCCGGCACCGATCTTCAGGGCCGCCAGAAAAAAGTTGATCCCTATTCCGATCAGAGTTACCTGATAGGCCCCGTTCATAGGGATACCAATTCCACCGCTTTTCCTCTGGCGCCCAGTCGATCCTCTACCACCGCCACCACTCCCAGGATTCCGGGGATATCCTCTGCGGCTTCCAGCACCCGGGGCAGGGACTTGCGCCCCTTTACCAGATTGGCCAGAGCGGTGGCTGCGGCGTCGGCCAGGGCGGTGTCGCGGGCGATGACGCAAACCGCCTCGGCGCGGCCCAGGGAGAGGCTGTGTCCCACCCGTCCGGAGGAGGTGCATACCCCGCAGGGCATGAATTCCCGGGCTATGCGCAAACCCACCCGTCCGGAAAGGGGAGATTCCCCGGCGTAGAGGGCCACGGTGGCCGAACGCTCAAGGGCCAGGAAGATGTCCCCCCCGTTTTCTACCACCACCTGAGAGGTTAATCCCCGGGCGAGAAGCTGGTGCCCTACCTCTTCGGCGATGGCTCCGGCCACCGCAGCCATGGGACCTACCCGGGCCAGGCGTGCCGCGGTCATCATCTTGCGGACCAGAGGCGGGGCCCCCGGGTCTTCGGAGAGGGGTTTTAAGGCCTTGAGGAATTCCGGATGATCCTGGATGTATCTTTCCAGCGGTCGGCGGATCTCCTGGATCAGATGGAGCACCTCCATGGAAAGATCCCTTTCGGCCAGGATGGCCAGGTCGGTTTCTCGATACACCACCCGGAAGGCTTGAAGTTCCTGTCCGGGTCGAAGCCAGGTACGGTAATGGCGAATTTCACCCCAGGCTACCGGCACGCCGGAGCACCTCCTGGTAATAGTCCTCGCCGGAGGGGGTATTGATGACCACCGCGGGGAAATTTTCCACCTCCAGTTCCAGCAGGGCTTCGGGGCCCAGGTCCTCGAAGGCCAGCACCCGTACCGAAGTGATCCGGCGGGCCAGATAAGCTCCGGCTCCTCCAAAGGTGGCCAGGTAGAGGGCCCGATGCCGTTTTATGGCTTCCCGTACCTCCGGCCCCCGTGGCCCCTTGCCCATGGTGGCAGCCAGACCCAGCTCCAGTAAACGGGGGGTATAGGGATCCATGCGATAGGCGGTGGTAGGGCCGGCGGCTCCGATCATCTTTCCCGGGGGGGCCGGACTCGGCCCCACGTAATAAAGACACTCCCCCTCCAGGGAAACGGGAAGGTCCATTCCCTGATCCAGAAGTTCCAGCATCCGCCGATGGGTGGCATCCCGGGCCCCCAGCAGCCTGCCCCGGATCAAGATCAACTCTCCGGGGCTCAGGGCCTCGAAAATTTCCCGATCTTCTACCGGGAAATAGAGGATTTTAGGCATTTATTTCCTTTCCCCCTTGATCTAAACTCTACATGATCGGTAAAATAACTTTTTATAATTCCAAATTTTACCACAGGAGGTCGCGAATGGGACTTACGGAAAGGGTGGATCGTTCTCTGAAGATGTGGCAGAAGTTGGCCGTGGTCCTGGCGGGAATAGTGCTCTTGAGTTTGTTTAATCTGGCGGTCCTCTGGTATCTTCAAAGGGAAGCCTTTAAGGATTATGAAAGGGCGCAGAGGGCCACCGAGGTTACCCGAAAGGTAAAGGATTTTCTGGCCTATCATATTCGCTGGAAGGTCAATTTCCTTACCGGCCTTCTGAACGAAAGCGCCCCCCGGGTGGAGACCGATCCCTCCCGCTGTCCTCTGGAGAGGTTTCTGGCCGGATACCATCCGGAATCTCCGGAGGAGGCCGCTCTGGTGAATAAGATCCTGGAGACCGATCGACGTTTACACCTTTCCGCGGCCAAGGTGCAGAAGCTTTTTGCTGAGGAGGCCGATTACGAGGACATAGTCAGGATCTATAATCAGGATATCAATCCCACCTCCAAGCGACTTTTTGCGCTCCTGCGCAAGCTCAACGCGGAGTTTGTTCAGGTCCGGGAGACCCGGGCCAAAGAGAAGGCCTATTCGGCGCTGAAATTGAGCAAGAAAGCAGTGTTCATTACCACCCTGATTCTGATCGCGGCGGCTTTTCTGATGCTGGTCTTCATTGCGGTAAGGCTTTCGCGGGGCGTGGGAATGATTCTTTCCGTGGTGGATGATCTGGCCCATGGCGATTTTTCGCGCTCTTTTTCCATTCCCGGGCGGGACGAAATCTCCCGGATCCTTCAGCGCCTGGAACAGATGGTAACCTCCCTGCGGCCCCTGCTGCGGGATGTGGCTTCCGGTTCCGAGAACCTGGAGAGGGTATCCGAGGAGGTGAGGGGCCGGCTGGAGGAGGCTTCGCGCGAGGCCGAGGAGGCCGGAGAGAGGGCCACCCGGATGCGGGAAGAAGCCCGCCGGGTTCTGGATAGCGTAGAGGAGGAGGTTCGCTCCATAAACGAGATTTCTGCGGCCATTCAGGAGATCAGCCAGAACACCACCAAGGCGAGCCTGGTGACCCGGGAGGCGGTGGAGAAGGCCAAGCGGGCGCAGGAGATCATGAACCGGGTAGGGGAGGCCTCGCAGGAGATCGAGGGGGTGATTCAGCTTATTACCGGCATCGCCGAACAGACCAAGTTTCTGGCCTTAAACGCCACCATCGAGGCGGCCCGGGCCGGGGAAGCCGGAAAGGGTTTTGCCGTGGTGGCCAACGAGGTCAAGGAACTGGCCCGCCAGACCGCCGAAGCCACCGAGGACATCACCCAGCGAATTCGAGCCATGCAATCCGGAAGCGAGGAGGCCATCCGGGCTGCGGATGAGATAGCCTCCATTATTCAGGAGATAGACCAGATCGCCTCGGCCATAGCCGCTTCGGTGGAGGAACAGACCGCGGTTATCGGAGACATCGCTCAAAAGGTGGATGATCAGAGGGCCGGGGCCGAGGAATTCGCCCGGGAGGCCGAGGAGGCCTATCAGGCCGCCCAGAAGGCCCTTTCCGGCATCAGGGAGAATATGGAAGCCATGCGCAAATTGGTGGCCCTGGCCCACCAGCTTGCCGAAAACGTTTCCCGTTTTAAAGTTTAAGCATGCGTTACCTTAGCACCCGGGGTGGTATTGCTCCGCTTCCCTTCTGTCAGACGGTCCTCGCCGGTCTGGCCGAGGATGGGGGTCTTTTCCTCCCGGAGCGGATTCCTGTTCTGTCCGAGGAAGATCTGCGCTCCTGGGCGCGGCTTTCCTATCCGGAGCTGGCTTTCCGGGTTTTCGGCCTTTTTGTGGATGATCTCCCCCCGGAGGACCTTTATCAGCTGGTGGAACGATCCTATCGCACCTTCACCCATCCCGAGGTTACCCCGGTGGTTAAGAAGGGCCCTCTGTGGATTCTGGAACTCTTTCACGGTCCCACCCTGGCCTTTAAGGATGTAGCCCTTCAATTCCTGGGAAACCTTTTCGAATATCTTCTTCTCCGAAGCGGGGAGAAACTGAACATCCTGGGGGCCACTTCCGGGGATACCGGTTCGGCGGCCATCTATGGGGTCCGGGGTAAAAAGAATATGGCCATCTTTATCCTGCATCCCCACGGAAGGGTCTCCCCGGTGCAGGCCCTTCAGATGACCACGGTAACGGATCCCAACGTCTTTAATCTGGCCATCCAGGGGACCTTTGATCATTGCCAGGCCATCGTGAAGCGCCTTTTTTCGGATCTGGAGTTCAAACGTCGATACCGGTTGGGGGCTGTGAACTCCATCAACTGGGCCCGGGTGATGGCCCAGATCGTGTATTACCTCTGGGCCTATTTCCGGGTAGGAAGACCGAAGGTGCGTTTTTCCGTCCCCACCGGCAACTTCGGAGATATCTTCGCCGGTTATCTGGCCCGGCGCATGCTTGCCGGCCGGATAGAGCGTCTGATTCTGGCCACTAACGAGAACGACATCCTTACCCGCTTTGTGGAGAAGGGGGATTACTCGGTGCGGGAGGTTATTCCCACCATCAGTCCCTCCATGGATATTCAGGTGGCCTCTAATTTTGAACGGTATCTTTATTATCTCTGGGACGGAGACACGGACAGGGTGCGCCAGGCCATGGAGCGTTTCGCCCGGGAGGGCCGGCTTCGCTTTTCCGAGGATGAGGTTCGTCGGGTGCAGGAGGATTTTCTTTCCCGCTCGGTTTCTCAGGAGGAGACCCTAGCTACCATTCGGGCTTTTTATCAGGAGACCGGTTATATCCTGGATCCGCACACAGCGGTGGGGGTGAGGGCTGCTCTGGAGTTTGCGGATCCCGAGGTGCCCACCATCTCTTTGGCCACGGCTCATCCGGCCAAGTTTCCCGAGGCGGTGGCCCGGGCCCTGGGATTCGAGCCCCCGGTACCCGAGCCGTTGCGCGACCTGGGGACGCGCCCCCGGAAGGTGGTTATCCTCCCGGCACGGGTGGAAGCCGTGCGGCGTTTTATCGAGGAGCACGCCCTTTAACGCAAATGCTGCGGTTTCTTCTTTTCTTTCCGGGAGCGGGCCCTTTTCTGGGGCTTCTTTACCGAATCGGATGGAGATTTCCGGGAAACCGAGGAATTGGTGCTTTCCAGGGTGCATCCCTCCCAGGCTCCATGCTGGGCATGAGCCAGGGCCGGCCAGAGAAGAATGAGGACCAGAGCCAGACCGCATACTTTTCGAAACATCCTTTGGCCTCCTCCTTTGAGATCCAAGAAATATTTTATCCTTCAATTTTGGGGCCAGGGCAAGCCCGGAGAGTTGACCCGCTGGCTCTTGCGGGCTAACTTTGGGCCAAAGTCGGGAAAAAGGGGGTTCTTATGGCATCCAGGGAGGAAGCTCTCAAGGAACTTAAGGAAAAGCTGGCTTATACCCCGAAACCGGTGTGGGACCAGGTTAAGGAGGAGGAAAAAGAGGCCATAGAACGATTGGCCGAGGATTATCGGCGATTTCTCTCGGTGGCCAAAACGGAAAGAGAATGTGTGGAGGCTATGGTGGCCCTTCTTAAGAGGCATGAGTTTTCCGAGAGACCCTCGGCCAGATTCTATCAGGTCTTTAGGGGAAAGAGTCTGGCCGTTTTTGTGGCCGGGAAAAAGCCTCCCTATTATGGTCTGCGTCTGATCGCCACCCATATCGACAGTCCCCGGCTGGATCTTAAGTTGCATCCCCTTTATGAGGATCTGGATCTGGCCTTTTTTAAAACGCACTATTACGGTGGGATCAAGAAATATCACTGGGTAGCCAGGCCGCTGGCCCTGCACGGGGTGGTAATCAAACCCGATGGAAGCCGGATTCGAATAGTCATCGGCGAGGATCCCAAGGATCCGGTACTTACGGTCTGCGACCTCCTGCCCCATCTCTCCCGGAAGGTGCAGGGGGATAAAAAGCTCTCCGAGGCCATCCCCGGAGAGAAACTCAATCTTCTGGTGGGAGGCCTGCCCCTGGTAGGAAGTGCGGAGGACAAGGAAAGGGTCAAACTTTCGATCCTCAAACTCCTTCATGAGAAATACGGTCTTACCGAGGAGGATTTTGTAAGCGCTGAATTGGAGGCCGTTCCGGCCGGACCGGCCCTGGAGGTGGGGCTCGATCGAGCCTTTATCGGAGGCTACGGTCAGGACGATCGCATCTGTGCTTTTGCGGCGCTGGCGGCTGTTCTGGAGATCCGGGAACCCATTTATTCCACTCTGGTGCTCTTTCTGGACAAGGAAGAGATTGGTTCCGACGGAAATACCGGGGCCAAGAGCCGTTTCCTGGAGAAACTTGTCTATGATTACCTAAAGATCTGGGGAGTTAGTCCGCAGGGAGATACGGTGTTGGAGACCTTTTTGCGCACCAGGGCCGTCTCGGGAGATGTTACCGCAGGCATGGATCCCCATTACATGGAGGTACACGAAAAGCTGAACGATGCCCGCATGGGCTACGGAGTGGTGCTTACTAAATACACCGGTCACGGTGGAAAATACATGGCCAACGACGCCCATGCCGAATACATGGCCTGGCTAAGACGGGTTTTTTCCGAGGCCGGGGTGGTTTATCAGGCGGCTTCCATGGGTAAGGTGGACGAGGGCGGAGGGGGTACGGTGGCCAAGTATCTGGCCCTTTACGGAATGGATATCGTGGATCTGGGGCCTCCCCTCCTCGGAATGCATTCTCCCTTTGAGGTAGCGCACAAGGCCGATCTCTACATGACTTATAAGGCTTATCGAGCTTTTCTTTCCGCCGGAGACTAAATGACCGAACGAATCAGGGAAGGGGATCTCATCCTTCTCCTTTCCGGGGACGGGAACACCTATCTCCTGCGGGTGGAGGACCGTCCCTTTCATACGCATCGCGATTATGTGAAGCTGGCCGACCTTGTGGGCCAGCCCTATGGAACCCGGTTAACAGGGGTCCATGGCACCCCCTTTTATGCCCTGCGGCCGGTGATTCACGATTACCTGATGAAGCTCAAACGGGCCACTCAGATTATCTATCCCAAAGAGATAGGGATCATTCTGCTGAAACTGGATGTGGGGCCGGGGAAGACCATTGTGGAATGCGGAACCGGCTCCGGGGCCCTTACCATGGCTCTGGCTAGGGCCGTGGGGCCGGAGGGACGGGTTATTACCTATGAGAAAGAGGATCGTTTTCGCCAGCTGGCCAGAGAGAACCTGAAGAGGGTGGGGCTGGAGGGAAGGGTGGTCTTCAAGGGGTCGGCGGAGCCGGGCTTTGAGGAGGAGGAAGAGGCGGACGCGGTCTTCCTGGACGTGCGGGAGCCCTGGGACCTCCTGGATACGGCTTGGAGAGCCCTCAAGGGAGGGGCGCCTTTCGGGGCCCTGGTCCCTACCACCAATCAGGTTTCCCGTCTCCTTCAGGCCCTGGGGGAGCTTCCCTTCGTGGCTCTGGAGGTTCAGGAGGTGCTTCAGCGTTTTTACAAGCTCAATCCCGAGCGTCTGCGTCCGGAAGATCGCATGGTGGCGCATACCGGCTATCTTATCTTTGCTCGTAAGGTGTGGGAACGATGAACTATCATCAGTTCCTTCAGGAGGGCCTTTTCCGGGCCCTGCGGCTTTTGGGACTTAAGGGCAGGGTGGTTAATCTATATCTGGTAACCGACGAAGAGATCGCTCTTATTAATCGAGAATATCTGGGCCGTGAGGGCCCCACCAATGTCGTTTCCTTTTCTTTGTGGGAGGGTCAGCGTCCCGCCAGCCCCACCCATCTGGGAGAGATCTTTATCTCCCGGGATACCGCCAGACGGGAAGCCCGGGAATACGGGGTGCCTTTGAGGGATTATCTCCTGTCGCTGGCCCTTCACGGTCTTTTGCATCTTCTCGGTTACGAACACGAACGAGGTCGATGGGCTCCCTGGCTTATGGCCAGGAAGGAGGAAGAACTCTTGCGGAGGCTCTTAGGGCCCGAAAGACGGGCCATTTTAAATCTCGTAAGAAGGAGGGAATATATGCCGGCCAAACTTGCTGTAAACGTGGATCATGTGGCTACGGTACGGGAAGCCCGCAAGGTGCATTACCCGGATCCGATACACGCCGCGGTACTGGCGGAACTGGGTGGAGCCCACGGCATTGTGGTGCATCTGCGGGGCGACCGGCGTCATATTCAGGAGCGGGATGTGCGGCTTCTGAGAGAGATCATAAAGACCAAATTGATTCTGGAGATGGCCCCTACCGAGGAGATGCTAGAATTTGCCCTTACGGTAAAGCCCGACCAGGTGACCCTGGTTCCGGAGCGTCCCATGGAAGTCACTACCGAAGGGGGGATGGCGGTAAAGGGTCGGGTCAGGGAGGTACGAGCCACGGTGGAACGTTTAAAGAAAGGCGGGATACCCAAAGTGAGCATCTTTATCAATCCGGACCCTGCGGAGTTGAAATCGGCCTCCAAGACCGGAGCCGATGTGGTGGAGCTTCACACCGGTCATTACGCCGAGGCCCGGGGAGCGGAAGAAAGAGAGCACGAACTTTCCCGCCTGGAGGAGGCCGCGCGGGTGGCTCGGGATTTGGGGTTTGAGGTTCACGCCGGACACGGACTTTCTTACGAAAATATAGAACCGGTGGCGGCCATCCCGGAAATAGAGGAATTTAGCATCGGACACGCTATTATAGCCCGGGCCATTATGGTAGGGATGAGGGAGGCGGTTCGGGAGATGCTTTCTCTGATAGAGAAGGCCCGGGGTTAGGCCTGGCCCTCGGGGAGCCTGGCCTTTTCCAGACGGGCCAGGGCCTCCTCGAGGCTCATTATGCCCTTAGCCACCGCATAGGCCACATAGGGATATACCCGGGGATCATAGCCTTCCGGACGGGGGAATAGACCTTTAGCCCGCAGCTTGGCCAGTTTGGCCCTTCGACGGCGACGACGTTCGATTTCCCTTTTCCGCTCGATCTTTTTATGCCTAGCCATGCCCTCTTCACCCCTTGATTTTCGTTTTCGGCTCCTTTATATAAAGGCTACTTCGGTTTTCGTCAAGGAACCGAGCCGGGTTCCTTGATAAGCTTTAGAGAAGGAACAAATTTTAGATTGAAGATTACGGGTGAGACTCCGAAAGATTTAGAAGAGGGTTAAGGGGAGATGCAGTGCAAACGGCTTAGAACTTTGGCCCGGGAATGGTTTTTAAAAGTTAGGGAGGATGCCCTGGCTCCGGCCCGGATGATGGAATTTATCCATCGTCATGTGCGGCAGTGCAGCATCTGTCAGGCGGATCCGGATCTTCCCCAGGAGATAGAAAAGATTCGGGAGTTTATCCGGGCTCCGGAGGTCCTTCCCAGTGTCCAGGAGATTTCCGAAGATATAGAGGAAGAGAAGGTTCTTCTTTGAAGGTAGAGGTTGAGGCGGGGGTATTTTCCACCCACGAAGAAGGGGTAAAATATAAGCAAATGGATGTGCCCCCGTAGCTCAATCGGATAGAGCAGCGGCCTTCTAAGCCGTTGGTTGGGGGTTCGAGTCCTCCCGGGGGCACCAGGAATATCAAGGGTTTCAGGAAAGTATCCTTTCAAGGAAGGCCGGTTTTCCCCACCTATTCCCCACCTGAGAGCACAGAGCCCTTGTGTGTCGGTGGGGAAAGGGTGGGGAAACTTCCAAGACGGGTTAAGCCCCCCTCAAAATTTGCCCCTCTATGGCCTCAGATTCGTTTCTAAGCGGCTTTTTTCTCAGATCAATACCTTTAAAAGAGGCCCTAAAAGGCCTTCCCTACAATTCCCAGAAGTTCAAAGGGAAAGATAGGGAAAGTCTGGGATAGACTTCAATTTCGATATGGCCGCCTGGGCTTCTCCCTAAACAAAGCGGACCTAAATGGCTTTACACGAAAACTTCCAAAGAGCTATGATGTCCCTATCAGAGCTTCTAAGGGGGAAGCATGGCAGACCAAAAATTGACCCTTGAGGCTTTGCTCTCCGGGATGGGGTCAGATGAACGGCTGAAGCTCATAGGCCTGTTGATGGGCATAACGGACGAGGATTTTGAGACCCTGCTTAATCTTCCTGAGGAGGAGTTAGCCCGGGTGCTTATTGCTTACAGCAAAAGAGAAAAAGACAGGATTCCCGAGTTCCTGCATAGGTATCTCTAAGAAACCTCTCCCTGCCTTTTTACCTTCTAAACAGTTGCGTTTCTTTTAATCAGAGCTACTACAAGAGAAAAGATGTTTTCTCCGGCCTCCGACTGTTACTATCCCGAAGGCCTGGGGGCGAGAGATAGCCATGTGCGCTACCGAATGGCCGTTTTTGATTAGGGCTTGTGAGGCGAAATTGAGAATCTGGCGAGGACTTAGGAGGGTCAAAGATATCTTACTGTAAGATACCTTTAATCCATATGGGCCAAAAAAGTAAAATCCCTGCTCCTCCTACGATATAACACCACCATATCACCCAACGGAAAGGATAGGGATATGAAAGTTGTTTGGATAGTCTTTGTGCTTTCCATCCACAAAAAATGCTAATTGCTGATCCTAAACCAAACATCCATACCAAAGAAAAAACAAATCCCCATTTTAGGTAATTATTTATCCTTTTTTCTAGGATCTGTTCTATTCCGTTAGGAATATGAGTTTGAGAATAATGCGTATCACTTTGTAGTTTTTTTCTGGTAGGCCAATCTTTTAGAACAATTACCAATAGACTTGTAAGAATCAATACTCCTATCCATTGAGTCATTAACATTTTTGTATTTACCATCGCTTTTATGGATCCAAATTTCGGAGGATTCAAAATAAATCCATACCCCACATTCTCAATAACTGATCCGTATTTTACATAATACGGTGGAAACAAAAGCATCAACAAAATAATACTTCCTCCCATCATTATGGCCAATTTTTGATATTTATTCATTTTTTCGCTTTTTATATTTTATCCTAAAACTTTTTTGATTGATGTTTATGATACCAAACCTCCTTTGAGTCTTGCAAGACATACTTTATTACTGGGAGCATCTTTTGCTAGACACCAGAACCCTATGAATATCAAGAGTTTTGAGGTCTATAAAATGAGATAAATGGGTTCCCTTCCTCCGGTAGCAAACCCAGAAGAGGGCCTGCGATCATGATCCTTCGGCGGGCTTCTCCTGCCGTGATCTCCTCAGAAGGGATCTTCTCCCAGACCACTTCTCCGCCGAGAAGCTCTCTTATCTTCCCGAAGAGGGAGAGCTTAACCCTTATGCGCTTCTTCTCCGGAAGATGAAGGATCTCTTCAAGGTCCTTAGGGTCAAGGGGATCAAAGACTCTGGCTTCACTCTTTGGGCCTAACTTCTTCTCAAGCTTCTCAAGCTTGCTCTTAAGCCTCATCGCTAAACCTCCTTAGTCTCTAGTTCCTTGAGCCTTTCTTCAATGGCTTCTATCCTGCTCTGGAGGTTCAGAGTTTCCTCAAGCTTCAGGGTGAGGTCTAAGATAGCTTTAGCGGCCTGGACGGCTACATAGCCGGACTTAGCGTGACAGAGGTTGATCAGAGTCTCAACGGCTACGGTGACGCCTTCAAGGAGCTTTCCCTGGGTAGCTCTGAGCCTTTCAGCGTGCATTCTCGCGATAGTCTCCTGCACGGCAGGGTCAAGAGACCACCTCCAGGCTGTAGTGTGACTTAAACCGAGCTTTTTACCTGCTTCTCTGTAAGAAAGGCCTGAGACTAAAAGTTCTACGAATTTAGCTTTCTTAGGGCTTAATGTTTTCATTTTTTCCTTTTGTTTCATCCTATCACTCCTAAAGCTAAGATTAAAACAAAGACATAGGCAATGAAAAGTTCTCTCATGGCTACACCTCTTTTGAGGTTATGGCTTTTCTAAAGGCCCACTCGGCTATGGCCAGGGTAATGAGGTCCGAGGCCTCGCCTTTGGTCCTGGGCCGAGACAACCCCCACCGCTCGCAAAACTCAATCTGCTTCTCGGTGGGCGGGTAGTCCCGCCAGGATGCGTCCGGTTTGTAGAGGGCCGCCGCTCCCTGATCCCGAAGCACCCCGTTAGCCACACCGAAGGCCAGCTCAAGGTCCACGGGCCGAGAAGTGAGAGGCCGGACACCTTCCCGCTCGACGAGGTAGGGCACGAAAAGCTCTTCCCGTTTGGTCTTTTTGACCTGCCGGATGTAAAGCGTCCGGCCGTCCCCCAGGCTTGCCGCCCAACCGTGCTCTCCCCGGGCCCAGTAGAAAG
>DRMH01000013.1 GCA_011322625.1 Thermosulfurimonas dismutans | reverse complement strand
TGATCTTATCCGCGAGAAATTAGTTGAAGAAGAGTGGCGACACAGTCAGAGCGAAGTGGTAGGAACCATTAGTTATGTCTATAATCATCACAAACGAGAACTGACCGATCGTCTCATTGATATCCAGCACGATCATTATGCCCGAATTATATCCACTCAGCACATCCATCTGGATCACGATCACTGTCTGGAGGTCATTATCGTAAAGGGCGAGGTGGGAGCGGTGCGGGACCTGGCGGATCGGATCAAATCCCTAAAGGGAATCCTTCATTGTAGCCTCTCCATGACCACCACCGGAAGGGAACTGGCTTAGCTACCGAGACGGGTCCCGGGGGAAAGGCGGTGCCCCTTGAGAAACTCAGCCACCGGGACCCGGCGTTTCCCCTCGAGCTGGACCTCGGAGACGGCAAGAATTCCCTCGCCACAGGTGACCAGAAGCCGCCCCTCCCTCACCCCGAGGATGGTCCCCGGAGGATCCGGGGGATTTTCGGAAAGTGCCTCAGGACGAAAAAGCTTAAAAATCTTTCCCTCAAGGAGGGTAAAGGCCCCGGGGCGGGGATCAAAGGCCCGGATGCGTAGGGAGAGTTCCCCCGCGGGAAGGGAGAAATCAAGCCGGGCATCCTCTTTTTTGATGGGCGGGGCGTAGCTTACCCCCTCCTCGGGCTGGGGCCGGGGCTTAAGGCGACCCTCTTTGTGAAGCGAAAGGGTCTCAAGCAGGGCCTCGGCCCCGAGCACGGAGAGCCGGGCGTAAAGCTCTCCCCCGGTTTCCTCCTCCCCTATTTCGGTCTCCTTCTGAAGGAGGATGGGGCCGGTATCCAGCCCCTCGTCCATCTGCATGATGGTGATCCCGGTGCGGCGTTCGCCCCTTAAGATGGCCCAGCGGATGGGATCAGCCCCGCGATAGGCCGGAAGAAGAGAGGCATGGATGTTCCAGCACCCGAGGCGCGGAAGCTCAAGCACCTCCCGGGGAAGGATCTTCCCGTAGGCCGCGACCACGATAAGGTCCGGGGAGAAGGCTTTGAGCGCGGAAAGAAATTCGGGGTCTTTAAGTCTTTCCGGCTCAAGCACCGGAAGGCCCGCGGAGAGAGCCACCTCTTTTACCGGCGAGGGACGGAGACGGCGGCCGCGGCCCCGGGGACGATCCGGCTGGGTGACCACCGCCACCACTTCCTCGCTCTCAAGAAGGACCCGGAGGGCCGGAACGGCGAACTCCGGGGTCCCCATGAAGATCACCCGATACCTCATTTAAGAAGCAACCTCGCCGGCCGAAGCTCCCTCTTAAAGGGGTCAAGAATCACCCCCAGGATCTCAAGGGTGACCACCCCGAGGAGATTCTCATCGTCGCCCTCCTCCCCCAGAACTACCGGGGAATGCCCCTCTCCGAAGGGAAAACGAAAATAACACTCCGAGATCTTTCTTTTCACCCGGGTTCCGTCGGCAAGCAAAAACTCCGCCTCCCGGCGGGGGGCGAGCCCGAGCCGCTGCCAGACCTCCTTTTTGAGAAGGGAATAAGTGGCACCGCTATCCACCAGAAACTCTACCTCTTCCTCGCGATCCCCGTGCGAAACGATCCCCGAAACATAGACCAAACCCACCTTTTAGCCTCCTTTTCGGAAGGTGAGCTCGTTTTTGGCTTCATCGAGGTCCACCACCACGTGGTCGCCCTCGCCGAATTCCCCGGCCAGGATCTTCATGGCCAGGGGATCCTCCACGTAGCGCTGTATGGCCCGGCGCAGGGGTCTTGCCCCATAGACCGGATCGTACCCCACATTGGCCAGCCACTCGCGGGCCCTGTCCGTAAGTTCGATGGTAATGTGCCTTTCCGCCAGGCGCTCCCGGAGATAACGGATCTGAATCTCCACGATGCGCATGAGTTCCTCGCGGCCCAGGCGGTTAAAGATGATGATCTCGTCGATGCGGTTCAGGAACTCCGGTCGAAAGTGGGCCCTTAAGGCCTCCATCACCCGACGCTCCATCTCCTGGCGATCCACGGTGAGTTCCTGGATCCACTGGCTCCCGATGTTCGAGGTCATGATGATGATGGTGTTGCGGAAATCCACCGTGCGGCCCTTACCATCGGTGAGCCTTCCGTCATCAAGGATCTGGAGCAGGATGTTGAAGACATCCGGATGGGCCTTCTCGATCTCGTCAAAGAGGATCACGGAATAGGGCCTGCGACGTACGGCCTCGGTGAGCTGCCCGCCCTCCTCGTAGCCTACATACCCCGGCGGGGCCCCGATGAGCCGGGAGACCGCGTGTTTTTCCATGTATTCGGTCATGTCGATGCGGATCATGGCCTCCTCGGTATCGAACATGAACTCCGCAAGGGCCTTGGCCAGTTCGGTCTTCCCCACGCCGGTGGGCCCCAGGAACATGAAGGACCCGATGGGCCGGTTGGGATCTTTGAGTCCGGCCCGGGCCCGACGCACGGCGTTGGCGATGGCGGAAATGGCGTGATCCTGGCCCACCACCCGCTGTTTGAGCCTTTCTTCCATCTTGAGAAGCTTCTCGCGCTCGGACTCAAGCAGACGCGAGACCGGAATACCCGTCCACTTGGCCACGATCTGGGCCACATCCTCGGCGTCAACCTCCTCCTTGAGAAAACGACGGCCGTGCTTTTTGTGAAGCTCCTCCAAGTGCCTATTTTCGGCCTCAAGCTCCTTTTCGAGCTGCGGGATCTGGCCGTAGATGATCTCCGCCACCCGGTTGAGGTCTCCCTTTCTCTCGGCCTGCTGGGCCTCGATGCGGAGCTGGTCGATCTTCTCCTTTAAGTTGCGGATCTTGACGATAACCTCCCGCTCCTCCTGCCACTGACGCTTCATCTCGTCGGCCCGGGCCCGAAGCTCCTCGAGCTGGCTTTCGATCTTGTGCAACCTTTCGCGGGCCCGCGGGTCGGTCTCCTTCTCCAGGGCCACCTTTTCGATCTCGAGCTGTTTGATCTTCCGCTCCACCTCGTCAATCTCCATGGGCATGGAGTCGATCTCGATCCGCAGCTTGGCCGCGGCCTCGTCGATGAGGTCGATGGCCTTGTCCGGGAGGTAGCGGTCGGTAATGTAGCGATGGGAAAGGGTCACCGCGGCCACGATGGCGCTATCGGTGATGCGCACCCCGTGGTGCACTTCGTATTTCTCCTTAAGCCCGCGCAGGATGGCGATGGCCTCCTCCACCGAGGGCTCATCCACATAGACCGGCTGAAACCGGCGCTCAAGGGCCGGGTCCTTTTCGATGTGTTTGCGGTATTCGTCGATGGTGGTGGCCCCGATACAGTGAAGCTCACCCCGGGCAAGGGCCGGCTTAAGCATGTTGGCCGCATCCATGGCCCCTTCGGCCGCCCCGGCCCCCACCAGGGTGTGGATCTCGTCGATGAAAAGGATGATCTCGCCCTCGCTCGCCTGGATCTCCCGCAGCACGGCCTTGAGCCTCTCCTCGAACTCGCCCCGGAACTTGGTTCCGGCAATGAGGGCCCCGAGATCGAGCTGCACCAGGCGCTTGTTTTTGAGGGGATCCGGAACATCGCCGGCCACGATCCGCTGGGCCAGCCCCTCCACAATGGCCGTTTTACCCACCCCGGGCTCACCCACCAGCACCGGATTGTTCTTGGTGCGGCGGGAGAGGATCTGAATCACCCGGCGGATCTCCTCGTCACGGCCGATTACGGGATCGAGCTTTCCGGCCCGGGCGAGCGCCGTGAGATCCCGCCCGAACTTCTCGAGCGCCTGGTACTTATCTTCGGGATTCTGATCCGTGATCCGCTGCCCCTTCCTGATCTCGCGAATGGTTTCCAGGACATTTTCCCTGCTCACCCCGCGCTGGTGCAGGATGCGGGCCGCCTCGGTGTGGGTGTCCAGGATGGAAAGGAGCAGATGCTCGGTGGAGATATATTCATCCCGCATCTCGCGGGCCAGACGCTCGGCGGCATCCAGGACCTGCTTAAGGGTCATGGAAAGGTAAACCTGAAATCCGGCTCCGGAAACCTGAGGCAGTTTATCCAGATATTCGTCGAGATCCGAGGACACCAGACGATTGTTTACCCCCAGACGATCCAGGATCATGGGGACCAGGCCCCCTTCCTGCTCCACCAGGGCCTTGAGCAGATGCTCCGGCTCGAGCTGCTGATGCCCCCGACTTTCGGCTATCCTCTGGGCCTCCTGCAGGGCATCCTGAGCCTTGAAGGTGAAACGATCCAGCCGCATTTCCTTCAACCTCCTGCTTAATATTTTCCGCAAAGGTAAAGTAAGAACGGCCTCTCCGGTGTCAAGCTAAAGAGAAGGCAATTTTTGCCCCAAGGGGAAAATTTTTCCCGGATCCGGGAAGGAATCCTCCCCCCTTCAACCGGAGAAAAGGGGGGTTTTTCTCGGGAACTTTTCCATACCTTCGGCCCAAAGAATCTGGCACTGTCTTTGCATTTAAGCTTAGCGATATGACCGGCTTGATAAATTTGCTACCCATCCAGGGGCTCGGAGAAAAGGGAGATGCGGGAACCCGGTTCTCCGCGGAGGGAGCGGATTTCCTGGCCCTTTTACTCCAGCTCCTCTTTCCCTCGGGTATGCAGACTCCGGAAGAAGCCCTGAGCCCGGAGGCGGAAAAAACGGAAAAAAAGGCCCCTGCATCCACTCCTTTAATCCCCCTTTCTTTCTCCGAAACGAATGCCCCGATCTCGGGGGCAGGGGAAGGCTCCGATTCTCCAAAGCCTGTCTGGCTCCCTTCGGGAACCAATCCGCTTCAGGGCTCGGAAGAGATCCCGGACCTGCGGGGAGGGGATTCGGACAAGCCCGGCCCGAAGGCTTTGATCCCGAAAGACTCGATCTCGAAGGATCCGAGTCCGGAGGGCCCTTCGGTAAAGAAGATCGAAAGTATCTCTCCGGAAAGAGCCGAAGCGGGGTTCAAAGTCGAATTCCCTCTTCCGGAAAAAATTGCCGCTAAGGGAGAAAAATTCTTCCCGCCTTCCGGGGGCCCGGGGCGGAATCGGGAAGAAGGGCCGATATTCCCGAAACCGAATATAAAGGTCTCCCTCGCGCAGCCGGATTCTCAAAAGGTGAAAGGGAGTCCGGGGCCGGAACAGATTCCGCCGGACCCGCCCCTCAGGTCCGGGGCTCCGGGGAAAGTCCCTTATCCCTCCGGGCACCCTCTCTCCTCCATCTCAAAGACCCCGGGGACTTCCGCAAAGACTTCTCCGGAGTCGGATCCTGCCTCCCGCTCCGGAGAGAGGATCCTCTCCGGGACTTCCATGCGCAAAAGACCGGAGTTCGTGGAGGCCTATCGCTCCGGGCCTATATCTTCGAGGACCGTTTCCTCCTCCGGAAGCTCCCTTCACGGCCCCTCCGGGGAGGAGTCCTCTCATATCCGCCCTGAGGGGCCTTTTCTTTCCTCCCGGCCGGACCTTTCTCCCCCCGGCCCCGGGCATGGTCTTCATCCCGAAGCCCTCGAGGTTCCTCGCCTACCCTCCTACACCCCCGGCCAACTTTCGGAGATGATTCGAGATCTCCTCCTGGAGGTGCATCCCTCCGGAGAGAAGAAGGCCCGGGTCAAGCTCGAACCCCCGGATCTGGGAGAAATGGAAATCGACCTGCGGCTCCATCGTCAGGAGGTACATCTTTTCTTAAGGGTGGAAAAGCCCGAAGCCGCCCAGGAGCTCCAGGCCCACCTCCATCATCTTCGACAAAACCTGGAGGAACTGGGCTTTACCCTTACGGATTTTCGGGTGGATCTGGCCGGCGGAGGAAGCGGCTGGCGTTACAGTGAAGAGCGCTCCTTTCATGAACACCGAAAGGAAAGCCCCGGAAGGACCTCCGGGGTGGAAAAAATAAAGGAAACGGCCCCGAAGGAAGGGCCTCTGCGGCCCTGGCATAACGGAGCCCTGAATCTGGTGGTCTGAGGAGGCCTAAAATGATCGCCGGAGTAAACCCCCAAACCGGACAACCCCTGGCCCTGAAAAGAACCCCCAAGAAGACCCTGAGCCGGGAGGACTTCATTCTCCTCTTTATCAAACAGTTACAGTTTCAGGACCCCATGAAGCCCATCGAAAACAATGAGATGGCCATGCAGATGGCCCTTTTCAGCCAGGTGGACCAGCTCTTTAAGCTTAACGAGGGATTCGAAAAGTTTATGGAGACGGTGAAAACCAACCAACTGGCCACCCTGTCCTCCCTGATAGGACGCATAGTGAAAATAAAGGGAGATTACGGACGGGTAGAAAAGGGGCGATTTCTGGGCGCGGAATTCACACTCGATCAACCGGCCTACCAGGTTCAGGCCGTAATCCAGGATGCCCGGGGCAGGGAGGTCAGGCGCCTGAATCTGGGTAACCTTTCCGCCGGAAAACATGTTCTGGACTGGGACGCCACCGATAATCAGGGTCAGAAGGTCCCGGATGGGAGCTATCGCCTGCGTCTGCTTTCCGGAGGAAAACCACTTAAGGCCGAAATTTCGGTCTATGGAAGGGTTACCAGTGCGGAACTGGGAGAGACCCCTCGGGTAACGGTAAACGGCGAAGAAAAGGTCAAGCTCTCCGATCTCCAGGAAATCCTCTATCAAATTTAGGAGGGAGAGCATGGGACTTTTCGGAAGCATTTATGTGGGCTACTCCGGGGTAAACAGCCAGACCCGGGGTATGCGGGTGGCGGCGGATAACATCGCCAATCTAAATACCACCGGGTTCAAGGGGGCCCGGGCCTTATTTGAGGATCTCCTGGCCGAGGTCACCGGAGAGGTATGGCCCCGCAAGAAGGGGCTGGGCAGCCTGGTAAAGGATATTGATATCAATTTTTCCTCAGGAGCCATAACCGCCACGGATATTCCCACCGATCTGGCCATCATGGGAAAAGGGTTCTTCGTGGTTCAGGATGCCCAGGGGAACACCTTTTTTACCCGGGACGGACAGTTCCTGCTTGAGGAAACCGGGACCGGAACCCTGCGGATGGTTTCCCCTGCGGGATATCGTCTTCTGGGAGCGGCTCCGGACGCCACCCCCTCCGCCCTCACCGCTCTTTCTCCTCTGGAGATTCCCCGAAGCATACCCGGACGAGGGACGGAAATTGTGCACCTGGAAATGAACCTCGATGCCCGCAAGGAGACCGAGGAGACCCCCCGAAGTCTCCTTGAGGCCTGGGATGCGGCCAACGATCCTCCCATTTCCACCCAGGACTACGAGTTCGTTACCACCCTCACCATTTATGATACCACCGGGGTCTCCCACAACCTGAACCTTTATTTCGACACCACGGACCAGAACAACCAGTACGAAATGCTCCTGACCCTGGCCGACCCCACCGAAGACCGCCGGGGGACAGGGCGTTACGCCGGGGCCCTTCTCTGGGGGACTCTTAATTTCGGGGCCAGGGGAGACATTTCCTCGGCCGAATTTTACTCCGTGGATCCCTCGGGGGCTCTAACCCCTCTGGATCTAAATACCCTGGGGCGTCCCCAGTTTACGGTTAATTTCACCGGTGAACCTCAGACCATCACCCTGGATCTGGGATTTTATTATCAGGACGGTTCCCTGGTAAGGACCCCCCAGTCCATCCATCTCTACGGGGCTCCCTTCGCTGTTTATTATCAGGACCAGGACGGCTATCCACCGGGACTATTCGACCGGGTGGAGATAGATCATGAGGGTATGGTACGGGCCTTTTATACCAATCAGCAGAAACTGGAGGTGGGGCGAATCTTTCTGGCCGACTTTACCGGGGTGGAGGATGTCCTGGAACGGGCCGGAGCCAATCTCTTCCGGGCCAAGGATATCACTCTGGCTCAGCTCGTGGCTCCCGGGCGCACCTCGGCGGCCACGCTGAATTCCGGTGCCCTGGAGGAATCCAATGTGGATCTGGCCACGGAGATGGTGAATCTGATTACCCTGCAGCGGGCCTTTCAATCCAACGCCCGGGTGATTACCACCGCGGATCAGATGCTCGAGGACTTTTTAAGGATTCGGTAAATGCTTCCGAAAACATATTTAAGGAGGGATAGGCCATGGCCTTAACCGATGCCCTTTTCACCGGAACCAGCGGCCTCAAAAGTCTGGGGCACGGTATGAGTGTGGTGGGGGATAATGTGGCCAACCTTAACACCACGGCTTTTAAGGGAGCCCGGATCACCTTTCAGGATGTAATGGCCCAGAGCATCAACACCGCCTCAGGGTCCGGGCAGCTCGGTCGCGGAGCCACGGTGCAAGCCCTCTACCCCACCTTCGGACAGGGTTCCTTTGAATCCACGGCCAGCCCCACGGATCTGGCCATCGCCGGAAACGGTTTCTTCATGGTTAAGGAGCCCTCCTCCACCGGGAATATCTTCTATACCCGCGATGGACAGTTCACGGTGGATAAAAACGGCTACCTGGTCAATCCGGCGGGGTTCCGGGTGCAGGGCTGGCGCATCGACGAGAACACCGGAGACATCACCGGAGCCATCACCGACATCCGGATCGACCGCACCTCCTCCCCGGTGGCCACCTCCAAGATCGATGTCATCACCAATCTGGATGCAAGGGAGGAACTGGAGAGCCTGGTGGTGAGTCTCAACGGAGACATCGGAGATGCCAGCAGCAGCGGCAGCGCCTCCACCACTTTTGTGATCCGGGATGTAAATGGAACGGACCACAAGATCCAGGTGGACCTAACGTATAATCCCTCCACCAACAAATGGGACTACACCATCACCGATGTGGACAATGCCTCTATTTTGGCCCAGGGCACCGCGGTCACCAGCACCAGGGCCACCATCGAGCTCCCCGACACCGGGGAAAAGATTATTATCGACTGGAGTTCGCTGACCCACACCTCTAGTGCGGACTCCATCTCCGCTCCGGGAAGAGAAGGCAGGGTGGAGATAAGTCTGGACACCACCGGCGGGGCGGATTATCTCCAGAATGATACCTGGGTCTATCATGATTTCACGGTAAAGGACGCCAACGGCACGGACAGACCGCTGCGGATCTGGCTCTATTACGACAGCACGGATAGCCGGTGGGACTATTATGTGGTGGAAAATCCCACCACTCCCGCCCCTTCCGACCCCTCCGGGGAGGGAGGAATCATCCTGGCCAGGGGCACCAATTCCTCCGACACCTCGGCCTGGTTCTTCCTGGACGGAACCACCCAGCAAGTAAACATCGACTGGTCCCAGATCCCCACCTCGGGGACCACGGCCGGCACCAGTTTAAACGATACCCGCTATGCCCTGCAGGAGGTCTCCACCCTGCTTGATAGATGGGATGCCCGCAACGAAACCCCCCTGGCCTCCACCGAATATACCTATCGCACCACCCTTACGGTTTATGACTCTCTGGGGACTCCGCATGAGATTACCATCTATTACGATACCACCACCAAGGACAATACCTACGAGTTTCTGGTAACCTGCAACCCCAGCGAGGACCAGAGGGATTTCGTGAGGGATACCGATCCCATGCAGTGGACCACCCAGGAGGGGAGTATCACCGTGAACAAAGATGTTCCCTCGGGAGCCACCTATGCGGCGAGCAAACGCGGGGTCCTGATGTATGGTCGGCTTTCCTTCGACAATCAGGGTAACGTCAAGAATTTTTATGAAACCTACCGCTTGGATGCCAATACCGGTGCTCCGGTAAAAATTGTGGGCACCAACGGTAACCCGGTGCCGGATCCGGTGGATGGATTCAATGCCCTGGGGGCCAATGGTTATCCTCTTCTCATCGCCGACTTTCTGGGTATTGATCTGGTGGATAATTACCCCGCCGGCTCCGAACAGGATCAGGGGGCCAACGCCAAGGCCCTGCAACAGATCGAACTCAATTTCGGTTATTATTACAAAGACTCCTGGCGATCGGAGTCGGTGCGCACCACCCAGTATGCCACCAGTAACTCCACCATCTTTTTTGACCAGAACGGTTTCGGCCCCGGATCGCTGGAGACGGTATCCGTGAACACCGACGGGGTGATCACCGGGCATTATTCAAACGGACGGGTCATCCCCCTCTGGATGGTGGCGCTGGCCAACTTCAACGCCCCGGAAAAACTGGACAAGGTGGGCGGTAACCTCTATCGGGAGACCACGGGTTCGGGGCCTCCCATTACCGGAAAACCGCGCACCAACGGCCTGGGTTCCATTGCTCCCAATAGCCTGGAGCAGTCCAATGTGGACCTGGGAGAACAGTTCGTGAAGATGATCATCTTCCAGCGGGGTTTCCAGGCCGACGCCCGTATCATCACCGTAACCGACACCATGCTGGACGAGCTCATCAACCTCAAACGGTAATTTTTGAATAAATTTGAAACATAGAACGGGTGAGGGGGGTTTACCTCTCACCCGTTTGTTATTATTCTGGAGTTATGCAGGTGGAAAATCAGAATCTTGAGGCTCTGATAGAAAGGATCCTCGAGACCAAGGCCGCCTCCCTTATATCCAAAGCGGTGGAGGACTACATACGCCGCAACGAGGAGCGGGCCCGCGAGTTTTCCCTTCTTGAACGTATCGTCCGGGTGGAGGAAGAACTAAAGGCCCTGCGCGAGATCCAGCTCTCCCTGCTTCGCGAAATGAATGCCCGCTTCGAGGCTATAGATAAACGCTTCGAGGCCATGGAAAAGGCCAACCAACAGCGCTTCGAGGCTATAGATAAACGCTTCGAGGCCATGGAAAAGGCCAATCAGCAGCGCTTCGAAGCCATGGAAAAACGCTTCGAGGCGCTACATCGCGAAATGAATGCCCGCTTCGAGGCCATGGAAAAGGCCAATCAGCAGCGCTTCGAAGCCATGGAAAAACGCTTCCAAAACCTCGAAAAACGGCTTTCCTTTCTTCAGTGGTTTATGGGCATCGGCTTCGGTTTCCTGGCCTTTCTCATAACCCTCATCAACTTTCTGCGCTGATCTTCGGTGGTTAAAGGTCGTAAAAAATCCCTAGAAGAAAAAATAAGAGAGGCTTTTAAAAAAGCCGGAAGACCCCTTCTTCTGCGGGAACTCTATCACCTGCTTCACATCCCCAAAACCGAAAGGGCCGCTTTCCGGCGTCTTATAAAACACATGGTCGGAGAGGGCCTCCTGGTCCATATCAAAGGGCGGCGTTACGGCCTTCCGGAGCACATGCAACTGGTGGCCGGAAGGCTTTCCGTACATCCCGACGGCTACGGTTTCGTAAATCCGGAAGACGAAAACGCGCCATCGGTGTTTATCCCTCCGGGAAGGCTCAAGGGGGCGCTGGATGGCGACCTGGTAGTGGCCCGCATTGAACGCCGCACCAAGAAAGGCCCGGAGGGCACGGTCATTCGCATCCTGGAGCGCCGACGCAAAAAGATCGTGGGCTTTTTCTACCGGAGCCGTCGGGTCTCCACGGTAATCCCCGAGGACGAGAGACTTCCCATCGAGATCCTCATTCCCCCGGACAAGACCCGTGGAGCCGAGGACGGAGACCTGGTGGTGGCGGAGATCACCGATTTTTCTCCCGGACGCCGGATCCCCGAGGGTCGGGTGGTGGAGGTGCTGGGAGATCCGGAGGATCTCGAAACCCAGGCCCGGGCCGTAATCTACAATTACGAGCTTCCTCACCGCTGGAACCGCAGGGTGCGGGAGGAGTTAAGGAAGATCCCGGATACCGTGCGTCCGGAGGACAAAACCGGGCGCCGGGATCTCACCCGGGTCCCTCTGGTAACCATCGACGGGGAAAACGCCCGGGATTTCGACGATGCCGTATGCGTACGGCGCACCCGCACCGGCTACAAGCTCTATGTGGCCATCGCCGATGTCTCCCATTATGTGCCTCCGGGGTCGGCCCTCGACGAGGAGGCCTACCACCGGGGAACCAGCGTCTATTTCCCGAATATGGTGGTCCCCATGTTCCCGGAAAAGCTCTCTAACGGCATCTGTAGCCTCAATCCCCGGGTGGAAAGGCTGGCCATGGCCGTGGAGATAGACTTCGATCGGGAGGGCCGGGTCCGGAGAAGTAGATTCTATCCGGCGGTGATCTTCAGTCACGCCCGTCTCACCTACACTGAGGTCAAGGCCATGCTGGTTGACCGCGACCGGGAGCTCCGGCGGAAATATAAATCCCTCCTCCGGATGCTTGAGAACGCCGCGGAACTGGCCATGCTCCTGCGGGAGAGACGGCTTTCCCGCGGAAGCATCGACTTTGACCTTCCGGAACCGGAAGTGCGCCTGGATGTCCAGGGTGAGATCACCGACATCGTCCGCCGGGAAAGACACCTCGCCCACTTCCTCATCGAGGAATTCATGATCGCGGCCAACGAAGCCGTGGCCCGATTCCTTGAGGATCGGGGCTATTCCTTTCTTTACCGGGTACATGAAGCCCCGGAACCGTTAAAACTTCGGGAATTTGTGGAATTCGCCCGCACTCTGGGGCTGGATCTAGAGGTTCCCCTCGAGCCCGATCCCTCCTGGGTGCAGGAGGTGGTGAGGCTTTCGGCGGGGAAACCCTATGCCTATCTGGTGAACATGCTCCTTCTGCGTTCCATGAAACAGGCCCAGTATTCCCCGGAAAACATCGGCCACTTCGGCCTGGCCTCAAACTGTTACTGTCACTTTACTTCTCCCATAAGGCGTTATCCCGACCTGGTGGTCCACCGGGTACTCAAGGCCGCCCTCAGGCGCAAGCGCCCGCCCTACCCTTACGAAAAACTCATCGAGATGGGAAAACACCTCTCTCAGCGGGAACGCACGGCCATGGAGGCCGAGCGCGAGATGTTCGAACGGGTACAGGTACGCTTCATGCGGGATCATATCGGAGAGACCTTTACCGGGATCATCTCCGGAGTAACCGCCTTCGGATTCTTCGTGGAGCTTGAGGAATACTTCGTCTCCGGCCTGGTGCGTCTGGTGGATCTCCACGACGACTATTATTTCCTTGACGAAAAGAACCACCGCCTGGTGGGCCGCCGCACCGGAAAGATCTTTCGGCTGGGCGACCGGGTGCGGGTCAGGGTAAAGGAGGTAAACCTCCGCCGCCGGCAGATCACCTTCGAGCTGGTGGAAAAACTAACCCCTGCCCATTAACTCCAGGGCTTCTTTCGCCAGGGCCCTTACCGGATGCGGGGATAACCGATCTCCGTCATAGAAAAATACCTCTTCCTCGCGGGAAAGCAGGGCCTCAAGCTTGGGGATTAAAAGTTCTTGTTCCGGAAGGGGAGAAAGCCTTCCCAGAGCCCAGGCCGAAAGCCCGGCCACCGCGAAGTCAGGGGAGGAAAGAAGAGGCTCCAGGTATTCAGGGGCCCGAAGCGCAAGTAGCCTCTCCCTCTCTTTTTCCGCAAGACGCCCTATGCCCCAGGCCACGCCGCGCTGGGCCGGGGGATATTCCAGCATGTTTCCGTCGGGTCGGAGGTAAGAGACCAGGATGGGGGTGTATTCCTCGGAAAGCCTCGGATGGTGGTAGAGACACTCGGCCATCCCCTCCGGCGCCCCCCAGGCCATACCCCCGGATTCCTCGTTAAGCATCCACATGAGACGCCGGATCACGATGCGGGCGGCCTCGAGATCCTCCTCGGCGATGCGGGCCACCGTGGGCCCCAGGGAAAGTATGGCCCGCCAGCGCACCACCTCCTCGCGGTGACAGAAGGCCCCGATGAGGGGACTGACGAGCTTTCGCGGCGGAAAACGCCCCAGGGCCTCAAGGAGCCGCGGGAGGTCCGGCACCGAAGAAAGGACTCCCCAGACCTCCCGCCGAAAATCCCTTACCCTAGACACCGCAGGCCTCTTTTACCCTGCGGGCAAGAAGCCGCCCCAGCTCCTCGCACTGCTTGAGATCCTCCACCGTGGGACGATACTTCACCTTAAAGCCCTCGTGCACGAGCTCGGTCTTGGTCTCCTCAAAGATCTTGTTCAGATGTTTTACCGCCTCCCCGCTCCAGCCGTAAGAGCCGAAGGAAAATCCCAGCTTCTTTCGGGGACGAAGCCCCTTCATATAGGTGGTAAAGCCCGCCACCGTGGGAAGGAGCCCGTTATTGAGCGTGGGAGACCCAAAGGCCAGACCCTTCGCCTCTAGCACCTCGGCCATGAGCTCGGTCTCGTCCGAGACCGAAAGCTTAAAAAGCTCCGCCTCCACACCCTCTTTCACCGCTCCCTCATAGACGGCCCAGGCCATCATCTCCGTACTTGCCCACATGGTATCATAGATCACCAGCACCCGGGGCTTGGCCTCGTAACGGCTCCACCGATCATAGGCCTCGACGATCTCCTTCACATGCCTGCGCCAGATCACCCCGTGATCCGGACAGATCATCTCGATCTCAAGCTTGAGATCCTGAATGGCCTTGAGCACCTTCTGGACCTGGGGGGAGAAGGGAAGCACGATGTTGGCGTAGTACTTGGCCACCTCCTGAAAGAGCTCGCAGAAGTTGGCCTCATCGTCAAAACGGGTGCTGGTGGCATAGTGTTCCCCGAAGGCATCCTGCGAGATGAGGATTTTGTCCTCCGGAATGTAGGAGACCATGCTGTCCGGCCAGTGCACCATGGGGGTCTCGATGAATTTTATGGTTCGGGTCCCGGTCTTTAGTTCGTCCCCGGTCTTGACCTCCACAAAGGGCCAATCCTCCCGGTGGAAGTAGCCGATCATCCCCAGACGGGCGTTTCGGGTGCAGAAGATCTTTTCCGGTTTTACGGCCTCCACCACCCGGGCGATGGCCCCGCCGTGGTCGGGCTCGATGTGGTTGATCACCAGGTAGTCGATCCTCTCCGGATTCCCGATCACCTCCCGGATGTGGGTCATCAGGGTTTCAAAGAAACCGGCCTTTACCGTATCGAAGAGCACCGTCTTTTCCGAATCCGTAAGAAGATAGGCGTTATAGGTGCTTCCCCGATGGGTGGTGTAACCGTGGAAATCGCGCACATTCCAGTCCACCGCCCCCACCCAGTAGAATCCATCTTTGATTTTCACCGCTCCCATAACTATCCCTCCTTTTAAAAGAAATTCAGATTCCGTTTTCTCTAATCAATCCTCGTAGGGGGAAAATTCGCTCTTGGCTGCTCCGCAGACCGGACAGGTCCAGTCCTCGGGAAGATCCTCGAAGGCCGTTCCCGGTGATATATTTCGGTCCGGATCCCCCTGAGCCGGATCATAGATATATCCGCAAACATTACACTGATATTTCTTCATTATGTTCCCCCCTTAGACTAAATTTTTTAATCGTTAGATGAAGCCCAAAGTCCATGGAGATTACAGTATTCCCGTGCGGTAACCCTCTCAGCCTCTACGGCGAAGAAGGCCTCCGGAGCCTCACCGGGCTTGAGAAACTGGATATAGGATTTGCCCTCGGCCTGAAGCTCGATCCACTGAATATAGTGTTTCTCCTCCATGGGATGGGGAACGCTTCCCACCCTCACCTTGTAGCCCCCCTCCACCCTTTCGAGCACCGGAACATGCTTTTCCACCGCGGCATCCGTAGTTCCGGGTTCGAGTTTTTCCATGGGTTTTCCGCAACAAACCAGCTCGCCGCGACCGGCGTTGAGCACCATGACTATATTGCCGCATACATTACACCTATAAATTCCTAATCTCTCGGCCATCTTGAAACCTCCTTTTGTGGATTTACTATATCGAGTATAATAACTTTTAAATTGGATTTGTCAAGTCCAGATTCAGGAAAGGCTCCGATAAAGTTCCTCCAGCTCGCGGCGCACCTCGGCCAGGATTTCCCTGCAGGGAGCCTCTCCGGAATCATCCCCGCTCAAGACCTTCCTGGCCCCGGAAATGGTATATCCCTTCTCGTACAGAAGATGCTTTATCCTGCGCAGCAACTCTATCTCCTTGGAACCGTAAAAACGACGACCGGCTATGCGACGGGGCTTTAATTGCGGAAATTCCTTTTCCCAGTAACGGATTACGTGGGGCTCCACCCCGAGAAGCTCGGAAACCTCACTAATGGTGTGATAACGGACTCCCTCATTCCTGGGCATGTAAAAGGGCCTTGAGCGTAGGGGCCGGACGGAAGAGCACCTTCCGTGCCCCGGGGATAATAATACTCTCCCCGGTCCTGGGATTGACCCCCCGACGGGGTTTGCGTCGATGCACCCGAAAAACCCCGAAATGATGAATTTTTACCTCCTCTCCCCGCTCAAGTGCAATCTTGATCTCCTCCAGAAGCACATCCACAAAACGATACATACTACGTTCCGAAAAACCGAACCTTTCGTGAAGCCTTCGCGCCAGATCCCGCTTGGTGACCGTCTTTCTTCCCTTCATCTCCTACCTCGGACGGGCCTTAAAATGAGCCATAATCCTCTCGGAGACCTCCTCCTGGATCCGGTTCACCTCCTCGTCCTTAAGGGTGCGCTCGGGAGAACGATAGAGAAAACGCAGGGTGAGGCTCCTTTCTCCCTCGGGAATGGGATCCCCACGATACACATCCACCACCTCCACCCTTTCTAGATAAGGAATATCCAGGTTCCGGATAAATTGCAAGATCTCTCCGGCCGGCAGCGAATCGGAAATAATGAGGGTAAGATCCCGCGAGGTGGCCGGATAACGGGGCAATTTCCGATAGAGTTTGGGTTTTTCCGGAAGATCCAGCAGGGCCGAAAGATCGATCTCCGCCACCCATACCGGATCGGGAAGCTCGAATCGAGCCCGAACATATCCCTTAAGCGCCCCGGCCCAGCCTGCCCGACGCCCGGAAGCCAGAAGAGAAAAAGACCATCCTCCCTTAAGAAAAACCTCCTCCGAACCCGGACGGATCTCCAGCCCCTCCAGATTCCATTCCGCCAAAAGTCTTTCCAGAACCCCTTTGAGATCATAAACATCCGCCGGAGGAACCTTTTCCGCCCAGAACCCCGGCCGGGCCGAACCAAAGATCAGGAACCCCAGAGAGAGCCTTTCCTCCGGAAGGTCTCCCTTCCCGGACAGAAAGACCCTCCCTACCTCAAAGATCTTCAAGCGGGAGACCTCCCGAAAATAATTGAAACGGGCGGTATCCAGCAGCCCCGGAAGCAGGGTGGTGCGCATCACGGACTGCGCCTCCGAGAGGGGATTGGAGAGACGAAGCGCCGCAAGACGGTGATCCCCGGGAGGAAGCTCCAGAGCGGAGAGATGGTCCGGAGAAATAAAACTGTAGGTTATGATCTCATAAAACCCCAGAGCCTCAAGCACCCTCCGAGTCCGGGCCAGCAAACGATCCTCCCTTTCCGGAGGACGGGCCGAAAGTTCCCCCACCGGAAGGGCCACCGGCAGACGATCGTATCCGTAAATACGGGCTATCTCTTCGATGAGATCCTCCTCCAGGCCGAGATCATGCCGGTAAGAGGGGGGCCGAAAATCTAACCCCCCCTCTCTCAATTCCACCCGGCCGCCCAAACGGGAGAGCATTTCCGCGGTCTTTTCCGGAGGCAGATCCAGACCCAGATACCCCTTCAACCGGGAAAACCGCAGCGCTATCCTGGGAGGACGATGAGGACGAAGATAAAGATCCCATCGACCCGGGACCATCTCCCCCCCGGCCGTCTCCAGGATCAAAGCTGCGGCCCGATCCAGAGCCCGCACCACCCCCTCCGGATCCACTCCCCTTTCAAAGCGATAAGAACTCTCCGTGGAGAGACGAAGCCTCCGGGCCGTGCGTCTCACCGAGGAGGGTTGAAACCATGCCGCCTCCAGGAACACCTCCCGGGTATCTTCCCCCACCCCGCTCTCCGCACCCCCCATGATCCCGGCCAGGGCCACCGGCTGCTTCTGATCGGCGATCACCAACATATCCGGGGAAAGCCGTCGCACCTCCCCGTCGAGAGTGCGTATCTCCTCGCCCTCCCGGGCCCGGCGGACAATAATCTTCCGCCCCTCGATCTTATCCCAGTCAAAGGCATGAAGGGGTTGCCCCAGTTCCAGGAGCACATAATTGGTTACATCCACCAGGTTGTTGAGGGGCCGCAAACCGCACATCCAGAGCCTCTTGGCCATCCAGAAAGGCGAGGGCTTTATCTCCACCCCGCGCAGGATTCGACCGGCGTAACGCGGACAGAGTTCCGGCTCGAGAACCTCCACCCCGGAAACTTTACGGATTTCCTCCCCTTCCGGGAATTCCGGTATCTCGGGAAGCCTGAGAGGGGCTCCGGTCAAGACCGAAACCTCCCGGGCCACCCCCAGGACGGAGAGACAATCCCCGCGATTGGGAGTTACCGCCACCTCCAGGACCGGCTCCGAGATCCCCAAGGCCCGGTAGAAGGGTTCCCCGGGACGGGCTTCCCGGGGAAGCACCAGTATTCGATCCCGTTCCTCCGAGACCCCGGCCTCATAAGGCGAAAGGATCATCCCCCGGGAAAGCACCCCCCGGATGCGGACCTCATTGATCTTTTCCCCGGAGAAGGTCACCGCCCCTGGAAGAGCCAGGGCCACCTTCAACCCGACCTCAAGCCCCGGCGCTCCAGAGACCACGGTGTGGAGGTTCTTCCCGTCCGAGAGCTCGCAAACCCTGAGCCTTTCGGCCTCCGGATGCGGTTCCACGCGGATAATCTCCGCTACCACCACCGGCCCCAGGGTCTCGTAGGCCTCCTCCACCCCCTCCACCTCGAGCCCTCCCAGGGTAAGGAGTTCCGCTACCTCTTCAGCCGAAAGATCCGTGGCTACCAATTCTTTAAGCCAACTATAAGGAACTAGCATTGTATCTCTTCCCTCAATCGCGAAAGTCTTTCGCGAAAAACTGGACAATTTCTAGCTATATTATCTGGTTCAACATTCTTTAATAAGGTAACACTATGTTTTCCTTTTTTATAATAAACACCTAAAGTTTCAAAAATTTTCCTAATAATATCAGAAAGTTTTTCGTGACATCCATTCTTATTTCTTAAAAGATTATTAAAATCTTCTGGACTGGAAAAGGAATACAAATTTCTCATTTTATTAATGAACGGAACATATTTTTGCTTTAATTCCGAAACTTTATGAAAAGAATTCTCAGGGTCTGCAATAAACCACGATTCTATCTCCGGTAAAGCCCAGAGTCCTATCCAGCGTCGGATTAAAAAGCGATCAAAGATTTGTTTGAACTCTTTATCCTTTTCTTGGGGATTTTGACAATCTGTATCATCTATTACTAGAAATATATCGTATTCATCTTGAAAAGTTTGCATTTTTTGGAGTCTTTCTTTAATTTTTCTAACAAGATTATGTCCTGTTGTACCTCGTTCTGTACTCTTTGGCGAAATATAACCTCTAAATTTAGGTGCTGGTTTTTCTTTAGCCGGGAAACAACGTTTCCACAAGACATTAGGAGAAATTTTTTGTAAAAACTGAGGAAGAGCTCGTATTTCTGTTTCGCCAGCTGAAGCAAAATATCCTACTACCAGGGCCATCCTCCTACTGCC
>DRMH01000012.1 GCA_011322625.1 Thermosulfurimonas dismutans | reverse complement strand
GTATTTGTTCCCGGCGGGCTCCCTTTGACTTAAGGGATCCGGGGGCTTATAAAAGTAAATTGGACTCAACAAAATTTGCAGGAGGAAGAGGATGGCCCTCTATCGCATTCATCCCCTGGTCCTCGGAAGCAAGATTTTTGACCAGGGTATGATGACCTATCAGCACGGTTACGGTCGCGAGATCCATGTTCCGGTGTGTGGATGGCTGATCGAGGGAGGAGATAAAGTAGTCCTGGTGGATACCGGATACCTCGGCCCGGTGATTACCGAAGCCCGGGAGAAGGCCCTGGGAGCCAAGATCTGGCGTTTCGAGGAGGCCCTGGCTCGTTACGGCCTGGCCCCCAAAGACATCGATATCGTGCTCCACACCCATCTCCATAATGACCACTGCGAAAACGACTTCAAGTGTGTCAACGCGGTCTTCTATGCCCATGAACTGGAGTTCAAAAGCCTCTATGAACCCCATCCGCTGGATTTTCGCTACGCCGCGGATTTCGTGGAGGAACTGGATCAGGCCGGACAGTTCGTCAAACTCACCGAGGATAAGGAGATCCTTCCCGGGATCTGGATGATCCACACCCCCGGTCATACCTACGGAGGGATGACCGTGCTGGTGGATACGGAAAAGGGAAAAGCCGCGCTGACCGGGGTCTGCACCATCTTCACCAACTACTGGCCTCCGCGGGAGGTGCGGGCCCTGGGCTGGGAGGTTATTCCCCCGGGGATCCATACCGACGCCTATCAGGCCTACGAACAAACCCTGCGCATCAAGAAGATGGCCGATCTCATCCTGCCCCTTCACGAACCACAGCTTGCCCGGCTGGAAACCATTCCCGACGACTGGGATAAGATAAATATCCCGGAGGAATAAACTGCCCTAGGCGGAAGTCTTTGAGCCCCGGCGGTGATACCAGAGATAAAGGCCCGTACACAGGAGGGCCAGAAGCACCGCTCCGAGCCCGGCCCGGTGCAGGGCCTGGCGTAAAAGGGCCTGATTTTTCCCCAGAAAATAACCGCAAAGGGCCAGAACCGTGACCCAGATGCCGGCCCCGAGCAGGGTGAAGAGGCTAAAAAGGA
This sequence comes from Thermosulfurimonas dismutans, assembly GCA_011322625.1. Taxonomy (GTDB): domain Bacteria; phylum Desulfobacterota; class Thermodesulfobacteria; order Thermodesulfobacteriales; family Thermodesulfobacteriaceae; genus Thermosulfurimonas_A; species Thermosulfurimonas_A dismutans_A. The sequence continues at coordinate 95,309 of DRMH01000012.1, read as the reverse complement.
ACGGATTCATGCGCCCCAGACCGGCGGGAAGACTTATATACTGCCGCACCCCGGGCAGAAGCCTCCCCACAAAGGTGGAGATATGTCCGTGACGGGCGAAAAATTCCTCCACCCGCACCAGAGCGGCCTCGGAAAGAAAGAGATACCCCCCGTAACGACGCAGAAAATGTCCCAGGGCCGGACGCCCCAGCTTCAGGGCCAGGAGATAATTGAACCAGGCCCCGGCCAGACTCCCCCCGGTACCGGAAAAGATCACCAGAAAAAGATCCATGTCCCCCCGGGCCGCCAGATAGGCCGCCGGAGGGATCACCACCTCACTGGGAAAGGGAAAGAACGAGGACTCCAGGGCCATCAGTAGAAAGATCCCCGGATAACCCAGACGCCCGATGGTCTCAAGCAGAAAATGGACCACTTCCGTAAGCATTCACCCTCTCGGACCGGTAAAGATGAAAAAAGGCGGGGAACACCCCGCCCTTTCCGAGGGACGGACCGCCCCTCCCGGCTTCAGGCTCAACCGAAGCCGAAACCGTGCCCCCCGGTGCCGCAGGACCCGAACCCGAAACCGCCTCCCAGCGAACAGGCAAAGGTGGAAAATTCGCGCCGCACCCGGGGACTTCCGCAACGCGGACACCGGGTCTCTTGCTCGTCACGGGAGCTCAGACACAATTTCTCAAAACGCTCCCCGCAATCGTCACACCGAAATTCATAGATGGGCATCTCCATCACCTCCCGTTAAACTTTCCGATCTTTAAAATTTAAAACCTTTCTCCTTCAAGTAAACCCTTCCTTCGGACCAAAACCCCGGCCCCGAAAAGGCCCCGGAGGCGGGATTCAGCGCGGGAGATATTCCGGACGACAGTTAAAGATGGCCCGAAACACCGAGCCCCGCACCTTGGGATTGATGGTGTAAAGATGTTCCTCCAGCCATCGCTCCATAAAGACCCTGCGGGTTTCCCCGGAAAAGGGGCAGGGATTCTCCAGCACCGGGAACCCTTCCCTCTGGGCAAAGGCCTTAAGGGCGGACTTTTCCACCAGAACCAGGGGACGAATAAGATAGAGGCGTCCCCCGAACATCTCCTGCACCGGAACAATGGTGGAGAGTTCCCCGTGGAAACACATATTCAGGAAAAAGGTCACCACCAGATCGTCCCGGTGGTGCCCGAAAGCGATCTTGTTGAAGTTTTCCTCCCCGGCCAGCCGAAAGAGATACTTTCTCCGGTGCCAGGAGCAGACGAAACAGGGCGAGGGTTTTCCTCGTTCCGCGGCCTTAAGGGCCTGGGTGGCGCAGTCGGTATCGAGCACCCGAAAGGGCACCCCCAGTTCTTCACAGAATCGTTCCAGGGCGGAAAGCCCCTGCCGGTACCCCGGGCCCCGGTCAAAACCCATATCCAGATGCACCGCCAGCAGTTCGTAATCGAAGGGGACCTTGCGACGCCACTCGGCCAGAAAATAGGTGAGGACCAGACTGTCCGCCCCTCCGGAGAGAGCCACCAGAACCCGATCCCCGGGGGCCAGCATCTCGTACCGATGGAGGGCCCGACCTATGAGTCGTTTCAACTTATGATATAGCGCCATGGGCCCAAGTATATAAGGCCTGTTTACAGAAACAAGGTTTAGACTATTTTTTCCAGGTTTTAGGAAATTTTAATTGGATATTGTTCCCCTCCGGGGGCGGGATTATAAAGATTTCCATGAAGGGTTTCCCTTTAGACGAGTTCCAGAAGAGGGCTGCCGAAACCCCGGGGCCGGCCATGGTGATAGCCGGCCCCGGTGCCGGAAAAACCCGCCTCCTCCTGGCCCGGGTCCTTCATCTCCTGGGGCGGGGGGTTCCTCCGGAAAGGATCTTTCTTCTCACCTTTACCGTAAAGACCTGCCGGGAGCTGCGCGAACGTCTCTCCGCCCTGGGAATCTCGGGGCCCCGCGTGGAGACCTTTCATTCCCTGGCTTATGACCTCCTTTATGAAGCCGCAGACGCCCCGCCCCGGCTTCTTTCCGAGGAAGAGGCCACGGACCTGATCCAGCGTCTGGCCCGAAAGCTCAAAATTTCGGGATCTCCGCGCAAGCTTCTTGAGGCCGTTCGTTCCGGACACCCGGCCTATTCCTCCCTCCGCAAGGCCTATCTGGATTACCTTTCCGCAAACGATCTTTACGACTACCTGCGGCTCCTCCTCGCGGTGCCCGAAAAAAGGCCCCCTTTTCCCCCGGGCTATCAGGTCCTCATCGACGAATGTCAGGACCTCTCCCCGGAGATCTTCCGTTTCCTCTCCCTTTTCCCGGCCGGGGGGTTCTTCCTGGTAGGAGACCCTGCTCAGGCCATCTATGGTTTCCGCGGCGCCGATCCCCGGGCCCTCAAGACCTTTCTTGAGGGGTTAGCCGGCCTGAGCATCCATACCCTGGCCCTCTCCTACCGGGTCCCGGAAAGGATCCTGGCTACGGCCGAATCCCTGCGGGAGGATCTCTTCTCCGGATCCGCCTCCCTTAAGGCGGTCCGCTCCGGGGGAGAAATCCGGGGGTGGCTCTTTCCCTCCGAAAAGGCCGAGGCCATAGGTGTGGCCAAACTGGTGGCGGAGTTGACCGGCGGAGTCTATCTGGAAAGGGCCGGGGAGGGGCTCTCCCCGGACGAGATCCTGGTGCTGGCAAGGCTGCGGGCGGTTCTCTCTCCGGTGAAGGAGACCCTGCTCCGGGAGGGGCTTCCGGTAGCCGAACCCGAGGTCGAGGCCGAGGAAAGACGTCAGAAATTGCTCCGGCTCGCCGATGGTCTCGCCGCAGGGTCCCTCACCCCGGAGGAGGTACGCCGAGAGGTTCGCCAACTGGTGCCCTCCCTTTCGGACCTCCTCTCCGGGGAAGAAAGGGAGCGACTGGCCGCCAGGCTGAGGTTTCTTTCCACCGCGGATCTAATCTCCGTTTCCCGGGAGGGGGTAAATCTCCTCACCATCCATGGCGCCAAAGGACTGGAGGCCGAGGCGGTGATCCTGGTGGGAGCCGAGGAGGGGCTTCTCCCCTTAAATCTATTTCCGGATGCGGATCCGGCGGAGGAGAAACGTCTGCTCTACGTGGCCCTTACCCGGGCGAAAGGGAGGTTTTTCTTCACCGCCTCCGGCAAGAGGACCCTTTTCGGAAAACGCCTCCCGGGCCGGATATGTCCCTGGCTCCGCCACCTTCCGCTAACCACGGAGAAGGGCTCCCGCCCTCGCCGGGCCGTGCAACAGGGGCTCTTTGCCCTCCTGCTCCTTTTCCTGCTGGTCCTTCCCGCCGGGGCGGAAAGCCTGCGCGACTTTCTTCGGCTTCAAACCCCGCTCCTTCTCCGGAATCATCCCGTGCTTTCGGCCCTGCGGGCCCGGATCCGCGCCCAGGAAAACCGCATCGCCCCGGCCGGAGCCCTGCCCGACCCGCGGGTTACCTTCATGGTCCGTAACGCCGGAGATCCCGTTCCGGCCAATACCCTGGGCGAGGAACCCATGAGTATGGCCGGAATCAAGATCGAACAGACCGTCCCCTGGAAGGGCAAGAGGAAGACCCGGGAAAGGATAGCCGCCCTCAAGGCTCAGGAACTGCGCCTTAAGTGGGAGGAAAAGAGCTGGGAGCTCTGGCGGGATCTGGTTCGAAGCGCTCTGGAGATCGTCTATCTGGAACGCGAGGCCGCGATCCTGCGGGAAATGGACGGCATCCTGCGGGAACTGGAAGAGAGTGCCCGTTCCAGATATCAGACCGGAGCCGGGATCCAGGCCGATATCCTGCGGGCCGCGGTGGAAAGGGGGCTCCTCAGGGAAAGAGTGGCCCGCAATCTGGAAAGACAGAAGGTACTCCGGGAGCGTCTGAGTCGAAGGTTGCTTTTCACCCGGGTATCCCGGCTTCCGAAGCTTGAGCTTCCAGCCGGGCTTCCCTCCCTTCCCGAGGAAAAACGCCTGAGCGCCTTTCTGGAACAGGCTCCCCGGGTAGTCCTTTATCGTCTCTACCTTCGGGAGAGGGAGCTTCGGGCCCATCTGGCGGAACTGGAAAAACGTCCGGACCCCAAATTCTTCGCCGGCTGGTACTCCCGGGGGACTTACCCGGAGATTTACGAATTCGGGGCCGGGATAAGCATCCCCCTCTTCATCTCCCGCAAACAGGATCTTCTGGCCCGGGCCGAAAAGGACGAGGCCCTGGCGGCCGGAGAAAACCTGGAGGATGTAAAGGCCGATCTGCGCTATCGCCTGCAGGGGTTCCTCTATCAGGCTCGAACCGAGGCCGAACTCGTTCGCCTCTACGAAAAAGAGATCCTTCCGCAGGATCAGGCCGATCTGGATTCAGCCCGAACTTATTATCTCACCGGGAAACTGGATTTTCTGAACGTCCTGGAGCGGGCTCGACGGCTCCTGGAACACCGTTTATCCCTGTGTCGGCATCGGGTCAATTATCTGGCGGCCCTGGCCGGAATCCAGGCCCTTCTGGGGAGGACCCTGGTCCCGGAACTCCCCGGGCCTCAAGGAGGTATCCCGTGAGGATGGCGGCCCTGTTTCTAGCCGGATGGCTTTTCCTCGGCCCGGCGGCCTTTAATGTCTCAGCCAAGACCATCTATACCTGTCCCATGCATCCCAGCTACCGCTCCGATCACCCGGGAAAATGTCCCATCTGTGGCATGGATCTGGTGCCGGTAAAGGAGGCCACCGCCCGGCCCCGCCAACCTGCCCCTTCCTCCCGGGGCATGGGTCTGGTCCCGGTTCAGATTTCCCCGGAAAGACAGCAGCTCATCGGGGTGCGCACCGCTCCGGTGGTCCACCGCAGGGTGGTCCTGGAGCTTCGGGCTCCGGCCCGCGTGACCTACGACGAGACCCGGATCTACGAAGTCCATACCCGGGTTTCGGGATGGGTGGAAAGGGTATATGTAGATCAGGAAGGGATTTGGGTAAAAAAGGGCACTCCGCTCTTCACCCTGTATTCCCCGGAGGTGCTCTCCACCGAGGAGGAATTCCTGCGTTCCCTCACCTGGGCCCGGGATCTCAAACGTCAGGGGGCCTCCGGAGCCCTGGCTCTGGCCCGCAGGACGGCCCGGGCCGCGGAGGAACGGCTTCTTCTTTGGGGGCTCTCCCGGCAAACCCTGCAGCAAATCCGCTCCACCGGGAGACCGGTCCGGGCCTTTCCTGTGCCCAGTCCGGTATCCGGTTTCGTGGTGGAAAAGAGGATCTTTCCCGGTAAACGCATTACCCCGGCCTCGGTCCTTTACCGTCTGGCGGACCTTTCCCGGGTCTGGATAGAGGCCGATTTTTACGAAACCGAGGCCCCTCTCTTACGGGTGGGCCTGCCGGTGGAGATACTCGTTCCGGGTACCGAGCATAAATTCCGGGCCCGCATCGAGGAAATTTATCCCTGGGTGGAGGAAAAACTCCGGGTCTTCCGGGTGCGCCTGAGCCTGGCCAACCCCCGAATGGTCCTCCGTCCCGGGGCCTGGGCCGAGGTGCGGGTGCGGGTCCCGCTGGGGATGCGGATGGTCATCCCCGACGAGGCCCTCATCTACGGAGGGCGGCACTATTACGTCTTCGTGCGCAAGGGTCCGGGGACCTTCGAACCCCGCATGGTAAGGGTGGGACGCCGGGTGGGACATGAGCGGATCGTTCTTTCCGGTCTGCACCCCGGGGAAGAGGTGGTGGTTTCGGCCAATTTCCTGATCGATGCCGAATCCAGGCTTAAAGCGGCCCTGAAGAGTTTCGGAGGCAGCCAAGGTGATCACGCGCATCATTGAGGTCTCCGGGCGAAATCCTTTTCTGGTCCTCATCCTCACCGCCTTTCTTCTCACCGCCTCTCTCTGGGCCCTGAAGAGGGTGCCTCTGGATGCCATACCCGATCTCTCCGATGTGCAGGTAATCCTGGTGGCCGAATGGCCCGGGGCCAGCCCGGATCTCATGGAGGATCAGGTTACCTATCCCCTGGTCTCGGCCCTGGTCTCCGTCCCCCGGGTAAAGACCGTAAGAGGCTATTCTTATTTCGGGCAGGCCTTTATCTACATCCTCTTTCAGGACGGAACCGACCTTTACTGGGCCCGAAGCCGGGTCCTGGAATATCTGGACCGGGTCAAAGGTAGTCTGCCCTCGGAGGTCCGGGTAACCCTGGGGCCGGACGCCACCGGAGTGGGCTGGGTCTTCGAGTACGCCCTGGTGGATGAAAGCGGCCGCCACGATCTGGCCGAGCTGCGCTCCTTCCAGGACTTCTATCTCAAGTACTGGCTGGAGGCGGTCCCCGGGGTGGCCGAGGTGGCCAGTGTGGGAGGATACGTCAAGGAATATCAGATCCTGCTCGATCCGGTAAAACTCTACGCCCATGGCCTTTCCCTTCCGCAGATAGTGCGGGCGGTGCGACAAAGCAACCGGGAGGTAGGGGGACGGATACTGGAAATCTCGGGGCGGGAATTCTTTATCCGGGGGCGGGGCTACGTTCGCAGCCTCACGGATCTGCAAAATATCGTGGTGGCCGACGACCCCCGCACCGGGACCCCGATTCGACTGAAAGACGTGGCTGAAGTCCGGCTCGGTGCCGCCCTGCGCCGGGGAGCAGCCGAGCTCGACGGGAAAGGCGAGGTGGTGGGTGGAATCGTGGTCATGCGGTACGGGGAAAACGCCCTTAATGTCATCCGCCGGGTGAAGGAACGCCTGAAGGAGATCGAACCCGCCCTTCCGCCGGGGGTCAAAATCGTTACCACCTATGACCGGTCGGACCTCATCCTCCGGGCCATCCATACCCTGAAAAAGACCCTGCTGGAAGAGATGGTGGTGGTCTCCCTGGTGATCCTCATCTTTTTGCTCCACCCTCCCTCGGCGCTTGTGGCGGTGATTGTGCTCCCGGTGGCGGTGGCCCTTTCCTTTCTTCCCATGTACTGGCTGCGTATCACCGCCAACATCATGTCCCTCGGAGGAATCGCCATCGCCATCGGAGCCATGGTGGATGCGGTGATCGTGCTGGTGGAAAACGCCCACAAACATCTGGAACACGAATCCGGTGCCCGGCGGGAGATCATTCTGCGGGCCGCCCGGGAGGTGGGGCCGCCTATCTTCTTCTCCCTCCTGGTGATCACCCTTTCCTTCCTCCCGGTCTTCGCCCTTCAGGCCCAGGAGGGGCGTCTCTTCAAGCCCCTGGCCTTTACCAAGACCTTTTCCATGTTCTTTGCCGCCCTGCTCTCCATCACCCTGGCCCCGGCCCTCATGAGCTGGTTTGTACGACGGGGCATATCCGAGGAGAAGAATCCCATCTCCCGCCTGCTCATAGCCCTTTATCGTCCCGCGCTGAAGCTGGCCCTGCGGTTCAAATGGGCCGTACTCGGGGCTTCCCTGGTGGCCCTGCTGCTCACCGTGCCCCTCTGGTCCCGTCTGGGTTCGGAATTTATGCCTCCGCTGAACGAGGGTAGCATCCTCTACATGCCCACCACCCTCCCGGGTATCTCCATCACCGAGGCGGTGAGGGTCCTCCAGATTCAGGATCGCCTCATCCGCAGTTTTCCCGAGGTGAAGAGGGTTTTCGGTAAGGTGGGCCGGGCGGAAACAGCCACCGACCCCGCGCCCCTTTCCATGGTGGAAACCACCATTCTTCTCAAACCCCGCCGGCAGTGGCGTCCGGGAATGACCTGGGAAAAACTCATCTCCGAACTGGATCAGCGGGTACGTCTTCCGGGATGGACCAATTCCTGGACCATGCCCATAAAAGCCCGCATCGATATGCTCACCACCGGAATCCGCACCCCCATAGGGATCAAGATTTACGGTAAGGATCTGGGGCAGATCCAGCGCATCGGTGAGGAACTGGAGGCCCTGCTACGGAATCTTCCGGGGACCCGGAGTGTATATGCGGAACGCACCTTCGGAGGCTACTACGTGGATCTGATCCCGGATCGGTGGGCCTGCGCCCGTTACGGCCTGAACGTAGGGGAGGTCCTGCAACGCATCCGCACCGCGGTGGGAGGCACCATCGTGAGCTACACCGTAGAGGGACGGGAACGTTATCCCATTCTGGTGCGGTACGCCCGGGAATTTCGGGAGACTCCGGAGGACCTGGAACGAATCCTGATCAAGACCCCCTCCGGGGCCATGGTGCCCCTGAAGAACCTGGTAAAGATACGGGCCATCGGCGGCCCTCCCATGATTAAGGACGAAAACGGCTTCCGGGTGGGTTATGTCTATGTGGATGTAGCCGGTAGAGATGTAGGAAGCTACGTGCAAGAAGCCCGCCGGCTGGTCCGGGAAAGGTTAAAGCTTCCGCCGGGGTACTTTCTGGAGTGGAGCGGTCAATACCTCTTTATGGAACGGGTCAAACGCCGATTGTCCCTGCTCATCCCTCTTACCGTGTTTTTTATCTATTTTCTCCTTTACCTTCACTTCCGTAACTTTATGGAGGTGACCCTGATCATGCTTTCTCTGCCCTTCGCCCTGGTGGGCTCCATCTGGCTTCTTTATCTTCTGTCCTATCATCTTTCCGTGGCCGTGGGGGTGGGGATGATCGCCCTGGCCGGGGTGGCGGCAGAAACCGGGGTGGTAATGCTGGTTTATCTGGACGTGGCCCGCAAAAAACGCCTGGAATCCGGGAAACTCCGCCATCCTGCCGACCTGCGGGAAGCGGTAATTGAGGGAGCGGTGCTGCGTCTGCGTCCCAAGGTGATGACCGTAATGACCACCATCGTGGGGCTCCTGCCTCTTCTCTGGTCTCGGGGGACCGGGGCGGATGTCATGCGTCGCATCGCCGCCCCCATGATCGGGGGACTGGTTACCTCCACCCTGGTCACCCTCTTCCTCATCCCCGTACTCTACGAATGGTGGCAGGGCCGAAAAATCTAACGTCCCAACTCAGCGGCCGGCGTATCGCCGGTCCGCTGAAGCGAGTTGTTAGATAATTATAAAAGCTTCAAGAATTCTTCTATAGTCAATCCAGCTTGTTTCAATATATGAGCCAGCGTTGATCTTTTAATAGGTTTATGCGCGGGAACTATCAATTTTAATTTCTTATCTTTTGTGTATTTATGTAATCGAATATGACTTCCTTTCTGCCTTACCACAACCCATCCATCTCTCTGAAGAGCCTTTATAACTTTATCATAATTCAAACTGGGTACTTTGCTCATAAAGTTAATTCGATTATTTCCATTTTCGTTTGTTCAAAAGGTATCAAATCATCTTCAACCGGTTCAAGATATAATTCTATGGCTTCTTTAATATTTTTAAGGGCTTCTTCTTTGGTATCTCCCTCACTGATACATCCTGGCAAACTGGGAACATATACAGTATATCCCCCTTCTTCACTTGGTTCTAAAATAATTTTAAGTTTCATTTTTACATCACCTCGAATTAATTATTATTTTTTCTAACGCTCAAACTCAGCGGCCCGGCGTTAAGCCGGGTCCACTGAAGAGGTTTGTTAGATGTATTTCCACTCTTTAAATTTTGATTGCAAATCTTTACGATCTTTAAAAGCTAAAAAATAAAGATATTCTGGAGCTAAATCTGCACCATTTTCCCAGACGATCGTTCCTAACTCTTCATCTACTTTAAATTTTGAGAAATTTTTCTTATCTTTTAAACTTTCAAAAACTTTACCCTCTAAACTTTCAGATAAATCTACAATTCCTTCGCTCCCATCATCAAAAGTTATCTTAATTTTGTAATCTCTAATATATTCTGCTTTTTTTATTTTTATAAACATATCTTTCATATCTTTACTCCAAAGGAGGTATTGGGTCGGGAGGTTCTCCCTTTTGCATTTTTTCCCAATTTCTCAATAATTCTTCCTTATATAATTCATACCATTCTAGAACCAGCCGTAAAGCCCTTTTAGGGAATTTCCCTTCCACGAGACCGGAGTTAATGTCCACAATAATTTCGTATTCACCGTATTTGGCGTGAAAATGAGGAGGTAGATGATCTCGATAATACATAACAATGAGAATTCCTAAAAATCTGCTTATTATAGGCATGTTTTTCTAACGCTAAAAATCAGCGGCCCGGCAGTATGCCGGGTCCGCTGAAGAGAGTTGTTAGATAGGTTGTATTCTTCCTTTTATCTCCTCTCGTAATTGCTTTAACTCTTCTAAAACTTCTATATCCAGACTACCATCTTCTAAAAATCGTTCTGCTAATTTAATAGCTTCTTCAATTAAAAATATTGCTTCTTTTAATCTTCCTTTCATCATATAAACTCTGGCGAGCCCTTCATACCCATCATGATGTTCTGGTTGTGATAATATTAACTCTTTAAATTTCTTCTCCGCTTTTTCCAGTTCTCCTTTTTCGAGAAATTCCATCCCCTCATTGTACCAATCCCAATCATCTTCTTCATGAGCTTTAATATATGGAATTTCTTCCTGTAACTTTTTTAAAAATTGTTCACGAGTCATCTTTTTAATCTCTGTTTTTTTATTATTTTTTCTAACATTACTTTTAATTAGATAGAGGCCCCGATTTAAGGGTTTATATTAAGAAATTTTTAGCTCTTATTTTTCAATAAATCAATTGCCCTAAATTCCAGAATTTTGCCATTAATTTTTATAATTCTATGTTTCAATGTAAAATATTAATTTTATCCATATTTTTTGAATACTTTTCAAAAAACAATTTGTATTTAATTTGACAAAAAGCTGACGGATGATATAAGGCCAAAAAGATTCTCTTGGCCGAGAAAGCATGAAAAAAACCAGGAGTGGATAGGGAGGAGTTGGCAAAATCTTTGAAAATAGATCGGGGAGCGAGAAAAGATTATATTCTTTTATGATACGATGAGTCACGCAGCAATTACAGGAAAACAATGCTCCCCCGGGCGCATCCATCTCCTACCAACTCAAAAAAACAATTCCTTTTCCAATTATCCCAAAAATTTGACCTTCTGACAAGGGGAACAGGCTGATCGGGCTATAAAACTTTAAATCGAGCCCGGGAGGGAAAAGACTCCGGCCAAAGAGAAGGCACGGGCTTGAAGAATTCCCGAGAAAACAATATGCTTTCGGACACATCCCTTTTAGGAGGAAGGTGGTGAAGGAGGAAAGTACGGTTCTGGAGGTCCGGCGCAGGAAGGCCGAGGAACTGGAGCAGATGGGACATCCCCTCTTCCCCAACGATTTCCGGCCCACGGATCGGGCCGGAGTACTCCAGGAACTCTTCCGGGAATACGATCAGCAGGCCCTGGAAAAACTGGAACAGACCTTCCGGCTGGCCGGACGAATGATGGCCCGACGGGACTTCGGTAAGGCCGTCTTCACCCATATCCAGGATGAGACCGGTCGCATCCAGGTCTTTGTAAAACGCGACGAAGTGGGAGAGGAAAAATTTAAACTCTTTAAAAAGTACTTTGACATCGGGGATATCATCGGGGTGGAAGGGCCGCTCTTTCGCACCAAAACCGGGGAGCTCACCGTGCTGGCCAGGGATATACGGCTGATCACCAAGGCTTTCCGTCCCCTTCCCGAAAAATTTCACGGACTCCGGGACACCGAACTCCGCTATCGTATGCGCTACGTGGACCTGATCATGAATCCCCGCGTGCGGGAGATCTTTCGCACCCGCACCCGCATCATTCACTATCTGCGGGATTATTTCATCTCTAACGGTTTCCTGGAGGTGGAAACCCCCATGATGCAGCCCATCCCCGGCGGAGCCACGGCCCGACCGTTTAAGACCTATCATCACGCCCTGGATCTCGAACTCTATCTGCGCATTGCTCCGGAACTCTATCTCAAAAGACTCCTGGTGGGAGGCTTCGAACGGGTCTTTGAGCTCAACCGCAACTTCCGTAACGAGGGCATTTCCACCCAGCACAACCCCGAATTCACCATGCTGGAATTCTACGAGGCCTATGCCACTTATGAAGACCTCATGCGCCGCACCGAGGAGATCTTTGTGGGGCTGGCCCTGGAACTTTACGGAAGCCCGAAAATTACCTACCAGGGGCAGGAGATAGACTTCACTCCGCCCTGGCCCAGGATCCCCTATCGACGGGCCCTGATAGAGATCGGAGGGGTGCCGGAAGAGATACTCGAGTCCAGGGAGAAGATCCTGGAGTTTGCCGCCGAAAAGGGAATCAAGGTGGATCCACGCGAACCCGTTCTCCAGAAGCTCTGGGCCAAACTCTTTGACGCCCTGGTGGAACCCAAGCTCATCCAGCCCACCTTCATTACCGAGTTTCCGGTGGAGCTTTCGCCCCTGGCCCGTCGTAACGACCGGGACCCCTCCATCACCGACCGTTTTGAGCTTATTGTAGCCGGACGGGAGGTGGCCAACGCCTTCTCCGAACTAAACGATCCCCGCGATCAGCGGGCCCGATTCGAGGAACAGATCCGGAAACGCCTGGAGGACGACCCGGAGATCCATCCCGAGATAGACGAGGACTTCGTCCGGGCGCTGGAGTACGGTATGCCCCCGGCGGCCGGAGAGGGCATCGGCATCGACCGGGTGGTAATGCTCTTCACCGACTCTCCGTCCATCCGGGAGGTGATCCTCTTTCCGCATCTCCGACCGGAGGCCTGATGGGATTTTCCTTTGAATGGTTTGTGGCCCGGCGGTACGTCTTCTCCCGCAAGCGGGATCGCCTTACCGGAGTCATCGCCAATATCTCCGTAGCCGGTATAACCATCGGAGTGGCGGCCCTGATCGTGGTTATCGCGGTGATGAGCGGTTTTCAGGATATCCTGAAGGAAAAGATCCTCTCGGCCAATCCCCATCTGGTGGTGGAGCGGGTCTATGGCCCCTTTACGGAATTTAAAAAAATCGGCCGGCGCCTCGAAGAGCTGGCCCGGCGCAAAGGCATAAAGCTCGAGGGCATCTATCCCTTTATCTCCGAACAGGGATTGCTGATCTCCCCCTCCGGGGAGGCCGGAGTATTTCTCAAGGGCATCCCGCTTGAGGAGATCCGACACCTCAAGACCCTGCACCTCCTCTCAGGAGAGCTTACGGATAAAGGATCCCCGCCTCCGGTATTCCTGGGTCGGCGTCTGGCCGAACGGCTGAGGGTTAGCGTGGGGGATCGGGTAAGATTGCTGCTGCCGCAGGGGCGCATCACCCCCCTGGGCCTGATGCCCCGGTTCGTCACCCTCAGGGTGGCGGCCATCTTTGAGACCGGTCTTTATGATTACGACCTCTCCTTGGCCCTGGCTCCGCTTTCCACCGCCCGCCGGGTTACCGGGACCCCGGAAGCGGTAACCGGCCTGGAAATCAAACTTCTCCACCCCTTCCAGGCCCGCAAACTGGCCCGTTTCATCCGCACCAGCCTGGGTTACCCCTACTATGTGGTGGACTGGCAGACCCTGAATCGAAGCCTTTTCTCGGCCCTCAAACTGGAAAAGACCGGCATGTTCGTGGTCCTCACCCTCATCGTGGTGGTGGCGGCCTTCAATATCGTGGCCGCTCTGATCATGCTCATCTCGGAAAAACGACCGGATATCGCTCTGCTCAAGGCCCTGGGGGCCACGGAACGAAGCATTCTGCGCCTGTTCCTCTGGTGCGGGTTGCTCCTGGGGGGCCTGGGTACCGGACTGGGACTCTCCCTGGGGCTTGCCCTCTGCGCCTTTCTGGCCCGGTATCCGGTGATCCGGTTGCCCGGCGATGTATATCCCGTGGACTATTTACCGGTGCGGGTGGAAGCCCTGGATGTAACCATCATCGTAATCTCGGCCCTGATCCTGACCCTGCTTGCGGCCCTCTTTCCGGCGCGCCAGGCGGCCAAGCTCCCTCCGGCGGAGGTCCTGCGTCATGGATAAAATCCCGGCCCTGGAGGCCCGGAACCTGCACAAGGTCTTTCCTCACCCCGAGGGAGAGGTGGAAATCCTGCGCGGAGTAGATCTCCGGATCTGGCCCTCGGAAAAGGTGGCCATCGTGGGGCCCTCGGGGGTGGGTAAGACCACCCTCCTCCATCTCCTGGGGGGCCTGGACCGTCCCTCCCGCGGACAGGTACTGCATTTCGGAAAGGATATTCTGAGCCTCTCCGATGAGGACCTTTCCGTCTATCGGAATCTCCACCTGGGGTTCATCTTTCAGTTCCATTATCTCCTCCCCGAATTCGATCCCCTGGAAAACGTCATGTTACCCGGTCTGCTGGCCGGCCGTCCCCGCAGGGAAATGGAGGAAAGGGCCCGGGAACTCCTGCAACGTCTCGGCCTGGGGCATCGTCTCCACCATCGGATTTCCGGGCTTTCCGGGGGGGAACGCCAGCGGGTGGCCATCGCCCGGGCCCTGGTCCTTTCCCCCCGCCTGATCCTGGCGGACGAACCCACCGGAAATCTGGATGTGGATAGCGCCCGGGAGGTAACGGAGATCCTTTTGCAATTGAACCGAAAGTATGATACTACCCTTGTGGTGGCCACCCACAATCTCGAGCTGGCGGCCCGCATGGATCGAGTGTTCAAGCTGGAGGCAGGACGATTGAGGGAGGTGTCCCTGTGAGAAGGCCCATCCTGGTGGTATGGCTGGTGGTCTGCTGGTTTCTTGTGGGAACCAGGACCCCGGCCCAGGTCCAGGTGCGCCTTCCCCTTATCCTCTATACCCTGCGCTATCAGGGCCCGCACCCCCGCCCCATGCTTCTTAAGCGCCTGGAGGAAAGCCTCACCGACTATCTGAGAGAACAGGGATTTCGGGTAAAGATCCGGGCCGGACCCCCTCCCACCCCTCAAGAGATCCGGCGAATCCTGGAAGAGGAAGGGGCGGTGGTGGCGGTCTGGGGAACGGTCACCGAGATTGGGGGGCAGGTGAGTTTCGATTTTTCCTTCCTGCGCCGGGACTGGGAAACCCCCCGCCATGCCTACGTAGCCGGAGCCCTTTCGGATTGGCCCGAACTGGAAGATCAGGCCGGTGAGGTCCTGGTGGCCGGTATCCTGGAAAAGAAAAAGGTGGTGGCGGTAAGGGTGGCCGGCAACATGCGGGTGGATAAAGAAGTCATCCTGGACAAGGTATCCCTGAAACCCGGAGATTTCCTGGATCTGACCAAGATCCGGCATGATATCAAAAATATCTATCAGCTGGGTTATTTCGAGGACGTACAGGCAGACGTGGAGGAGTCCCCCCAGGGGCTCATCCTTACCTACCGGGTGGTGGAAAAGCCCGCCATCAAGAGCATAGTTTTCCAGGGGAACAAAGCCATAAGCACCTCGGACCTGAAGAAGGTGGTCAAGCTGAAGCCTCATTCCATTCTCAATCTCAAGGAGGTAGATCGGGCCGCCGAGACCATCAAGGCCCTTTATCAGCAGAAGGGATACTTCCATACCCGCGTGGTCCCGGAGGTCCAGTCTCTTTCCGGCCGCGAGGTCAAGGTGGTCTTCCGTATCCATGAGGGACGCAAGCTTTACATCAAAAAGATCGAGTTTGTGGGCAACCGGGCCTTTTCCGATAAACAGCTCAAAAAATTGCTCTCCCTCAGCGAAAAAACCCCCTTTTCCTGGGCCAAAAAGGCCGTACAAACCGTAAAAGGCTTCCTCTCCCCGGCCCCCTCGGTGGAACCCGGAGTTTATAGCCGGGCCTTCCTTTACCGGGATCTGGAAAAGATCGAGACCTTCTATCGCAATCACGGCTACATCGAGGCCCGGGTGGGAGAACCCCGGATCCGGGAGAAAAAGGGCTGGGTCTATATCACCATCCCCATAGAAGAAGGCCCGCGTTATCGGGTGGGAAAGGTAAAGGTCATCCAGGATCTTTATCCGCCCAAGCGCGTTCTCAAGGAATTGACCCTGCCCAAGGAAAAATATTTCAGCGTGGAGGCCCTGCGGCGGGACCAGATGCGCATCGCGGATCTCTTCGCCGACAAGGGTTACGCCTATGCCGAGGTCAAGCCGGAACTCAAACGCAATCCCGAGAATCATACGGTGGATGTAACCTTCAGGGTCAACCGCGGTCCCCTGGTCTATGTGAATCGCATAGAGATCGTGGGGAATACCAAGACCCGGGATAAGGTCATCCGGCGAGAACTGCTGATCGTGGAACAGCGCCCCTTCAGTGCCAGTCGCCTGAAAAAGAGCGAAATCCGTCTCCGAAGACTGGGTTATTTCGAGGACGTCTCCATCGAAAAGGAAAAGAGTGTCCAGAAGAATTATATGGACCTGTGGGTAAA
This sequence comes from Thermosulfurimonas dismutans, assembly GCA_011322625.1. Lineage (GTDB taxonomy): Bacteria > Desulfobacterota > Thermodesulfobacteria > Thermodesulfobacteriales > Thermodesulfobacteriaceae > Thermosulfurimonas_A > Thermosulfurimonas_A dismutans_A. The sequence goes on along the minus strand of DRMH01000012.1, from coordinate 79,271 downwards.
GGTAAAGGAACAGCCCACCGGGACCTTCAGCCTGGGAGCGGGATACAGTTCGGTGGATAAACTCATCCTCATGGGGCAGATCTCCCAGCGCAACTTCCTGGGCAAGGGGCAGACCCTTTCCTTCCAGGGGATTCTGGGCACCAGGTCCAACCGTTACGCTCTGGATTTTGCCGATCCCTATTTCCGGGACACCAAATTTTCCCTGGCCTTAAGCCTTTACAACTGGAGCCGGGAATACGAGGACTTTACCCGGGAGAGCTCCGGGGGGAGCTTCCGGCTGGGCTATCCCCTGACTCCGGATCTCCGGGTTTACGGAGGGTATCGCTACGACGATACCGACCTCAGCGATCTCAATCCCTGGGTTTCCAAGGTCATCCGGGAATCGCTGAGCATCCATGTCACCAGCGCTCTGGAGGGGGGCCTGGTCTATGATACCCGCAACCGCTGGTTTGTCCCCAGCCGGGGGCTTCTGCAGCGTCTGGATTTTCAGCTGGCCGGAAAGTTCCTGGGCGGCGACAGCGAATATCTCAAGACCATCTATCAGGGCCATTTCTATTTTCCTCTTCCCCTGCCTCGCGACTTCGTGGGGCATATCCATCTGGGAGCCGGTTACATCACCGAGGGTTCCGGTAAGAGGGTGCCGGTTTACGAACGGTTCTTCCTGGGAGGGCTGAATTCCATCCGCGGTTATCGCTCCGGGGATGTGAGTCCCATAGATCCGGAAACCGGCGAACGCATCGGAGGCACCCGCATGGCCTTCATGCAGGCGGAAACCATCTTCACCCTGGTCAAAAGCATCAATCTGAAAGGGGTTCTCTTTTTTGATACCGGTACGGTGTGGGACAAGGAACACGGGTTTGACACCTCGGATCTGCGCAAGAGCGTGGGGTTCGGCATACGCTGGCTCTCCCCCATGGGCCCCTTGCGTGTTGAGTTCGGATGGAATATAGATAGAAAACCCGGCGAGGATAGCAGCAACTGGAACTTCCAGCTGGGAGGAAGCTTTTAAGCAGGAGGAAAGCCATGGCCAGGATCTGTCAGATTTGCGGCAAGCGTCCCCATACCGGACATCAGATCAGCCATTCGGCCAAACGTTCCGGACGGTGGTGGTATCCCAATCTCCAGAGGGTAAGGGTGAAACTGCCCAACGGCCAGGTAAAACGTATGCGGGTCTGCACCCGGTGCATAAAGGCCGGAAAGGTGCAGAAGGCGGTACGCTAAGCCAGACGTCTTTCCACCTTAAGCACCCCATCCACGGACCGCAGGTTGGCCATGATCTTTTCCAGATGACTGCGGTCCGTGACCTCCACCACGATATCGAATACAGCCCGGCGGTCGGGGGTGGTCTGCACCTCGGCTTTGAGGATATTGGCCTCGGCCGAACTGATGGCTCCGGAGACCGCGGCCAGCATACCCTTGCGATCGTGGGTGATGACCGATAGTCGCACCGGATGGGCCCTTCCGTCGGCCTTGTCCCAGCGGATCTCCACCTTCCGGTCCTCATCCAGGGCGGCTACGTTGGGACAATTCACCCGATGGACGGAGATCCCCCTTCCCCGGGTGATATACCCCACTACCTCGTCCCCGGGCACCGGATTACAGCAGCGACTGAGCCGGAAGAGCACATCCCGGGTGCCATCCATGAGAAGCACCTCCCCGTAGGAGGAAACCTCAAGAGACTCCGGCTCCCTTTCCGGCAGGTCCCGCGGGGGCGGTGGTTCTCTTTCCTCACAGAGATACTTCTTTAACACCTGAAGCGGGGTGATCTTCCCGTATCCCACCGCCGCCAGTAGGTCCTCGACGCTACGGAGATTGAAACGTCGGGCCACCTCCAGGGCCTCCTCGGATTCCAGAAAATCCGCCAGATTCTTCTTGCGCTTGCGGAACTCCCGGGCCAGCATCTCCCGCCCGGCGGTAATCACCCGTTCCTTCTCCTCCTGCCGCAGCCACTGTCGGATACGACTCCGGGCCCGACTGGTCTTTACGAACTTGAGCCAGTCCCGGCTGGGACGCTGCTGGGGCGAGGTGTCTATCCGAACCACATCCCCGGTCTCCAGCTTATAATCCAGCGGCACCAGACGCCCGTTCACCCAGGCCCGCACACAGTGGTTCCCCACCTCGGTATGAATGGCATAGGCAAAATCCACCGGCGTGGCCCCCCGGGGCAGGACCTTGATGTCGCCATCCGGAGTGAACACATAGACCTCCTCCGGAAAGAGATCCAGGCGCAGGGATTCCAGGAACTCACGCGGATTCTGGAGTTCCTTTTGCAGTTCCACCAGCCGCTCCAGCCATTCGAATTTCTTGACCTTTTCCGGAGAAAGGATGGCCCCTTCCTTATAGAGCCAGTGAGCAGCGATACCCTCGTTGGCGATGCGATCCATCTCCTCGGTGCGGATCTGGATCTCGATGCGTTTCCCCTTGGGCCCCAGCACCGTGGTGTGAAGGCTCTGATAGAGATTGGGTTTGGGAAGGCTGATGTAATCCTTGAAGCGCCCCGGGATGGGGGGCCAGAGGGAATGGATGATCCCCAGGACCTCGTAGCACTCCTTTACCGTCTTGACGATGACCCGAAAACCGATGAGATCATAGATCTGATCCAGCTGATCGATGGTGAGGCCGTAGCGTTCGAGCTTGCGATAGACACTCCAGAGGTGTTTAGTCCGTCCCAGCACCCGAGCCTTAATACCGTGTTCCTCCAGGGCCTCACGAATCAGGTTTTTGACCTCCTCCACATAACTCTGGGCCTCCTCCACCCGTTTTTCCACCTCGGCCTTCAGGCGCTCGTAATCCTCCGGATACAGGTATTTAAAGGAAAGATCCTCCAGTTCCTGTTTCAACCAGTCGATCCCCAGACGGCTGGCCAGGGGGGCGTAGATGTCCAGGGTCTCCTGGGCTATCCGACGGCGTTTGTGTTCCGGTTGAAATTCCAGGGTCCGCATATTATGCAACCGATCCGCCAGTTTTACCAGGATGACCCGCAGGTCCTTGGCCATGGCCAGCAGCATCTTCCGGAAGTTCTCCGCCTGTTGATGGATGCGGCTGGTGGAGGGCAGAGAGGAGAGCTTGGTTACCCCATCCACGATCAGGGCCACCTCTTCCCCGAAGTGGCGCCGGATATCCTCCAGGGTGAAGGGAGAGTCCTCCACCGTATCGTGGAGAAGACCGGCGGCGATGGTGGGAAGATCCAGCCTCATTCGGGCCAGAATGTAAGCCACCGCCAGGGGATGGGAGAGATAGGGCTCACCGGATTTGCGGATCTGACCGGCATGAGCCCGGGCGGCAAAAACATAGGCCTTCTCCACCAGGTAGGTGTTGGCCCCGGGCAGATAACTCTGAATCTGATCCAGGATATCGCTTAAACGAACTATGCGCGGTCGTTTCACAATCTTAGTTTAAACCCGTTTTGGGATAGGAGTAAGAAGCCTTACCGCTGACAGAAAGGACAGAAGGTGGTGCCGCGTCCGGCGATCTTCCGGTACTGAAGCGGACGTCCGCAGGAGGGACAGGGGAGCCCCCTTCGACCATAGACACGATGCTCCTCCTGAAAGCGTCCGCTTTTTCCCCGACCATCTACATAATTGCGCACCGAGGACCCTCGCAGCTCTATCCCCCGCCGGAGCACCTCCCTTATGGCCTCATAGAGACGTTTCCTTTCCTCCGGGGAGAGATCCGCGGCCCTACGGGCGGGATGAATCCCGGCTCGAAAGAGGGCCTCATCGGTGTAGATGTTGCCCAGGCCGGCCAGAACGCGCTGATCGAGAAGCAGGGACTTGATCCGGCTGCGGGAGGCCGCCAGCCGGGCCTCGAACTCGGCCAGGGAGATCTCCAGGGCCTCAGGTCCCAGCTTCCGGTAAAAGGGATGCCCGGAAAGGTCCTCCCGGGGCAGGGCTTCAAGCCAGCCGAACCCCCGGGGATCCGTGTAATAGACGCGGCCCCGGTCCAGTTCCAGAATCACCCGGGTATGCGAGGGTTCCGCGGTGTCCCCGGCCAGGACAAGGGCCCCGGTCATCCCCAGGTGGACCAAAAGGAGGATCTCCCCCCAGTCGAAAAGAAGCAGCTTTCCCCGGCGGGAAATCCCCCGCAGGGTTCGCCCCTGGAGCCAGGCCCGGAAGGTAACCGGATCCGGCCGCACCAGCCGGGGTTGCTTTACCCTTATTTCCCTCAACCTGCTTCCCACCAGGGGGAGCAGATCGCGGCGAATGGTCTCCACCTCAGGCAGTTCGGGCATTTTGGACCTTGAGTCGGTAAATCTCCACCAGGGAGATGGCCAGGGAAAGGATGATCGGCCCCAGGAAGACCCCCAGAAGCCCGAAGACCTTGAGCCCCCCGAGGATACTGAAGAAGAGGAAAAGGGTGTGGATCTCGGTTTGAGAACCCACAATGAAGGGACGCAGCAACGAATCGATCTGACTTATAACCAGGGCTCCGTAGAGCAGAAGGATCAGGGCCTTGATGACCGAGGCCTTGAGGATCAGATAGACGGCCACCGGCCCCCATACCAGGGTGGTCCCCACCAGGGGCACGAAGGAAGAAGCAGCGGTAAGCAACCCCAGCAACACCGCCGGGGACACCCCTAGAAGGAGATAAATGATAAGGGCCGCCACCCCCTGCGCCAGGCCGGTAAGCAGCCCGCCAAAGAGCACCGCCCGCAAAACCTCCTGCACCTTCCCGGTGATCCTTTCCGTCTCCTCCACGGTGGTGGGCAAAAGTTTCTTCAACTCTTCATAAAAGAGGTCTCCGTCCCGGAAGAGGTAAAAAAGGGTGATGAGCATGAAGACCAGGTCCAGAAAAAGCTGGACCGTATTCCGGAAGAGGGCCTTCCCCTGGGTGAGGAGAAACTGCCCGGCACTGGAGGCCATAGCAGCAAGAAGCTGTTTGAGCTGATTTTCAAAGGGGGAGAGCTTGAGGAGGATACTCTTGAACAGGGCATAGATGCGGGGATATTTCTGGAGAGAAAAAACAATCCCCTCCGGACCGCTCTGTAGGACCTTACGGGCCTGCCCCACGATCTCCAGGGCCTGCCGGGTAACCTCGGTAAGGATAAAGCTCAGGGGCAGGAGGACGAAAAAAACCACCAGAAAGGTGAGAAGAAGGGCCGAAAGCCCCCGTCTTCCCTTAAGGCGCCGGCGGAAAAAGCGATTTACCGGAAAAAGATAAAGCCCCAGGATGAGGGCCCAGAAGATGGGACGAAAAAAGGGCTCCAGCAAACGCAACAGGGCCCCGAAGACTACTATCACCAGGGCCCCGCCTAGAAAATAGGTTACCCATCTCCCATTCATGGTATTATCTTTTTACCGGATAACCCGGGAGGAGGAAAGAAGAACTTGGACCCCTGGTCAACCTGGCTCCTCATCACCCTGTTTGTTCTCCTTTCGGCCTTTTTTACCTGTTCGGAGACGGCCCTTTTCTCGTTGAGCCGTCTGGAGATCCGGAAACTGTCTCGCCACTCGCGGGCCGCCTGTCGCCTGGCGGCCCAGCTACTCCGGAGCCCCCAGCGTGTTCTCACCACCGTGCTCATGGGAAACGAGATCGCGGATATCCTTTCCTCCTCCCTGGCCAGCTGGTTCTTCTTTCAGTGGCTGGGACATGCCGGAAAATGGCTGGCCTACCCCCTGATGAGCGGGATCCTCTTTCTATGGGGAGACCTCTTCCCCAAGGTGCTGGGGGTACGCTTTCGGGAAAGGGTAGCCTGCGTGGTCTCCAGACCCCTCCGGGTGACGGAAACGGTTCTCGCCCCGCTCCGCTGGCTGTTACTGGGAATGGCCCAGATCTTCTTCCGGCTGGCCGGGGTTCACGGCCCCTCCCTCCGGGTGGCCCCCGAGGAGGAGATCAAGCGCCTGGTGGAGGAGGCCTATCACTCCGGAGCCCTGCGCGAGGAGGAACGGCGTTTCGTCTATAGTCTCTTCGAGACCGAGGAAACCCCGGTCTCGGCCATTATGACCCCGCGACAGGAAATCTGGGCCCTTCCGGACCAGGAGGTAACCCCGGAACTCCTCTCCCGGCTGCGGAAGGCTCCCTTCCGCAAGATTCCCGTATATCGCGAAAATCTGGACCACCCCCTGGGAATCCTCTATGTTCAGGATGTGCTCAAGGCCCGGCTTCAGGAACAAACCGTGCGCCTGGGGGATCTGGTGCGTCCGCCTTTCTTCGTGCCCGAAAAGACCCGCGTGCGTCGGCTGCTCGAGGAATTTCAGCGCCGACGGGTCAAACTGGCTCTGGTGGTAAACGAATACGGCGAAATAAGCGGCCTGGTTACCCTGGAGGACGTACTGGAGGAACTGTTCGGGGAGATCTATCAGGAGAAAGAACTCAAAGAACCGCCGCTTCAGGAAATCGCCCCGGGGTGCTACCGGGTCAAGGGATGGGTGCAGGTGGAAGACTTCAATCGGGAGACCGGGGCGGAACTTCCGGCCGGGGAATTCCGGACCCTGGCCAGTCTGGTGCTTCATCTCTTCGGGGAACTCCCCTCCGAAGGGGACGAGGTGGAGGGTTTCGGATTCCGTTTTCGGGTAGAGTCCCTAAGGGGACGTCGTATCCAGACCCTGTTGATTACCAGGCTCGAACATGAAACTTCTGGCTAGTCTGGTCTTTCTTTTTCTTCTGCTGGGGGAGGCCTTCTTCGCCGCCGCGGAAATCGCCATCCTCTCGGCGGAAAGGGTCCATCTGGAAAATCTCTCCCGCCGGCACCTGGGAGCCCGGCTGGCCCTGGAACTTCTGCGCCAGCCGGAAAGACTCCTCACCACCACCCTGCTGGGACTCAATCTCTGTGTTATCGCCAACGGAGTTTTCACCACCGGTTTTCTCCTGGAGATCTTTCCCCGTCACGGTCCCTGGATGGCTCTCCTTGGGCTTCCGCCGGTAATGCTCCTTTTCGGTCAGATCATCCCCAAGAACCTGGCCCGGGCCCGGGCCGCCACCCTGGCTCCGCTCCTGGCCCCTCCCCTCTATCTCCTCTCCCGGTTGCTCCTGCCCCTGGTCTGGGTGGTCTCCGGGCTCCTCAACCGCACCTTCCGGACCTTCGGTCTCTCGGAAAGGCCTCTTCCCCGCATCCTGCGCGAGGAACTCAAAGGGCTTATCACCTCCGAGGAACAACTCGAACCCCTGGAAAAAAAGGTCCTCTCCCGACTCTTTGAATTCACGGAAAAGACCGTGGATCAGGTCATGGTTCCCCTGGTGCGGGTCAAGATGCTCCCGGAGGAGGCCCCGGTGGAGGAGGCCCTGCGGATCCTGGCCCGTTACGGATTCTCCCGCCTGCCCGTATATCGCCATCGGGTCTATAAGGTGGTGGGCATAGTGCGGGCCCAGGAACTGCTGGACGCTCCGCTGGAGGCCCCTCTCGGTTCTTACCTCCGGCCGGTGCGCTATCTGCCCGAGTTTAAACCGGCCTCAGAGGCCCTTTCCGAAATGCAGCGTTCCGGCGAGGATTTCGCTGTGGTGGTGGATGAATACGGAGCGGCCATAGGGATCCTTACCCTGGAAGATCTTATGGAGGAGGTCCTGGGGGACTTCCTGGACGAACGGGAATCGGAACCCCCGGCCTACCGGAAACTGGAGGAGGGTCGATATCTGGTCAAGGCCTTCCTGGAGGTGGAGGCCGCCCGGGACCTGGGAATAGATTTACCGGAGGGGGATTACGAAACCGTGGGAGGGTTCCTCCTCAAACTGGCCGGACGCATCCCCCGACCCGGAGAGAAATTTCGCTATCGGAACTGGGAGATCATCGTGAGGCGCACCACCCCCATGGCCATAGAAGAACTCGAATTCCGTCGTCTTTCCTAATCCCCGCTTATCCCCAGATAGCGATTCAAATCCAGTCTGGAAACCGGAACCGGCGGAGGAGGTGGAATCTGACAGGGCCCGGGAAGGACGCGTGCCACTCTGAGCACCACTTGGATGCGCAGGGGATGCACCTTCAACCCCACCTCTTTTTCCCCGGGACGTACCTCCAGGATCTTTCTTCCTTTCCAGGTGAGGAGATATCTCACGGGGGCCCCCTTAAGTCTTAGAGTATAGCCGTGTCCCAGAGACACCTTCCCCTGCCGGGCAAGATCCCGGGCCATCTCCCGGGGAACCCTTCCCAGAAGAAGGGCCGGCCAGAGCCTCCCCAGACGCGGCTCCGAAGGCATCAGATCCCAGCCACCGGTCGCCCCCCGGGTATAGAAGACCCACCGGATCCGGCTACCCTCAAGCCACAGGGAAAAAAGGGCCCCCCCGAAGGGAGAAAGTCCCTCCGCGTACACCCGGTCTTTTGCGGTGAGGATGACCGCCCTTCCCCGATAGGTCCTTCCCGCCCCCCGGAACCGGTAAACCACCACGGCCTGATAGCTCCTTCCGGAAAAAAGGGCCTTTTCCGGAAGTACTACGGGATGCCGGGCACAGGCCCCCAGGATCAGAAGGATCAGGAGGAAGGCTTTTCGGGGCACGAGGCCACCTTTTTGCGGATACGCTCCCGATCACGCCGGTGTTTGGTCAGGGAGAGCGCCTTTCGATATACCTCGCAGGCTTCTTTACATCGTCCTAAGGCCTGGAGGATATCCCCCTCGTGCTCCAGGATCACCGCATCCTTGGGGGATAGTTTTACCGCGCGTTGAATCTCCCGCAGGGCCTCCTTCAGCCGCCCCTGTTTGTAAAGCACCCAGGCCAGACTATCCACGATGTAGCCGGCCTGGGGCTGTTTTTTCAGGGCCTTGCGAATATACCGCTCGGCCACCTCCAGATTCTCTCCCAGTTCCGCATAGGTATAACCTACAAAGTTGAGCACCAGGGGATCGTCGGGATAGCGTTCGAGCAGGGGCTCCACCAGGTTCAGGGCCTCCCGGAGACGTCCCAGACACGAAAGGAGCAGCCCCTGGGTAAGGATAAGGCTCCGATCCCCGGGGAAGCGTTTCAAACCGGCCTGCACGAACTTTAACCCCTGGGGGCAATAATCCATCTGTTCGGCTGCACTGGCGGCAAAAAAATAAATCTGGGGATCCTGGGGCTGGCTGTGGATTAACTTCTCCAGGAAAGAGAGGGCCGCCTGATCTCCTTTAAGCTCCCGGGTAAGATCATAGATCCGCTGCAGGGCGTCACGATAAAAGGGACTTCCCGGGGAGATCTCCCCATAGATCCGCAGGGCCTCCTGCTTCCGGCCCTGTCTCTCCAGGATCACCCCCAGGAAGAATCTGAAGCCGGTATTTTCCGGATATTTCTGTAAGGCCTCGCGCAGGAGCTTTTCGGCCTCTTCCCATTTTTCCTCGGTAACCAGGATCTGGATCAGGGCCTGATAGGCGTGAATATCCTGGGGGTTGCGACGGAGAAACTCCCGGTAAAGGGTCTCGGCCCGGGGAAGATCTCCCATCCGGCGCAGGAAACTTCCGGCCTCCATCACTATTTCCAGACGATAGGAGGAAAGCTCCGCCGCCCGCAGATAGGCCTCCCGGGCCTCCTGCGGCTTGCCGGCCCTGGCGAGCACACGGGCCTTGAGCAACCACAGGGTGTAGGAACGGGGATGGACCTTGAGCAATCTCTCCAGAGAGGAAAGGGCCCCGGAGAGATCGTGCTGGGTTAAATAGGCGCTGAGGAGCAGCCCCAGGGCCTCCTCATTGGTGGGGTCCTTTTCCAGGACCTTTTCCAGGGTTACCGCCGCCCGGGCCGGACGCTTTTCCGAGAGATAGATGCGGGCCAGAAGGAGCAGCAAATCCTTATCGTCCGGGGCCTGCTTCAGGGCCTCGTGAGCCAGGGTCTCGGCCTTTTCGTATTGTCCCAGACGCCCATATATCTCGATCAGGAGTTTGCGAGGATAAAGGGCCCGCGGATCTTCCTGCAGGACTTTATAAAGCTCCTTCCGGGCCAGGGATAGCTTTCCCTCCTGATAGGCACGCATGGCCACCAGGAAATGGTAATAGGCCTCGGCCCTGCGCCCGGCCTGAGCCGTGGTTCCCAGAACCAACCAGACCAGCAGACTAAGCAGTAGCCCCTTCCAGGGCCAGCGGATAGTTGTGCGCATCCGGCAACCTCTCCTCAAGATACTTGCGCAGTTTTCTCAACAGGCGTTCCTCTATCTGCCGCACCCTCTCCCGGGAAATCCCGAAACGTTTCCCGATCTCCTGAAGGGTAAGCGGCTCCTCGGAAAGGAGGCGTTCATAAAAGATCACCTTTTCCTTGTCCTGTAAGGTCTTACCGAATTCATGGAGGATCTGGGAGAAACGGGCCAGAACCTCGTCGCGGGCCAGACGATCCTCCACCGAAGGGGAGGGATCCCGCAGAAAATCGCGATAGGTATCCTCGGAATCATCCTTGAGCGGGGCCTCCAGGCTCACATCCGAGGCGGAAAGACGCTGCTCCATCTCGATGACTTCCTTCTCCTTCACCTTCAATCTCTGGGCCAGCATCCTGGGGGTGGGCTTAAACCCCAGGGCCTCGAGCCGTTCCTTCTCCTTCTTGAGGTTATAGAAGAGTTTGCGCTGGGCCTGGGTGGTCCCGATCTTAACCAGCCGCCAGTTGTCCATAATGTATTTGAGAATGTAAGCCTTGATCCAGAAGGAGGCATAATAGGAAAACTTCACCCCCCGGTAGGGGTCGAACTTGCGCACCGCCTGAAGCAGCCCCAGATTCCCCTCCTGAATGAGATCCAGAAAGTTGCGGTTCCAGAACTGTTGAAACTCAAGGGCAATCTTCACCACCAGGCGCAGGTTGGAGGTCACCAGTTTGTAGGCCAGGCGCGGGTCCCGGGTTTCGTAATATTCCTTGGCGATGCGTTCTTCCTCCTCCCGGGAAAGAAGAGGGAACCTGCTGATCTCGGAAAGATACCGCTGCAGGGGATCGACCCCGGAGGGAAGCCTCTTTTCCTCCTCCAGGGGGGCCGGGACCGGAAGGGTGCCTTCGCCCTCGGGCCCCCGTCCCTCGGCCTCGGGGAGCGAGGGATCCTTCGGGGAAGCCTTCTTCTTAGAAGCCATGAAAGATATTATACCCTACCCCGTCCCCTTTTCTATAGCCACCCCCGACCAACCCCGCACCCCCCTCGGATGAAAAAATTTACTTGAAAATCGACAAGAGTTTTGTTAATTTTCAAGCAATGTACCGGAAACGTCTTATCGTGGAGAGAACTCTTCCTCCGTTTCACCCAAAAAGCTCTCGGGCCTGAGGCAGTTTCTGCGGGATTTTCAAAACCGGGCCCCCTTCGGCCTGGTCATCTATCTGGGTCAGGAGATCCTGGAGATCCCTCCTAACCTCTTCCTCATCCCCTGGAACTATGTAATTTGATCAGGTACTCCGGTGGCCGTGTTTGCGGAGATAAACCTGGATGGCGGCGATGGCCGCCGGGGTGACCCCGGAGATACGCAAAGCCTGCCCGAAGGACCGGGGTCGAACCCGAGAGAGTTTTTCCTTCACCTCGTTTGAAAGACCCGGGATCTTCCAGTAATCAAGGTCTTCGGGAAGGGGCATGTTCTCCCAGCGGCGGAAACGTTCCACCTCCGCCCGCTGCCGCTCGATATAGCCCGCATACTTGGTCTCGATCTCGAGTTCCTCAAGCACCTCCTCGGGAAGTTCGGAAAGCTCCGGAAAGAGCGGCCGGATCCATTCGAGCGGCACATCCGGGCGCCGCAGAAGGTCGTAAAGCTTCACCGTTTCCCGCAGGGGAGGCACCCCCCGGCTCTCAAGCACCGCGTTCACCCGTTCCGGGCGCACCCGAAGCTCCCGCAGCAGGGAAAGCCCCCGGGAAAGGAGCTCCCGCTTGCGCTCAAAACGGGCCCAGTCCTCATCGGAGATGAGCCCCAGGCGCCGGGCAAGGGGCGTAAGCCTTAAGTCGGCGTTGTCTTCCCTTAAAAGCAGGCGGTATTCCGCCCGGGAAGTGAACATGCGGTAGGGTTCCCGGGTGCCCTTGGTCACCAGGTCGTCGATGAGGACCCCGATATAGGCCTGGGAGCGGTCCAGGATGAAGGGTTCCTCCTCACGCACGTAAAGGGCGGCGTTGATCCCGGCGATGATCCCTTGGGCCGCGGCCTCCTCATAACCGGAAGTTCCATTTATCTGCCCGGCGAGGAAGAGCCCGGAAATGAGCTTGGTCTCGAGCGTGTGTTTGAGCTGGATGGGGTTCACGTAGTCGTACTCTATGGCGTAGCCCGGGCGCAGGATCTCCGCCCGCTCAAGCCCCGGGATGCTTCGCACCATCCGCCACTGGACATCCACCGGAAGGCTGGTGCTGATCCCGTTGGGATAGACCTCCACGGTATCAAGCCCCTCGGGCTCAAGGAAGATCTGGTGCCGCTCCCGGTCCGGGAAACGAAAGACCTTGTCCTCGATGGAGGGGCAGTATCGGGCCCCCACCCCCTCGATAATCCCGGTAAAGAGCGGCGAGCGGTCCACGGCTCCCCGGATGATCTCGTGGGTCTCGGGGGTGGTGTAGGTGATGAAACAGGGGACCTGGGGTAGCGGAGGGCGCTTTCCTTTGTTGCGGAAGGAAAAAAGCGGCGGGGGATCGTCGCCCCACTGGACCTCAAGCCGGGAATAGTCTATGGTGCGACCGTCAAGGCGGGGGCAGGTTCCGGTCTTAAGCCGGCCCATCTCAAAGCCGAGCTCTCGCAGGCACCGGGAAAGACGGTTTGAGGGTGGGTCCCCCATGCGGCCGGCGGCAAAGTGTTCGAGCCCGATATGAATGAGCCCCCGCAGGAAGGTCCCGGTGGTCACCACCACGGCCTTTCCGTAATAGACCTCCCCCACCCGGGTCTCAACGCCATAGACCCGCCGGTCGCGCGTAAGGATGCGGGAGACCATGGCCTGTTTCACCGTGACCCGCGGGGCCCGGGTGAGCACCCGGTACATCCGGGCCTGGTAGCGCATGCGGTCGGCCTGAGCCCGGGTGGCCCGCACCGCCGGCCCCTTGCGGGTGTTGAGCCTGCGGAACTGGATCCCGCACTCGTCTGCCGCCCGGGCCATCTCGCCCCCCAGGGCGTCGATCTCTTTCACCAGATGCCCCTTGGCCAGCCCCCCGATGGCCGGGTTGCAGCTCATGGCCCCGATGCGTTCAAGGTTTACGGTGAGGACCAGGACGCGACAGCCCATGCGCGAGGCGGCAAGGGCGGCCTCTATCCCGGCGTGCCCGGCCCCGATGACGATGACGTCAAACCTTTCGGGATAGACCTCCATATCAGGGCTCAACCGTGAGATTGTCCACCACCCGTTTTACCCCTTTGGTGGTGCGCACGATCTCGAGCACCCGCCGGCGCTGCTCCTCGCTCTTCACCACTCCGGTCAAGGTCACCACCCCGTTTACCGTATCCACATCGATGGAGAGGGAGCGGATCCCGGGCTCGGCGATGAGTTTGGCCTTGATCCGGGCGGTAAGGAGCTTGTCGTCCAGGCTGCGCCCGAAACTCCGGTGCCCCACCATAAGGTTGTTGCGCACCGCCCGCACCCCGGCCACCTTGCGGGCCACCTCCTCGGCCCGGCGGCGTTCCGCCTCGGTCTCCACCATCCCGGTGAGGGTCACCACCCCGTTTACCGTATCCACATCGATCTTTCGGGCCTTGGTTACCGGATCCTTGAGCAGCGCCAGCTTTACCTTGGCGGTAAGGGCGGCGTCATCGGTCTGGGTGCCCACGGAGCGCGGATCGGTGGCCACCTTGTAGCCCGCAGTGGCTCCCCCGGCCACAAGGGCCACCCCGCATCCCGAAAGCATAAACAGCCCGAGAAGAAGGATCAGGAGGCGCACTCTCATGTTTTCTTGTCTCCTTCCGAAAAGTTATTTAGGATAAGAGATAGGAGGTCCGGCATGAAGATCTTCTGGGACCCACGTTTGTCTCCAGATTTTACCCCCGAGAAAAAGACCGGGAAAGTGGAAAAGGGGTTTGAAAGTTATCTCCGGGAGGCCCTTTCCGCCAATAAGGGTTCCGATCCCTCCCTTACCCAGGCCCTGGACCTGGTGGAGGAGGTCCTTCCCCTGCTGGAGAGATTCGCGCAGGACCCTTCCTCCCGCACCCAGGCCGAGACCCTGGCCGATATCCTTGAGGAACGGGCCCGGGTGCTAGAATCCCTGCTGCGGGAGATCCCCGAGGGCCCGCTGCGGCAGGGGCTTTCCGAAGCCGCGCTCTTTTTCGGGGTGGAGGCCGAAAAGCTTCGCCGGGGCTTTTACGTCTAGGCCCGTTTTCTTCCCGGGCAGGCATAAAGGTAATCGCACCAGCGACAGCCCGGAGGCTTTTCCGGAATGAAAAAGTAAGGCGCCGCAAGCAGGTGTTCGATCAGACGCTCCAGGAGCGCGGGAAAGACCCGTTCCCTGAGGTATTCGATCTCCTCCTCGCGCAGGAAATCTCCGGAACGCGGACTGAAGGGGGGACGGTAAAAGAGGGGCTTAAAGATCTCGCGCCCTTTGCCGCTTGCCAGCTGAACATAAACCGCCTCGCCGGCCTCGGGACGCAGGAAGAGGTAAAGAAGGAGCTGGAGATCCGGCAGGCGGTCGCGCAGGAAGCGAAGCCCCTCCAGGGTGGGTTCAACCCGGGGAATATCCCTGGCCTCCTCCAGAATCTCCCGCAGGCGTCTCAGGCTCAGGGAACGCACCCCGGCCCCGGTCTTATAATCCAGCACCACCCGGCCGGTTTCGAACTCATCCACCCGGTCGAGCTTTCCCCGAAAGCGCAGGCCCAGCCCCGGGTGTTCGCGCCGTTTCTCTTCCTCCAAGGAAAGGATACGAAAGGGAGGAAGGGCCTCCAGGCTCTGGAGATAACGTCGCAGACGGAATTCCGCGGTCTTTTCCACGAAAAAGCGTCGTTCCGGCCCCAGCTGACGGGAGAGACCGTCCCTCTCGAAGCGCTCCCGAAACAGGGTCAACAAACGGGAAGGATCGTTGTGTTCCCGGGGCAGATATTCCCTGCCCAGATAGGGACGAAAGTAATCCTCGAGCACGGCGTGAATGAGGGTCCCCAGAGCGGTGGCGTCGTATTCGGTTAGGCGTTCCGGGGGTTTTAGCCCCAGGAGATAGCGAAAATAGAAACGGGCCGGGCAATCCAGATAGGTCTCAAGCAGGGTGGCGCTTATTTCCCCGGAAAGGAGTCTTTCCACCTCCCTGCGTTCGGCCTCTCCCCGGGGGATACCCGGAAAGGGCTCCGGAGCCGTGAGAGATAAACTCAGATGCCGCACCGGCCCCTTTCCCGGGGTAAAGAGTTCTCCCTTCCTTTTTTCCTCCGCCCAAAGGAGGGCTTCCACATAACGGCTCCGCACCCGGGGAGGAAGACGCGAGGAGGATTCGGTTACCGAAAGATAGAAAATTTCCACCTCTCTGGCGGAAGCTATCAAACGGTCGAAATAATACCGTTCCAGGGCCTCCTGGCGCGAACGCCGGGGAAGGGAAAGGGCCGGGCGCAGCCCCTCGGGAAGGAGCGGATTGATCTCCTCCGGCGAGGGAAGCGCCCCCTCGTTGGCATCGAGCACGATCACCTTTCGGAAGGAAAGAAGCCGGGTCTCGAGCAACCCCATGACCTGGACCCCGCACAGGGGATCCCCCTCGAAGGGGGCCGAAACCGTCTGGAGTAATTCCCGGAACATGCGAAAGAGACCCTCCAGGGGCATGGGCTCTCCGGAAAAGGATGAGCTCTCAAAGACCGGAAGGATCTCCGTCTCAAAGGCGTAGAGGAAGTGCCGGGCCAGGATCTCGCGGTTCTCCCGGGCCTCACGGAGTCTTTCCCGATGGGGTTCAAGGACTCGGTGCAGGATCTCCTTAAGCACCCGGGCGAAGTCCCGGGGGGTCTTTACCCCGTAAAAGACCTCCAGGAATTCCCGGTGGAAACGCCGCAGGGGATCCACTCCCCCGGCCAGATCCTCGATCTCGGAAAGGCTCAGATAGGGGCTTCCGTGGGCCCGGAGTCGGGTCTCGAAGGCATGAAGTTCCGCCGCCCAGGCCCCGAGAACCCCCCGGGCATAGGGATGTTTGAGCAGGGAGAGATAGGTAAGTACCGGATAACGTTCCGAAAGACGCTTCTCGTAAAGCTCAAACAGAAGAAGGAGAAAGGTGGCCGGAAGGGAGCGTTTTACCGGAAATCCCAGGGTAATGTTCACCGGAAGGTCCTCGGGGAGGGTATAAAGCAGGGGTAGGAGATGTCCGGCCACGGGCAAGAGGATCAGGACCTCATCCGGGGTCTCGGGATCCGGGGGAAGGAGCCGGGCGGCCTCCCGCACCTCCTGATGTACATCGGCGGCGGCAAAGAAGCGCAGCCGGGGTCTCCGGGAACGGGGGCGGGAGAGGATCTCCGGGGAGAGTTTGAGGTCCCTTAAGACCTCGGCCAGGAAATCCGGGGCCCGGCACCCGGGGTCCATCTCCAGGAAGACCTCCGCTCCCAGTTCCAGAAGTCGCCGGAAAAGGAACCTTTCGGCCCGGGAAAGGGCGGCAAAACCGCAGAGATACACCGGCCCCTCCGGGGAAAAGACCTCCGGGAGCCTTTCGGAAAGAAGCCTCAGTCGGGCCGCGGGTGTGGTGACCCCGGCACCGGAAAGGATCTCCCGAAAGTCCCTTCCGATCTCCGAAAGGGCGGAAAGAAAGGCCTGTCCGTGCGGGGGGAGATCCTCCGGGGGTTCCAGAAGATCCTTAAGGGGTACGGCCTCCCGTTCGAATTCCTCCAGCACCTCGGAGAACCTAAGTCCCCAGGGAAGAAACCGGTCGAAGCTCTCCGTGACCTGTTCGAACCCCGGTCGGCCGGAAACGACCCGGTAGAGCCACCAGGCCCTTTCCGCCGGCGGAATGATCGGCCGGGGATCCAGGCGCACGGCAAGTTCATTCACCCAGTCGGAAAAGGCATAGATCCGGGGCAGGAAAAAAGAACCTCGCAGGTGCCGACCCAGGTAATAGCGAAAGAAATGGGCCGCCCGGCGGGTGGGAAAGATCACGGTGACCCGGGAGAGATCCTCGCGGTGTCGGCGGAGGATTTCCCGGCTGAGGGTGGGAAGGAAACCCGCCTGGGGGGGTATGATCCAGGCCTTCCCGGACATCAGGGACGCACCTCCCTCACCTCCGGGGGCTCGAGATAGACCAGACATCCCCGAACCGGTTGCTTAAGCACCAGGGAAAGCCCGGAGAGATACTCCCTTACCTGTCTTTCGTGTTCGCCCGGGTCCTCCGGCCGGTGAAGCTTGTACTCCAGGACCACCGGCCCCTCGGGGAGGAGAAGCACCCGATCCGGACGGTGGACCTCGGGTTCCCCGCCGCGCCCCTTATGCCGGACGAAGGGATGCTCCCTCAGGTCCGGGATCCCCGGGGCAAAAAAGCGGGCGATCTCCGGATGGGAAAGGGCCCGCGTAAGGACCTCAAGGAGCCTTTTTCGAAATTTCTCCCTTTCCGGGAGGGGTTCGGTGTAAAGGGCCAGGGCCCGGGACACGGCCTCTTCGATCCTCCCCGGGGTTCCGTCATAGTCCTCCAGGAAATAGAGGGCCAGGTGGGCCATCTCTCCGAGCTGCCGCTCCTCGTCCCTTTCCCCGAGAAGGGCAAGGGCCCTCTTTTGCTGATAGATCCTGAGCCTCATCCTGGGGCCTATTTTACCTCCGGAACCCCGCCTCCGCCCGCCCGGTTATTTACTAACGAACCCCCGACACGGAGATCTCCGGAAGCCCGGGGCGCGGGTATCCGAGAGAGGGGAGTAACCTCAGGCTAGAAGATTCTCGGCCCCGAGGTCGTGGAGGACCGAGGCCACGGTGTAGTAGCGGGTCTTTTCCGGAAGCAAAATATATAGGGCCTCGCGGGGACGGGTCAGAGCCACATAAAGGAGGTTCAGGCTCTCGAAGACCTCCCGGGCCTTCTCCTCGAGCCGGGCGCGAGCCACCTCCTCGGCCGAGTCCCTTCGGGCCCGGATGAGCCCCCAGTCGGTAAGGACCACCTCTCCCCGTCCTTTCGGCCCCCAAGTGAGAAAAGGGATCACCACGGCGTCGAATTCAAGCCCTTTAGAGGCATGAATGGTAAACACCCTTACGGCCTGAAGCTCGCGCGGAAGCCCGATCTTTTCCTCCCCGCCGGATTCCTCCCAGCGGGCCAGGAAATCCGAAAGCCCCAGAACCTCCTCCTCATAAGAGAGGACCGTGGAAAGAAAACGCATCAGATAAAGCTCCTCTTCGGGAAAACGTTCGCGAAGACCGAATTCCCGGAGGATCTCCTGGACCAGTTCGTAGATGGATATTCCTCTTTCGTGAAGTTCCGAGAGACGCCGAAGCCGGTTCAGGATCCCCGGGGCCCGCAGGGCCAGAAACTCCTCCAGGCTTTTCCCCTCCCGAAAGTAATCCCTTAGGATCTCCGCCCCCTGAGAGGTAAACGGACTGGCCAGAAAACCGGCCAGAGCGGTCTCGTCCGCGGGATAGTCCAGGTATTTGAGCAGGGAAAGGAGACCCTTTACCAGGGGCGAATTTTCGAGCCGCAGGGCCCGTTCGGTGACCGCAGGAATCCCCAGGCCGAAGAGAAAGGTAGCCAGTTCCTCGGCCTCCTGGTTCTCCCGCACCAGAAGGGCCACGCTCCGCCCCTTCTCCACATACGCCTGATAGAGCCGGGGCATGATCTCCGCAAGGACCCGGAAAACCCCCTGACGAAAGACCTCCCGATCCTCGTCCGAAGGGACCCGGATAAACTCCACCCGCCCTTCCGGGGCTTCGGGAAGCACCTCCTGTTCCACGGCCTGATACACCCCGGAAAGACGCCGGGTGAGCGCCTGAGAGATCGGGCAATCCCTGGATTCCCTTCGCTCGCGTTCTCCGTAAAGGAACCTTCGGACCACCCGGGGCAGATTTTCGCGTAGGCGCGAGAAAAGCAGGTTATTGAAAAGGACTATGCGTCTTGCGGAACGACGGTTCACCGGGAGGATCTCTGCGGAGAGTTCCGCCGGAAGACTCCGGGGCACCTCGTAGAAAAGTTCCGGATCCCCTCCGCGCCACATATAGATGGCCTGTTTCACATCCCCCACATAAAAGAGCGAACCCCCGCTTCCCAGGATCTCCTCCACCAGGGGACGCAGGGCCTCCCATTGTTTGCGATCCGTGTCCTGGAATTCATCCAGCAGAAAATGTCGCAGACGCGAACCCAGTTTCAGGTAGATGAGGGGAAGGAGTCCCCGGGCGTGCTCGGCCAGGAGATCGGTCCAGCTTCCGGCCTGAAGCACCCCTTCCTCCTCCCGGATATGGAGGAGTTCGCGCAGGATCTCCCGGAAAAGCCTTTCGTAAGGGGCCACCTCGGCCCGGGCTTTGGCCTTGAGATAGACCTCCAGACGGGCCCTGAGGGTCCGAAACTCCTCCTCCAGGGGCTCCAGATCCGCCCGGATACGGCCCTTCACCAGTTGCCGGACGGAATCCTTCCTGAAAACCGCGCGGTCGAAATAACGTGGAGGATCCGCCAGGGCCTCGGGCCAGCCGGGGTATCGGGGCTGAAGCCTCAGTTGCCCGAAAAGTCTTTCCGAGAGTCTGCGTCCCCGTTCCCGCAGATCCTCCTCCAGGGCGACCAGATCCTCAAAGGCCGGCGGGGGAGACCAGTTTCCTCCGCCTCCCCGGCGGCGCAGAAGCCGGTGAAGCTCCTCCATACGCCGGCGGAAGTGTCTTTCGGGGTTGAATCCCCCCCGTTCCTCGATCTCCAGGAAGGTCTGGAGGGCCTCCTCGAAAAGGGACCTCACCCGGGGGTCCGAGCGCAGACGCAGGAGGAGACGATCGAAGGCCCGATTAAGGAAGAATTCTTCCCGGATCTCCGCGGAAAGATCGGGTCTTAAGCCCAGCTCCCAGGCCAGTCCCCGAATGAGGGTAAAGATGAGGCTGTCTATGGTGCGAACCTGGAAGGCGGGATAGGCGGAAAAGATGGTCTCCAGCCAGGCCTCGGCCTCAGCCGGCGAAAGCCCGGTCTCCATCGAGAGTCTGCGCCCCAGGGAGGTCGCAAGAGCCATGTGCTTAAGAAAGGTGAGGATGCGTTCGCGCATCTCGGCCGCGGCCTGGTTGGTAAAGGTCAGGGCCACCACCGCGGAAAGTCCCGCTTCCGAGGGGGGAGAAAGACTTTTTAGAAGGCGCAGGTAATGAAGGGCCAGGCGATAGGTCTTCCCGGCTCCGGCGGAGGCCGAAACCTGAACAATCCCCCGCGGCTCGGGATAGAAGGGAAGTTCCAGGGCCTGCGGCACGAGGTCTATTTTAACACAGGACCTTCCCCCTCCCACAGGGTTTGGCCTTCGGCCCCTTTCCCGTTACATTCATAGAACATGGCCGAGGAAAAGTTTCACGTGCCTCACCGGTTTCCGACCTGGGTATCCTGGCTGGCTTTTGCCCTGGGGATAACGGGTTCCCTTTCCCTGCGGCTCATTCTGGTGGCCAAGGCCTATCGCCCCCAGCTCATCGATCTCCTTTGGTACATAGGGGTCTGCGGGAACATGATCTTTTTCCTCTTTCGCTCTTACATCACCGCCCGGCGCCGGCGCACCATCCGTGAGCTCCATCTTCTGGAAAAGCTGGAGAATCGGTCCGATCTTTCCCCTGCCGATCTGGAGGCCCTGCGTTATCTGGTGGCCAGTCTGGCGGTGTCCAAGGAGCGCTGGAACTATACCATTATTTCCCTCTTTTCCCTGGCGGCCATCCTCTGGGACCTGTGGTTCCGCTTCAGCCGATAGCCCCTAACCGGCAGCGGGTTCCCGGCGGGCTTCCCGGAGCAAGCGACAGAACTCGGCCCTTTCCGAACCGCGGCAGGCCCTCAAAGCCGCCCATTTCAGAACAATAGGGGCCATAAAGGTGGTAAGGAAGGCCATGATTACCAGGGCCGAAAACTGGCTCGGGGTGAGCAGGGGAGCCGAGATCACCCCGCGGGAGAGGAGATCCTGGCTCAGGTTCATGGCCACCGCGGCCACGATGAGCTCCACCGCCCCCCGACCATTCATTCCGGCCCCCACCACCAGACATTCCCAGAATCCGAAGCCGAAGATCCTCAACCCCAGCCCGGCTCCAGCGAATTTTCCTATCACCGCCACCGCGGTGATGAGCCCCGCCAGGAGCCAGAAACGGGGCTCCATACTCCAGTGCAACTGAAAACCCAGGGTAACGAAGAAGACCGGCAACAGGAAACCATAGCTCAAGCCATAGAAATACCGGGATATATTCTCATAGACCTCCGGACGCAGGATCTCCCGCCGCACGAACTGCCCGGCCAGAAAGGCCCCGATGACCTGATGGAGCCCGGCCCTCTCGGCCAGATAGGCCATGATCAGGGCCACCAGCAGGGCAAAGGTAAGGGCCTTTCCGCCCTCATCGGTGATCCTCCCGGCCACCCTGGGGACCAGAAACTCGCCTATAAGAATGGTGAGCCCGAAGAAAAGGAGGACCTTGAGGGCGAGAAGAGTCATACCCGCGAGATCCGGCTGACCCCGACGCACCAATCCGATCAGGAAGGAGAGGGTGATCAGGGCCAGAACATCATCCACCAGGGCGGCTCCTATGATGATGTGGCCGAGCTGCGTGCGATGAATGCGCAGGCTCTGAAGGATTACCGCCTGTACGGCGATAGCGGTGATGGAGGTGCCCATGCCCACAAACAGGCTCTGATAAACGGTCCCGCCCAGGAGATAAATCACCCCGGCACCCAGCACAAAGGGCAGAAAGAAACCCCCCAGAGCCACCGCCACCGAGGGTCGGAAGTGTTCCACAAGCTCCCGGGGATCCATCTCCAGCCCGGCGTAAAACATGGCCAAAAAGATCCCCAGTTCGGCCAGAAGATCGAGGGCCTCGGAGGGCTTTATGAGCCCAAGCACCGTGGGCCCCAGGAGGAGACCCGCGGCAAGCTCCCCCAGCATTACCGGAAGCCCCAGCCATTGAGCCAGATACCCCAAAGCCCAGGCCCCGCTCAGGACCAAAAGAAGATCCAGCAAAAAGTGAGAGCCCATGTTTTAGAGTTTATTACCGAAAGTACCCCCCGGGTAACCCTTTTTCTCCCGCCTCTCGGAATCTCCGGTCCGGGGCTTGACCGAAACCAGGAAAAAGCTATGCTTTCAGGCGTGGAGGCTCTGCTCTATCCGCAAACCTATCTTCGGAGGGATCTGGCCGAAGCCGCTCTCCAGACGGTGGAACAACTGGTCCTGTTACGTCCGGCTGAATATCCCCCGGAGGGCCTCGCCCGGGAACTGAACCAGGAGGGGCGGGTCCGTTTTCTCACCCCTCCCCCTCTGGGCGAACGACTCAAAACCTTTCTGGATCTCATCCAGGGCTACGAAGAATGGGGGCTCCTTATGCGTTATCCGGAAAATGTAGCCCTCTTTAAAGGGAGCCCCGGGCCTCTCGAGGAAAGCGTTTCGGAAATCAAACGCGCCCTCCGGGGAGAAGACCAGAGGGAAGACGATCCGGTGCTTTCCGCCCGGATAATCCTGGCCCTGGCGGAAAGACTGGACCACAAACTGGAAAGTCTGGACGAGGAACTCAAACGTCTGGAGGAGAAAAGCCGTTTTCTCTCCCGCATGATCGTGGGGGACATCATCGAGGTGCGCTTTCCCCGTTGGGTCACCGAGGTCCGGGAGCCCCACTGGGAACTACCGGCCCTTACGGAGAGATTGAGGGCCTGGAAGAAACTCCTGCCGGTACTTTCCGAACTGCCGGAAACCCTGATCGTAGATCAACCGGCCCTACTGGAGGAGTGGGCCGATCTAGCCCCTCAGAAGATGGGTTCCCGCTCCCTCGGTCCCGGTCTGGAGGTTACGGAATGGCTCTATCCACTTTCCACCCGCGAGCTTCTTGAGCTTCCCCCTTCCCTCCCCCAGAATCCCTCCGGAAAGACCCGGGTGTATTTTCTCCACCGTCTCTAGCCCAGCCAGAGATCTTCCAGGCGCCGGAAAAAGGCCGCCCATTCCGGTCGGGCCAGGACCCGGTCCAGAAGCCCCTCCACCCTTTTCTGATAGGAAACAGGAGGGGCGGCCGGCAGACCGAGGGTCTTACGCAGATAGGCCAGGAAGGAGTGCCGGAAGCGATCCTGAAAGAAGATCCCGTGAAGGTAGGTGCCGAACACCCGTTCCGAGGCCAGGCTCACGATCTCTCTCTGGCCGAGAAAACTCCTTCCGTAGCGAATTTCAAACCCCGAGAGGGGTTCGGACCAGAAGGGAAACCCCGGGCGGTCTTCCAGCCTTCCGGCCCGTTTGGGTCGGCGGAACAGGGTCCGATGAGGAAGGATCCCCAGCCCCTCCAGCCGACCCCCGAATTCCAGGCCTTCGGGGTCCTCCAGAACCTCTCCCAGGATCTGGAAACCTCCGCAGAGACCGAACAGAAAACCCCGGCGGGCCTTTTCCCGCAGGAGATCCTCAAGCCCCTGTTCCCTTATCCATCTCAGGCTCTGGCCCACATTGCGGGACCCCGGGAGGATCACCAGATGGGCCTCGGCGAGAGTCCTGGGGTCCCGGGTAAACACCACCTCCACCTCCTCTTCCTGGCGCAGGGGATCGAAATCCAGAAAGTTGGAGAGATAGGGATAGGCCAGGACCGCTATCCGGAGGGCTTCCCCTTTCCTGAACCCGGCGGAAAGGGGCAGGGAAGCGCTGTCCTCTTCCAGGAAATGATCCGGAAGATAGGGAAGGAGACCCAGGGCCGGTTTGCCGGTGCGCCGGGCAAGAAGCTCCATTCCCTCCTCAAAAAGCCCGGGATCTCCCCGGAACTTGTTCACCACAAAACCCAGCGATTGTTCACGGAGCTCGGGAAGGAGGGCGTAGGTCCCCCAGATCTGGGGAAAGATGCCTCCCCGATCGATGTCTCCGATCAGGACGTAAGGAACCCGGAAGGTGCGCAGAAGCTCGTAGTTGGCCAGATCCCCGTCCAGGAGATTCAATTCCGCCAGCCCTCCGGCCCCTTCCACGATGACCAGATCGTTGGCGGAAAGCACCTCCTCGAACACCGAGAAAACGCGTTCCCGGTAGCGCCGGCGAAACGCGCGGAATTCTCCGGCGGGGAGAACCCCTTCCGGGCGCCCCAGGAAGATAATCTCGGCCCGACGTTCGGCCAGGGGCTTGAGCAGCAGGGGATTCATGCGCACCGAGGGCCGGCGCCCGGCAGCCAAGGCCTGATAGGCCTGGGCCCAGGCCATCTCCCCTTCCTCGGTGGCCAGGGCGTTAAGACTCATGTTCTGGGCCTTAAAGGGCCAGACCCGAAGCCCCCGGCGGGAAAAATACCGGCAGGCCAGGGCCGCAAGCAGGCTCTTTCCCACCGAGGACATGGTTCCCACAAAGGCCAGGGCCTTTCCCATCACCCGATCATTTTACCCCCTTTTCCGGGGTCTGCTTTCCACTACCCCTCGGGGTGTGAAAGGGGATCCGAACCCGGAGCCGAATCTCCGGCCCCTTTTTATCCGGACCGAAAGGCGCTATAGTTCTCTAAGAAATGGCCTATCTGGTCCTGGCACGGAAATATCGGCCCCAGCGTTTCGCCGAGGTGGTGGGGCAGCCTCACGTGGTGCGCACCCTCCAGAACGCCCTGCGCCAGGGGCGTCTGGCCCATGCCCTTCTCTTCTGCGGAATAAGAGGGGTCGGAAAGACCACCGTGGCCCGGATCGTGGCCAAGGCCCTGAATTGTGAAGGAAACGATCCGGCGGAGCCGTGCAATCGGTGTCTGTCCTGTGAGGAAATCACCGCGGGCCGGTCCCTGGACGTGATCGAAATCGACGCGGCCTCCAACCGGGGTATCGATGAGGTAAGGGAATTGCGCGAGAATCTCAAGTTCGCTCCGGCCCGGGGGAGAGCCAAGATTTACATCATCGACGAGGCCCACATGCTCACCCGTGAGGCGGCCAACGCCCTGCTCAAGTCCCTGGAGGAACCTCCTCCGCATGTCTATTTCATCCTGGCCACCACCGAACCCCACCGGCTACCGGTGACCATCCTCTCCCGGTGTCAGCGCTACGACTTCCGGCGTATTCCCCCGGCGGTGCTGGTGGAACATCTCCAGGACATAGCCCGGCGGGAAGGGGTCCAGATAGAGGAAGACGCCCTGCTGATCATGGCCCGGGAGGCCGAGGGCAGCCTGCGGGATGCCCTTTCTCTGCTCGACCAGGCCCTGGCTTACGGAGTTCGCACCCGGGAGGAGCTTCTTGAGGCCTTCGGTCTGGCCGAAAGGGAACTGGTGGAAAAACTGGCCCGGGCCATCATCAATCGGGACCTGGCCGAGGTTCTGGCCCTCTCCGAGGAGGCCTATCGTCAGGGGGTGGATCTGGTCTATCTTTCGGAAAGTCTTACCGAATTCTTCCGGCATCTCCTGGCCTTCAAGGTAAGCCGAAAGGGGCCGGCGGAGGAACTCTCTCCGGCCGAAATCGCCACCCTGCGAGCCCTATCCATGGAGGTGGAACCCGAGGAGGCCCTCCTCCTCTTCCAGCATCTTCTTCGGGGCACCGAGGCCCTGAAACGCAGTGCCTATCCCCACCTAAGCTTTGAACTCCATCTGGCCCGGCTCTGTGAAATCGGGAAACTGGCCTCCCTGAGGGAGATCTTGCGCAAACTGGAGGAGCTTTATCAGAAGACCCCGGAGGGCCCCCCGGCTGCGGAGACCGTGACCAGGGAACCCTCGAAGCCGGAAACGGATACCTCCTGGGAGGAATTCCTGGCTCAGGCCCGCAAGGAAAAACCCCGTTTTGCGGCCCTGCTGGCCTCCCTCTCCCCCCCGGAAAGAGAGGGGGAACATCTGGTGCTGAAAGTCCCCCGGGGGACCCTGCTTGAGGATCGGGATCTCCAGGAGGAGCTCAGCGGATACTTTTTTACCCGCACCGGAAAGATCCTGGAAATCCGGGTGGAGGAGAGCCCGGGGCAGAACCTCAAGGAAAGGCTTCTCGAAAGACCCGAGGTAAAAGAAGCCCTGGCCATTTTCGGAGGTAAGGTGGCCTGGGTAAAACCCCGAACAGAGGAGTGAACCTATGCTTCCACCGCAGATGCAACAGCTCATGAAACAGGTACAGAAGATTCAGAAAAAGATGGCGGAACTGCAGGAAACGCTGGCGGAGCGCACCGTTTCGGCCAGCGCCGGGGGCGGAATGGTCACCGCGGTGGTCAACGGACGCCAGGAGGTGGTCTCGATAAAGATCGACCCCGAGGTTTTTGAAGCCGGAGATCGGGAGATGCTGGAAGATCTGATCGTGGCGGCGGTAAACGAAGCCCTGAGGCGCTCCCAGGAAATGGTACAGGAGGAAATGGCCAAGATCACGGGCGGGCTCAAAATCCCGGGACTTTTCGGCATGTAGGGAATGGAAGCCGGATTTCCCGAAGCCCTAAAACGGGCCATTCGGGCTCTCGCCCTTCTGCCCGGGCTGGGAGAAAAAAGTGCCACCCGGCTGGCCCTTTACCTGGTCTCACATCCTGAACGGGCCGAGGAACTATCCCGGGCCCTGGGGGAACTTCCCCGCATCAGGTTGTGTCGGGAATGCGGAAACTTCACCGAAGAGGACCTGTGTTCCCTGTGTCAGGACCCGCAGCGAGACCCTTCGGTACTGTGTGTGGTGGAAGACCCGGCGGCGCTCGCGGTGATCGAATCCGCCGGGGTCTTCCGCGGGCGTTATCACGTTCTCCACGGGCTGCTTTCGCCCCGGGACGGGCTGGGGCCGGAGGAACTGCGCCTTCCGGAACTCCTGAGCCGGATAAAACAGAACGGAATCCGGGAGGTTCTGCTGGGCCTCTCTCCCACCGCAGCCGGGGAGGCCACCTCGGCTTATATCCTGGAGTTGCTCAAGGACTATCCGGTGCGGGTTACCCGTCTGGCCTGTGGCCTGGCCCTGGGGATGGAGGTACGTTACGCCGACCCCCTGACCCTGAAACGGGCCCTTACCTATCGAGAGGTGCTCAGGTAATCATTTTTCGATCCCCTTCCGGGCCGGCACCCCCCGATCGTAATAATGTTTCACCTTGCGCATCTCCGTAACCAGATCCGCGGCCTCGATCAGGGCCCGGGGGGCGTAACGCCCGGTAAGCACCACCTCCACCCCTTCCGGACGGGAGGAAAGGACCTCGAGCACCTCGGAGACCGGGATCAGGCCCAGGTGCAGGACCAGATTGATCTCGTCCAGGATCCCCACCTCGAAATCCCCGGAGAGGATGATCCTTCGGGCCTTGTCCCATCCCAGGGCCACCGCCTCTTTTACGGCCTCATCCGGTTCCCCGCGCACGAACCCCCCGGAATGAAACTGCCAGACCTCCACCCAGGGACCGAAATTGGTCAGGGCCCGAATCTCGCTGTACTCCCCCTTTTTGAGGAACTGGATCAGGGCCACCCGAAGCCCGGCCCCCAGGGCCCGCAGGGCCAGCCCCAGAGCAGCGGTGGTCTTCCCTTTTCCTTCCCCGGTATAGACCTGGATATAACCCTTCATCCCTCGCTCGGCGTCTTTTTCTCCGGTTCCCCGGATCGGTAAAGCCTTTCCGGATTTTCCAGGGGGAAACCGTGGGCAATGGGATAGCGCCATCCGTAACCGAAGGCCTGGGGACTTACCCGCAGGGTGGGAGGCAACTGCCAGCGTTTGAATTCCGCCCGACGCAATCTTCCGAGTACCTCCCTGACCACCCTCTCCGGGATCCCCAGCCTTATAATCTCCTCCGGAGAAAGTCCCCGCTCCACATAGGCGCGCACCACGTTGTTCACCAGGTAATAAGGGGGGAGATCGTCCTCGTCTTTCTGATCCGGTCGCAGCTCCGCCGAGGGGGGCTTGCGCAGGACCCGTTCCGGGATTACCGGCCCTTCGCGATTGATCTCCAGCGCCAGTTCATAGACCAGATCCTTGGTCACGTCCCCCAGGACCGAAAGGGCCCCGCAGGTATCCCCGTAGAGGGTACAGTAACCCACGGCGATTTCGCTCTTGTTCCCGGTATTGAGCACCAGGTATCCGGGAAAATGGTTGGAAAGGGCCATAAGGAGGACTCCGCGGATCCGGGCCTGAAGGTTCTCCTCCACCAGGCCGGAGACCTTCTCTCCGAGTCCCTCGGAAAGGACCTCCCGGAAGGCGGAAAAGGGGGCGGAAATGGGGAGCCTGAGGGTTCGAATGCCCAGGTTGCGGGCCAGAAGCAGGGCGTCCTCCTCGCTTTCCGGGGGATTATAGGAGGAGGGCATCAGCACCCCGATGACCCGGTCCGGAGAAAGGGCCTTTACGGCGATGGCTGCGGTGACCGAGGAGTCTATCCCTCCGGAAAGACCGATCAGGGCCCCGCGGGCCCCCACCTTTCGGAAAAAATCCCTCACCCCCAGGACCAGGGCCTTAAGCAGGGCCTCGGAGCGGCGGCTGGAGACGGGATGCAGGGTGCCTTCTCCGGTAGCCAGATCGTACCAGATGAGGTCCTCCTCGAAATCCCGGGCCTGGGCCAGGATACGCCCCTCCGGGGAAAGGACCATACTGGCCCCGTCGAAGATGAGGTGATCCTGGGCCCCCACCTGATTGACATAAAAAAAGGGCGTGCCCAGGAGCCTGATCTTGCGGGCCAGGAGATCCAGCCGGGTGGAAAGCTTTCCCAGGTGAAAGGGACTGGCGGAAAGATTGATGGTCACCTGGGGACGACAGGCGGAAAGCTCCCGCACCGGATCTCGCGCATAGGGTTTGGGGACAAAACCGGGTTCGTTCCATATATCCTCGCAGATGGTGAAACCCAGACGCAGGCCGCAAAATTCAAGGAGCCCGGGCTCGGTGCCTCCTTCAAAATACCTGGGTTCCTCGTAGATGTCGTAATAGGGGATCAAACCCTTCCGATAGCGATAAAGGATCCGGTGTTCGCGAATAAAGACCAGGGAGTTCCAGAGGAGGTGTCCGGGGCCCTGGTTCCTTTCCGGAAGCCCCAGGACCAGGGCCGGCCGATCCACCCGGGAGACCAGTTTCCGCAGGGTCTCCTCCAGCGCGGCAAGGAACTCCCGCCGGTAGAGGAGATCCCGGGGAGGATAACCGCACAGGGCCAGTTCGGGAAAACAGACCAGATCCGCCGAGACCTCCCGGGCCCTTTCCCAGTAAGCGAGGATCTTCTCCAGATTACCTTCCAGATCACCCACCGTGGGGTTGATCTGGGCCAGGGCGATCCTCATGCCCGAAAGACTACTGCGCCCGGATATGGTGGTCAACCTCACGGCCCCCGGGTGAACTGTCTTCCGTAGCCTCCCAACCCGTAGAGGTTCACCCAGAAGGAAAAACGGGTCTCCTCCGGCGTCACCCCCAGGGTGAAATCCAGGCTGAAACACGAGCCCTCATAGGTCAAACCCAGAGAGGCCGAGGAGGTCTCCTGGCGGATGAGATTGCGAGAAAGGGCCCCGTGGAGGATGAAATGATGCCAGAAACGTTTGCGTCCGGAAAGATTGAGCTGTTTTATCCTCCGGAGTTTGTCTCTCTGATACCCCACATTGACCCGATCCAGGAGAAAACGCGACCAGGAGAGGTTCAGTTCCTGTCGGGTAAGCCCCAGACCGTAGAAATTATAGACCAGATCGTAGCGCAAACTGAGCCGGGAGGGGAAGCGAACTTCCAGTTCGGAAAAGAGATTGGAAAAGGGATGTCGTTCTTCTCCGGCTGAGGCCTCCCGTCGAAAATCGTAACGTTGATAGAGATTAAAACGCATGAGATCCCAGTAATGCGGTTTTCCTCCGGACCGGCTCTTGGCGGTGAGGAACTGGAGGACCCCGTATTCCAGGTAATGGGCCGGGGGAAGACGGTCGGCACTCTCCCAGAGGGGCAGATCCTCCTGGTTTTTGGGCGGACGATAAAAATAACGCAGGTAGGGGCGCAGACTGTGTCTCAGACCCACCAGGTCTCCGTGGTTCAGGGGATAAACCCGATAAAACTCCAGGGTGCTTTCGGCCTTGATCTGATAGAGGGTTCGGGTCAGATCCCGGGTGGTGCCGTTGTCCCAGTCCACGGCGTAACGGGTGTGAAGGAGCTGATAACTGAAGCGATTTTCCAGAGGCCCCAGGGGCAGATTAAGGGCCAGCTCCGGGGCCAGGTGAAATCGCCATCCTCTGGACCCTTCTTCCCGATACCAGTAAGTCCCCTCGGCCCCCAGGTTGAAGGTAAAGGGCCCCCGGAGCGGACGGGTCAGGGAAAAGAGGTATATATCGGCCAGCGGGGAGAGCACCGTGGCCTGCCCGCCGGGAAGCACCCAGTCGCGGTAAGCTCCCCCCGCTTCCAGATAGGTATTGAACCGTCGATGGGCCAGCCAGAGCCTGGAGGTGCGGTAGCGCTGATTCCTTTCCTCCAGGCTCCGGCCGAACCATTTCAGATAGACCCGATTGGTCTCGGAAAATCCGAAGGGCCCTCCCTCGAACTCCTCCAGAAAATCCCGATCCGAAAGGAGATCCAGGTCCAGGTGAAGATCGGTGCGGGGGGAAAGCCTCTGATCCACGCGGGCGGTTATCCAGTAACGGCTGGTGTTGCCGCGTACGATGCCGTCGTGGTTATAATCGCGGTCTTCCAGGCGATCGTGGAGATAGCGATAGCGAATTATCCCCTGCGCATCCCGGGACAGCCGCCAGCGTCCCTCCACGGAAAACAGCACCCCTCGCCGACTCATCCAGAGGGGAGAGAGGGTGGCATCGAAGCTATCGTGCAGGGCCAGGAAAAGCGGGGCCTCCACACCCACTCCGGAGCGAGAACCGGTAACCAGACGGGGGAACAGGAAACCGCTTTTACGTTTCCGTTTGATGGCCATGGTCACCAGAGGGCTCAGGGCCAGGGGGAGACGTTTAACCCAGAAGGAGACCCAGTGGGCCCGGGCCCTTCCCTCCCGGATCTCCACCTTCCGGGCGTGAAAACTCCAGGGAGGGGCCTCCTCGCACCGCAGATCGCAGGTGGAAATCACCGCCTGATAGGCCTCGTAGCGGTCCTCCCCCAGGCGGACCATCCTCTTGGCCCGCACCTGGACCCGGTCCTTCTTGATGAAGAGATAAGCCCCTTCTATCTCTCCCTCGCCGGAACGCAGATCTATAACCGCCCATTTTCCCTTGAGCCAGTCCCCGTGCGGGGTGAGTATCTTCACCGGCCCCCAGAGCCACAGGCGTTTGGTCTCCATTTCATAACGGGCCCGGGGGGCAAAAATGGTAAGCCCCCGACCGGAGATAACCACCTGACCCTCGGCGATGGCTATATGGCGCTGGTGGTAGAGGGTCAGTTTTCGGGCCTCGATCCGCCAGGCCGCACGCGCCAGACCACCCCACAGGATCAAAATAAGACACACCAGGGCCGGGATCTTCACACTTTACCTTTCGCCCAGACCTTCTAAAATGTCAACCAATGAGGGCCATTCTCTATCTGAAGGAAGGGCTTTCCCTGCCACCTCCTCTGGTGGATCTCCTGGAGAAAATGGGCATTGAAACCGTATCCCCCCGCCGGGGGGAAGGAGCGGATTTCGTTCTGGTGGTGGGGGGGGATGGCACCCTGTTGCGGGCCGCTCCGGTGGCCCATCAACTGGATCTTCCCATCCTGGGGATAAACTACGGCAAACTGGGCTTCCTCACCGAAATTCAGCTGGAAGAAGCAGAACTGGCTCTTTCCCGTCTTCTCCGCGGAGACCTGCCCCAGGAGGAACGCATGTTGCTGCGGGTGAACCTAAAGGGGGAGGAGTTCCTGGCCCTTAATGAGGCCGCCATCCTCAAGGGGCCTCTGGGGCATATGATTCATCTGCGGGTACGGGCCGGAGAGGAATATCTCACCACCTACTACGGCGACGGGCTCATCGCCGCCACCCCCACGGGTTCCACGGCCTATAATCTTTCCGCCGGGGGCCCCATTCTCCATCCCCGCACTCAGGCCCTGGTCCTGACCCCTATCTGCCCCTTCATGTTAAGCGCCCGGCCCCTGGTCCTTCCGGCGGAAACCCGGGTGGAAATCCAGCTCATCAGCCCTTCTCCCGAGGTGCATCTGGTGGTGGATGGAAGAATCAACCGGGAACTTCCGGCCGGGGGGAAGGTAACCATTCAGCGCCATCCGCGCCCGCTTAAACTTCTCACCTCCCCCACCCGGAGCTATTTTACCATCCTGAGGGATAAGCTCGGGTGGGGGGAGAGCAAGATTTAGGCCGTCCCCGCGGCTTCCTCCCTTTTCAGCTTCTGGGCCAGCTTTTCCTTCTCCCGACGCATGGCCTCCTTACCGGCCTCGATGGCCTCCTCCAGCACCCGTTTGGCCTCCTCCAGCGTCTCTATCCCGCGGCCCTTGATCTCCTCGGCTCCGGACAGGATTCGACTCTTGAGCTCCTCGGCCCGCTCCCGTAATTCCTCGGCCCGCATCCGGAGTTCCCCGGTCTTCTCCCTCAGTCTTTCCCTGGTCTCCTCTCCCTTGGAACGCAGCCGCTCCCTTACCTCCTCGCCGCTGGCCGGGGCAAAAAGCAGAGCCAGACCGGCTCCCACCAGCCCTCCCAGGACAAAAGCCACCGCTACATTACCCAGAGAGATTCCCCGTTCCGCCATCTTTGACCACCTCCTTTAAGGATTACGTTTTCGGAAAGGTATTAATTTGGAAACCACCTTCATCCCTTCCCTCACTCCGGCCACGGCAGCCGAAAGCTCCACCACCAGGTCCTGCAACTCACGATTTACCGTATCCACGGCCACGGTGGCCGTGCGGCTCACCTCGCGGAAAGAGCGGGAAAGGGTTCGCACCGCCTCGGTCAGTTCATCCAGCGCCGAAAGCTTCTCCCGCAGACCGGCTATCAGCCCCTCCACCTCCGAGAGGGTGCGTTCGGTCTGCACCAGTACCCGGGGGATTTCTCCGGAGACCCTTCCTTCCAGGGCCTCAAGCAGAGTATCCAGCCGCTCCAGACGCGCCTTAACCTCTTCGGAGAGATCCCGGGCTATTTCCCGGAAGGAATCCAGGAGTTCCCGGATGGCCCCGGGCAGCACCGCCACCTCCTCGGCCAGATGGTTAACCCTTTCCAGGGTCTGGGTCGTGGCCGCCAGGGTCTGCTCCGAGCGTGCCACCGTAACCTGCACCCTCTCCAGCACCTCCTTTAGCTTCCAGAGCACCACCCCCAGCACCAAAAGGACCAGAATGGCTACGGCTACCAGAATGGCCAGTAAAACCTGCATTCCTCCCCTCCCTTAAGGATATCACCGGGTCTATTTCAACATATAAACACTAAACCCCGCGAGGCAAGTTGACGAAAAAGAGGTTTCATATTAGGTGAAAGGCCATGCCCGAGGTAAGACCCTTTTACGGCTGGCGGTATCATCCCGGGCGGGTGGATCTCTCCCGGGTGGTGGCTCCGCCTTACGACGTGGTTACGCCGGAGGAGGCCCAGGAATATCTGCGCCGCGATCCGTACAATATCTTTCATCTTGAGCTGGGCGGGGGGCCGGAACGCTATCGCCAGGCCGCCCGCTCCCTCCAACAGTGGATAAAAGAAGGGATCCTCATCCGGGAAGACTCTCCCAGCATCTATCTCTATCGTCTGCATTTCTCGGTGGCCGGAAAAGAATACACCCGCACGGGGTTCATAGCCCTGGTCCGGCTGAGTCCCTTTACCCAGGGGAAAATCCTTCCCCATGAGAAGACCTTCCCCCGGGTGACCGAGGACCGTCTGGAGCTCCTGCGGGCCACCTCCGCTCAGTTCAGCCAGATCTTTGTTCTCTATCGCGATCCGGAACTTTTCACCCTTCAGTCGCGCCCGGAGGAAAAAATCCTGGAAATTCAGACCGAAGGAGGGCAGCGCCACGAACTCTATCGCCTCCGGGACCCCGAAGTACAGCGGGCCCTCTGTTCCTTCTGGCAGGAAAGGCCCTTCTATATCGCCGATGGCCACCATCGCTACACCACCGCTCTGCGCTACGCCCAGGAAATGGAATCGCGTCTGCGTCCGGAAGGCCCCCGATGTTTCCATTACATGATGATGTACATGTGCCCCTTCGAGGACCCGGGACTTCTGGTATTGCCCACCCATCGTATCCTGAGACGGGTCCCTGAAGAGTCCCGGCTACGGGAGATCCTCACGGAACTGGGCGAGATGAGGGAGGTCTCCTTCACCGCATCCCTTCCCTCCGAGGAAGGGGCCTTTCTTCTTTTCTTTCAGCGCCGGGCCTATAAGGTGCGCCTGCACCGGGAGATCCTGGAACGATGGGAAAGGGAAAGCGGGCTTCCGGAAAACCGACTCCCGGCCTCCTGGTGCGCCCGGATCGTGCTTCGGCTCTTCGGAGAAACGGAAAAGGACCTCAAGGAAAAGGGTCTCCTCACCTATACTCCCTGGCCGGAGGAGGTGCGCCACGAAGCAGACAAAGGGGCTCTGGCCTTTCTGCTTCCCCCCACCCCGGCAAAGGTACTGGAGGAAGTGGCCCGCAGCGGAAAGGTCATGCCCCATAAATCCACCTACTTTTACCCCAAAATCCTTACCGGACTGGTCATCTTCCGCATAAATCCCGAGGCTTCACCGCCCTGCCCGTGAAATCCGAAACCCTCTTCCTTCGCACCCTGGAGGAAGCCCTCGAGCTGTGGCGAAAGCTTAAGCCCCAGCTCTACGAAGACCCTTATTTAGTTCGCCTCCTTGAGGATCTACGGGAGGCCCTTGCGGAAACCGAAAGGCTTTATCGCGAAACCGGGGCCTACCGACTCTGTGCGGAATGTGCGGCCCGGGGGGAGCCCACCTGCTGCGGCCGGGACATGGAACTCCATGTCAGCCGGGAACTCCTTCTGATAAATCTCTCCCTAGGGGCCCGGCTTCCGGAAAGGAGGGCCTTTCCTTCCGGCTGTTTCTTCCTTAGCCTAAAGGGCTGCTCCCTCCCCGCCCGCCCCCTCCTCTGCCGGAACTTCTTCTGTCCCTGGTTTCGGGAAAGGTTCCCGGCGGAAAAACTCACCCTCCTCACCGCGGCCCAGGAACCCGAGGCCCGAACCCTCTTCCTGCTCGAGGATTATCTCCGGACCCTCCTCCAGAAAAACCTCCCTCACCCCTAACCTCCGAGAGCGAACCCACCCCGAAAATTGGGCTTGATCTTAAAAAATTTTTTATATAAAATCTAAAATTATCTTCTCCGGGAGGTGGGGTATGTATCCTATCTGGGTGGTACCCTATCTTTCTTCGGCCCTGGTAATCGGCCTTATCGCCTCCTTTCATATCCTTCCCTCCCATCTTGCAGTGGGGGCCTTCTGGTTCAATGTCTATATTGAGGGGAAGGCCTATCGGGAGGGCCGGCCGGAGCTCCTTTCCTTTGTCCGGCGCTACACCCTCCTCATCCTGATCTTCTGTTTTGTGTTCGGTTCGCTTTCCGGGGTGGGGATCTGGTATTCGGCCACCGTATCCAGCCCCCGGGGAATCTCGGCCCTGATCCACAACTATGTGTGGGGCTGGGCCACGGAGTGGGTCTTCTTCCTCATCGAGGTGGCCACCATCTATGCCTACTATTACACCCTGGGCAAGGTGGACGAGCGCACCCATCTTCGGATCGGCTATCTCTACGCCCTTTCCGCCTGGATCAGCATGATCATCATCACCGGGATCCTGGCCTTCATGCTCACTCCGGGAAGGTGGCTTGAGACCGGTCGTTTCTTCGACGGCTTCTTCAACCCCACCTACTGGCCCCAGCTCGGAGCCCGCACCTTCTTCATGTTCGGGATAGCCGGGCTCTACGCGCTGCTTATTGCCGCCACCCTTAAGGAGCGCGAGGTGGCCCGGGAGGTAAGCCGACTTGCCGGGGCCTGGGGCCTTTTCGGGCTTATCCTCGGGACCCTCTTCGGCTACTGGTGGCTTAAAAAACTTCCCCCTGAGGCCCGGGATTTCCTCTTCGGAGGAACCCTCCCCTATCTCTCCACCCTTCTTAAGGTGGCGGCGATCTCCGGAGGGATCGTGGGCCTCTATTTCCTGCTCTTTGGGATCCTCTTTCCGAGATTAAATAATGTCCCCCTGGCCCTTCTTACCTTGATAATCCTCTTTCTGGGCATCCTCTCCGGAGAGGGGCTGCGAGAGGGCGTACGTCGTCCTTATATAATAAACGGCTTCATGTACTCACATCAGGTGGTGGGGGCGGATCTTCCGGCCAAGGGCATAGCCTCCGAAGTGGAGGTCCTTAACGAGAAGGGGTATCTCTCCCGTTTGGGTTATCTTCCCCCGGAGCTAAGGACCATCACGGAGAAGAACCGACTTTCCGTAGGGCGCATCCTGGTGGCCCACGAATGTGCGAACTGCCACGCCCTTTCCCCGAAAGGACTCCGGAGTCTTCCCCGGCTTCTTAAGGGTCTGGGGCTGAAAACCCCGGAGGATCTCGCCGGCTTTCTGGAGGGGCTTGACGGCTATCCCTATATGCCGCCTTTCGTGGGCACCGAGGAGGAGCGGCTGGCTGCCGGGGCCTACCTCTCCACCCTGGTGAAAGAAAATCCCTAAGGAGGAGGGAAGGATGGAGCCTCTGGCCCTCTATCTTCAACATTTACGGGATGTAAGCGGGCTTCCTTTCTATCCCTGGCTCTTTGACTTTCTGCTGGTCCTGACCTTTACCCTTCACATCCTGGCCGTAAACCTCGTTCTGGGGGGAACACTCGTCCTCCTCTGGGGTAGGCTCTTCGGGGGCTCCTACGGCCGGAGGCTTTCGCGTTCCCTTTCCCGGGCCCTTCCCATCACCCTTTCCTGGGTCATCGTCCTGGCAGTAGCCCCGCTCCTCTTTATTCAGGTCCTTTACGACCCCTTCTGGTATTTCTCCAACGTGATCTCCGCCTGGTGGGCGCTGGCCTTCCTGGCCCTGATCGCTCTCTCCTTTTCCCTCCTTTACCTCTATTACCTCCGGGGAGGCTACGAGGGGGCCGGGAATCCGCTCTGGCCGCTGGTGGCCTTTATCTCCCTCCTTCTCGTGGCGGTGATCATCCATGCCCTTTCCCTTCAGGCCTTACATCCGGAAAAATGGCCGGAATGGGCTGCAAAAGGAGGCACGGAATACCAGTCCGGGGGCAAACTCTTTGCCCTGAGCCTCCCGCGACTGCTTCACTTTCTCTTGGCTTCGATGGCCACAACCGGGATCTTTCTCCTCTTTTATGCCCGCTATTTCCGTCCACGTGCGGACTACGATCCGAATTATCTCTCCTGGGCGGCCCGCACCGGGGCTCGCCTGGCCCTCATCTTTTCCCTGCTTCAGGCTGCAGTCGGTATCTGGTGGCTTCTTTCCCTTCCCGCGGAATTCCGCTTTTACACCCATCCCCTCTTCCTCCTCGGGGCCGGATTCGGGCTCCTTTTCATCCTTTATCTGCTTCTGGTGCGGCACAATCCCGAGCCCCACGCCGGAAGAATCGGGGCCCTTCTTGCGGCCACGGTCTTTTTCATGAGTTACACCCGGGAGGCCCTGCGCATGAAATATCTTTCCCGGGCCGGGTATTCCTTTGCCAGCTATCCGGTCCATCCCAGCTGGTCCTCAACGGCCCTCTTTCTCCTCACCTTCCTTATGGGGCTGGTGATCCTGGGTTACGTGGGGCTTGTGGTTTATCGGGCCGGAAGGGGCCAGAAGGAGGTAGGGGCTCACGGCTGGGGAAGGCTCTCGGTACTCCTTTCCTGGCTCTGGATCGTGGTGATGGTGATCATAGGGCTTGCCCTCTCCTTTAAGAACGGGGCCCTGCCCTAAACCCTTCCTAAAGGACCCAACCGGGCCTATAATGCCTCCTCAAAAAGGAGGGGTTCTGTGGGCTGGATTCTGGTCACCGGGGCGGCGGGGTTTATCGGCTGGAAGACCTGCGAGTTCCTGCTTTCCGAGGGAGCCCGGGTCCTCGGGGTGGACAACCTGAACGACTATTACGCGGTAAGGCTCAAGCTCTGGCGCCTTGAAAAGCTCAAAAAACATCCGGACTTCCGGTTTTTGGAGGTGGATATCGAAAACCACGGGGCCCTCAGGGTCCTCTTTGAAACCTTTCCGGTAGAGGCGGTGATAAATCTTGCGGCCCGGGCCGGGGTGCGGGCAAGCATGGAGGACCCCTGGGTCTATTACCGCACCAACGTGGAGGGGACGCTCAATCTCTTAGAGATCATGCGGGATAGGGGCGTAAAGAAGATGGTCCTCGCCTCCACCTCCTCGGTCTATGCCGGATCCCCCCTTCCCTATCGGGAGGACCTTCCGGTGAACCGTCCCCTCTCCCCCTATGCCGCAAGCAAGAAGGCCGCAGAGGTCCTGGCCTATACCTATCATCACCTCTACGGGCTTGACATCTCCGTCCTCCGCTACTTTACGGTCTTCGGACCGGCCGGACGCCCGGACATGAGCTATTTTCGCTTCATCAAGTGGATTGACGAGGGAAAACCGGTGGTGGTCTATGGGGACGGCACCCAGGCCCGGGACTTCACCTATGTGGACGACATCGCCCGGGGCACGGTGCGGGCCCTAAGGCCTCTCGGCTACGAGATCATCAACCTCGGCGGAGGAAGAAACCCGGTCTCCATCAATACCCTGATTGAAAAGATAGAAAACCTCCTGGGAAAGAAGGCCCGGGTGGAGTACCGGGAGTTTCACCGGGCGGACATGAAGGTCACCTGGGCGGAGATCGGAAAGGCGGAAAGGCTTCTTGACTGGCGACCAGAGATCTCCCTTGACGAAGGCCTTTCGCGTACCGTGAAATGGTATTTGGAAAATAAATACTGGCTAAAAGACATATCCGTCTAAAATGCGCAAGGCCCTTGCCCGCTACACGCGGTTTCTCGCCCGGGAGGGGCTTATCTCCGGAAGCGAGGGGAATCTTTCCGTAAGGGAGGGGGAGAAGATCCTCATCACCCCTTCAGGGGGGCTTAAGGCCGAGCTTTCCCCGGAGGAGATCTGCGAGGTGGATCTCTCGGGGAGGGTCCTTTCCGGAAGGCCCACCTCGGAGCTTCCCATGCACCTTGAGATTTATCGCCGACACCCCGGGGTCCGCGCGGTGGTGCACACCCATCCCCCATACACCCTGGCCTTAAGCCTTGCCGGGCACGACTTCGGCGAGCACCTCCTCTATGAGGGGGAGATCCTCCTCGGGGAGGTGGCCCGGGTTCCGCCTAAGCCCCCGGGAACCAGGGAGCTTGCGGAGGCCGTGGCCTGCGCCCTCGCGAAGGCCCGGGTGGCGGTCCTTGAAAGGCACGGAGCCGTAAGTGTGGGGCGGGACCTTCCCGAGGCCGTAAACCTGGCCCTGGTGCTCGAGAAGGTCTCCCGCGTGACCTATCTCGCCCGGCTCTTAAGACGTTTTTAAATAAGAAGCGGGGGCCCGTTGCGGGCCCCCGCAGGAGGAGGGAGGCAGGGAGGGGGGACAGGAATAAGCCTACTTACATTTCTTACATCCGCCCCGGCTCGAGGACTTCGCCCCGGCCCCTTCCTTTACGAAGGTGCCGGCCTCGCCGCATTCCGGACACTTCCGGGGCTTACACCGACTTTCCTTACTGAACCCGCATTTTTCACATTTCCAGACCGCCATCTCGAACCTCCTGGCTTTTAGCTTCTGTAGATAAGTTAATAGACATTCTCTACTTTGTCAACCCCGAAAAAAGGATTTAAGATAAGGGCATGCTGGTGCCGGAGGGTTTTCTCTTTTCCGCGGTGGAGGCCGGGATCAAGTATCAGGGGCGGCCGGACCTGGGGCTGATTATCTCCGAGGTTCCGGCGGCCTGGGCCGGGGTCTTTACCCGGAACGACTTTAAGGCCGCGCCGGTCCTCCTCGCGCTTGAGCGCCTTAAAAACCGGGAGACGGCACGGGCCGTGCTGGTAAATAGCGGCTGCGCCAACGCCTGCACCGGGCCGGAGGGGCTTTCGGATGCCCGGGAAATCCTTGCGACCCTGGCCCAGAGCCTCGGGGTCTTGCCGGAGGAGATCCTTCCGGCCTCAACCGGGGTCATCGGCACCCGGCTCCCCGTTCCCCGGATCAAGGACCGTCTTCCGGAGCTCGTCTCCGGCCTTTCCCGGGATAAGGCCGCACTCGTGGCCCGGGCCATGATGACCACCGATACCTTTCCCAAGGTGGTAAGCCGGAAGATCCCGGGCACCGGGGCCGTGATCCTGGGGCTGGCCAAGGGGGCGGGGATGATCGCCCCGAACATGGCCACCATGCTGGCTTTCCTGCTTACCGACGCCGGAGTCCCGGCCGAAACCTTAAGGCGCCTCCTCTCCGAGGCGGTAAATCAATCCTTCAATCGCATCACCGTTGACGGAGACACCAGCACCAACGACACGGTCTATCTCCTGGCCAACGGAAGGGCTGGGGTTCTTCCCCGGGAGGCGGAAGAAACCTTCCGAAAGACGCTTTTTGAGGTGTGCCGGGAGCTTTCCTACCTCATGGTAAAGGACGGGGAAGGAGCCACCAAGGTGGTGCGCATAAGGGTGGAGGGGGCGCGGGATGCGACGGAGGCGGAAAGGCTCGCCCGGGCCGTGGCCGACTCCCCTCTGGTAAAGACCGCTTTCTTCGGCGAAGACCCCAACTGGGGGCGGATCCTTGTGGCCCTGGGCAAACTCGGCCTGGGCCTTGATCCCCGGGGGGTGGAGATCCTGGTGAACGAGGTGCCCCTGGTAAGAGAAGGCCGGGGTCTTTCCGAAGAGGAGGCCCGGAGGGAGATGGGCCGCCCGGAGTTCACGTTCCGGATAAGGCTTTCCCGGGGGTCGGCCTCGGTGGAAATACTTACCTGCGACCTTTCCTACGAGTATATTAAGATCAATGCCGAATACCGAACCTGAGGAACCATCCATGGAAGAAAAGGGATTCTGCATGAAATATCAGGAAGAAGTCCCTCTTTCCGGAGGGTGTCGTCACCCCCACGACTACTGTCCCCATCGCCCGGGGTGCATGCTTTATCTCATCTGGAAGGAGGAACACCGGGGCAGGGAAGGGGAAAACCGCGGTGAGGATACTTCTCACCAACGATGACGGCATCTACGCCGAGGGGCTGTGTGCGCTCTATCGGTGTCTTTCCCTGGATCATGAGGTCATTGTGGTGGCCCCGGAGGCCGAGCGCAGTGCCGTGGGCCATGCCATCACCCTTTCCGTTCCCCTGCGGGTAAGAATGGTCCGCCGGGGCCGCGAGTTTCGGGGCTACGCGGTAAACGGCACCCCTGCCGACTGCGTAAAACTCGCTTTCTATGAACTGGTGGGCCCGGTGGATATGGTCATCTCCGGGATCAACCGGGGAGCCAACGTAGGGATCAACGTGCTTTATTCCGGTACGGTCTCCGCAGCCACCGAGGCCACGATCCTGGGTATGCCGGCCCTGGCCGTGTCCCTGGATGCCTATCGCCAGGAGAGTTACTGTTTTGCCGCCTACTTCGTTTCTGTATTAGTGGATCAAGTCTTCCACTGGTCTCTTCCCTTTCCTTTCTGCTTGAACGTCAATATCCCCCATCTCCCTCCGCAACAGATAAAAGGCATCAAATTCACCCGCCAGGGCACCAATAGACTAAGAGAGCGTTTTGAAAAACGTCTGGATCCTCACGGGAATGTTTATTACTGGCAATGCGGAGAGGAATTCATGGAGGAAGACCCGGAAACCGATGTAGTAGCTTTGAAACAAGGCTATATAAGCATTACGCCTCTACATCATGATTTAACCCATTCTGAAATTCTCACTCGCTTAGAAAGCATCAAAATCTCCTATTAAACTCTTGACAAACAAAATCAATCTATTAAGGTTAAAGTATCACATCCAGAAAAGGAGGGGTAGAGCATGGCACGCAAAAGAAGCAGAATGATCACTAAAGAGGATGTCCGTTTCATTTATGAAAATTATCATAAAATGACCTCCCAGGAGATCGCCGAAAAGCTAGGCATAAGCCGCTTTCAGGTTACCAAAGTGGTAAGTGAATTGCGCAAGCGCGGGGTAAATATTCCTAAGAAAGCCGGTAAACGCAAAAACCCTATTGATGAGTTCGTGGAGGAACTCAAGAAGGGCAAAAAGGGCTAGGCTTCAAGCAATTTTCTGGCCTGCATACAATCTTTGGCTATCTGTTGGATCAGGGCGGTCGGGGAAGGAAACTTCTTCTCCGGCCGCAGGAAAGTAAGTACCTCCACTTCCAGGAGCTGGCCGTAGAGGTCTCCTTCGAAATCGAAGATATGCACCTCCACGCTCAGAGCGTGGCGGCCGAAGGTGGGTTTTTCTCCTATGTTCATCACCCCGGGCCAGCCCCCGGGGAATAACCCGGGTTTTCCTTCCCCCCGGAAAAACACCTTTACCGCATAGACCCCCCGGGCCGGAAGGAGTTTTTCGGAAGGGATCTCCAGATTGGCGGTGGGAAACCCCAGCCTATGTCCCCGGGCCTCCCCCCGGATCACCCTTCCCCGCAAGGTATAGGGGCGCCCCAGAAATATTCCTCCCCGCCGGACCTTGCCCTCAAGCAGGAAATCCCTTATGAGCGAGCTGGATACCGTCTGACCATCCAGGACCTGGGGAGGGATCACCCGGACCTGAAATCCGTATCTCTCTCCCATCTGACGCAGAAGATCGGAATCGCCGCTACGCCCCCGCCCGAACCGATAATTGAACCCCACCACCAGACCACTTAATCTCAAGCCATAAACCAGATATTCCTCTACAAACTCCTCGGCCGGAAGATCGGCCACCTCCCGATCGAAGGGGATGATCAGCACCGAGGAAAGCCCCAGTTCCTCGAAAAATTCCAGCTTTTCCTCGAAGGGGGTAAGAAGGCGAAGGGGGACCGCCGGCTGGAGAACCTTACGCGGATGGGGCTCAAAGGTTATCACCAGAGGCTCTCCCCCCAGGCTATCGGCCCAGGCCAGCGTCTCCCGAATGAGGGCCTGGTGCCCCACATGAACCCCGTCGAAATTACCCAGGGTGGCTACCGGATTCTTTAAATGCAGGGGAAAATCCCGCGGATAATAAATCTTCATCTATCCCAGATAGGCCCGAATCATCTCCACGAAACGATCGAAAAGATACACCGCATCGTGCGGACCCGGTGCATTTTCCGGATGATATTGCACTGAAAAGGCCGGAATTTCCCGGTGTCTTATACCCTCCAGGGTATTATCGTTCAGGTTGATATGGGTCACCTCCACCTCCGGAGGAAGTTCCTCGGCCCGAACGCAGAAACCATGGTTCTGGGAGGTAATCTCGATGCGTCCGGTGGTGAGGTCCTTTACCGGATGGTTGGCCCCCCGGTGCCCGAATTTGAGTTTATAGGTGGAGGCCCCCAGGGCCTGCCCCAGCATCTGATGCCCCAGACAGATACCGAATAGGGGCCTCTTGCCCAGAAGATTCCTGACCGTTTCCACCACATAGGGTACGGCCGCCGGGTCCCCCGGACCGTTGGAAAGAAAGATCCCATCCGGCCCGGCAGCCAGAATCTCCTCGGCCGGGGTATGGGCCGGAAAGACCACACACTCACAACCCCTTTCCTCAAAAAGCCGAAGCTGATTGAGCTTCAACCCACAATCCAGTACAGCGATCTTTATCCGCCCCTCTCCGGAAAAGGAAACCACTCCTTCCTCCATGGCCCCTTTCCGCCATCGGTAGGGTTGCGGGGAGGTTACCTCCTTCACCAGGTCCCGCCCCACCAGCCCCGGACTCTCCTTCACCCGCTCCAGGAACCTCTTGGGATCCAGGTCCTCGGTGGTGATCCCGGCCTTCATGGCCCCGAAGAGGCGCACGTGTCGGGTAAGGGCCCGGGTATCGATCCCCTCCACGGCGAGCACCCCGTTTTCCGAAAGCCACTCCGCCAGCGATTTTTCCGCTCGCCAGTTACTGTAGTGCGGCTGATACTCCCGCACCACAAAGGCCTCCACATGAATCCCCCGACTCTCCGAATCCTCGGAATTCACCCCATAATTCCCGATCAGGGGATAGGTCATGGCCACGATCTGTCCCTTGTAGGAGGGATCGGTAAGGATCTCCTGATAACCGGTCATGGCGGTGTTAAAGACCATCTCCCCGAAGGCCTCACCGGGACCGGTAAAAGACCAGCCCCAGAAATGGGTCCCGTCCTCCAGCATAACCAGGGCTCTTTCCCCCTTTTTACGGGCCAAGACGCACCTCCTCCGCCTTCTTCTCCGTCCGGGGGCCGGGACCGGACCATCCCGGCATCTCCCCACCCTTGCCCGCCTGAGTCAGAAGATAGGTGCGAATAAAGGGATCTATCTCGCCATCCAGTACCGCCTCCACATTGCCGGTCTCGTAACCGGTGCGGTGGTCCTTCACCAGACGGTAGGGCTGAAGGATATAGGAACGAATCTGGCTTCCCCAGGCGATTTCCTTCTTCTCCCCGGCTAACTGGGCCTTCTTCTCCTCCAGTTTACGCCGTTCCAGCTCGTAAAGCCGGGCCTTGAGGATCTTCAGGGCCGTAGCCTTGTTCAGATGCTGGCTGCGTTCGTTCTGACAGGTGACCACAATCCCGGTGGGAAGATGGGTGATACGCACCGCGGTTTCGGTCTTGTTTACGTGTTGACCCCCATGGCCCGAGGCCCGCATGGTCTCAATGCGCAGGTCCTCCGGACGGATCTCCACCTCGATGTTTTCCTCTATCTCCGGGATCACCGTAACCGAGGCAAAGGAGGTATGCCGGCGACCGCTGGCGTCGAAAGGGGAAATGCGCACCAATCGATGGACCCCCTTTTCGGCCTTAAGGTACCCGTAAGCATAGGGCCCCTCCACCATGAAGGTCACATACTTGAGCCCAGCTTCCTCCCCGGGGAGGAGATCCACCACCCGGATCCGGTAGCCTTTCTTCTCCGCCCAGCGCGTGTACATCCGCAAAAGCATCTCCACCCAGTCCTGGGCCTCGGTACCCCCGGCCCCGGCATGAATGGTTACAATGGCATTGGAGTGATCATGCTCCCCGGAGAGAAGGATCCGCAATTCCTCCTCCTCCAGGTCCCGCCGCAACTTGGCCAGCCCCCTCTGGACCTCCAGAAGGGTCTCCTCGTCGCCCTCCTCCAGCGCCAGTTCAAAAAGAACGCGTAAATCCTCCACCTCCCGGGTTAGATCCTCCCAGCGGGACAGGATCTCCTGCAACCGGGAACGTTCCTTCAATATCTCTCGGGACGAGGGAGAATCCCAGAAATCCGGACGGAGAATCTCCTTTTCCAGTT
Organism: Thermosulfurimonas dismutans; assembly: GCA_011322625.1. Classification (GTDB taxonomy): domain Bacteria; phylum Desulfobacterota; class Thermodesulfobacteria; order Thermodesulfobacteriales; family Thermodesulfobacteriaceae; genus Thermosulfurimonas_A; species Thermosulfurimonas_A dismutans_A. The sequence continues at coordinate 34,396 of DRMH01000012.1, read as the reverse complement.
CGGAAAGACGTTTCCTCAGGGAAGCCGGGTCAAAGACACCTCCTTAACTCGGAAAGCTTGTCCTCGGCCCGAAGAAGTTCGTTTTTGATCTCCGCAGGCTGAAGGGTTGCCTTTATCATCCCGTCCTCCCTAGGCTTTGGCGATCATGGCTCGCATCAGATCCGCCGCATTCTCCGTCCGCCCGGAAATCTCACAGATGTATTCCAGAAGCTTCAATAGAAAATAAACCTTAAAGAAGTCCTCATCAAGGGCGAAGATCTTGCGCTTGATCTCCGTAGCCAGGAGATCGTTTTCATGCTCCCGCTGCCGGATATTGCGGACGATTTCCTTGGCATCCTGACGGGAGATGTCATCCCCGCGCTCTATATAGACCTTGGCCTTTTCCACCAGGGGAACCAGATACTCCGCGGTCTTTACGTTCTCCTCGAGCAGCCGGAGGATCTCCCGGGCCAGCTCTTCCGGAACCCTCACCTGTTTGAAGGTTAACCATTTGAGGATATCCTCGGCGGCATCCGCTACCGCATCCTGCTCCTTGAGAAACAGGAAAAGCTCGAACTTATCCACCGGGGTAATAAGTCCGTAGGGAAGATGTCCCCGGATGTTCTGCTTGAGGCGATCGGCCTCGCGTTCGATGGCGATGATATCCTCGGAGATCTCCTGCAACCGCCCGGTGTTCTGCTGAAAATAAGCCTCCAGCGCCAGGGGAAGACGTTCGGTGCATTCTATCACCAGACGGGCATGTCTTTCCAGAAGCTCGAAGAGATCGGGACGCTCCGCGGGTTTGAATTCCGGAATCACCTCCTCGTGTTTGACCAGTTTGCCTTCCACGATATAGATGATCTCCTCGGCCATATTGGTGGCCAGATCCGCCACCCGTTCCAGATTCTGGGCCACAATGATATACTCCACCCCGGCCCGGACCACCTCCGGTTTCCTCTCCATGCATTCCACCATGCGTTCGATCACTATCTTCTTGTACCGATCCACCTCGTCATCCCAGCTCTTGATCTCCCGGGCCTTCTGGGCGTCGCGGGCCACGAAGGCGTTGATGACCTCCTCCAGCATACGCAGGGCCTTGCGCGCCATCTCCGAAAGGTCCACCGGGCAGGTGAACACCTGGGGCAGGGAAAGCAACCGGGGCACCCTTTCGGCAATGTTGACCGCCTGATCCCCCAGACGCTCCAGATCCCGGATCATGTCCAGGGTGGAAACCACAAACCGCAGGTCGCTGGCCACCGGATGCTTGAGGGCGATGGTCTCCAGACAGATCTGGTCGATCTTCAAATCCAGCTCATCGATCCGGGTGTCCTGTTCGATCACCCGGCGGGCCAGCTCCGGATCCCGTCGCTCAAAGGCCACCACCGCCGAACGTACCATCTCCACCACCAGATGACACATCTCTAGGAGATGGTTACGAATTTCCATCAGATCCCTTTCCACCAGAATACTCATTCCGGCTGACTCCTCGATTTATTTCCGCGTAAAAATTCTACTAAAAATAACCGATAAGGTCCAGACTTACGCGTTTAAATCCCAAATCCAGAAGACACCGGGAAATTTCCCGACGTCGGGCGAAGACCCTTTCCATCTCGGAGGGGGGTACCTCCAGGCGGGCCTCCCCGCGCACAAACCGCACCCGAAGGACCTCAAGGCCCAGCCTCTTCCTCAGGGTCTCCTCGGCCCGGGCCACCCTCACCAGGGCCTCCCGCCTCACCGGTTCCCCGGGGGGGAAACGGGTGGCCAGGCACGGTGAAGGGGGTTTGCGGGCCTGAGGGAGCCCCAGATTTCGGGCCAGGGCCCGAACCTCCTCCTTGGAAAGACCCGCTTCAGCCAGAGGACTCCTTACCCCGAGTTCCCGCAGAGCCCTGAGCCCCGGACGATCGCTTCGCAGGTCATCGGCCTGGGTCCCGTCGCAGAGGACCCTCCCCCCGGCTTCCTCCTGAAAACGGACCAGAAGCTCGCGTTTGCAGTAATAGCATCGGTCCGGAGGATTCTCAAGAAAGGCCGGAAGATCCAGAGGATCAAAGAAAACCTCCCGGTGATCCGTCCCCAGGAGATCGGCTGTTCGGCGGGCCCATTGCCCTTCTTCGAAGGGAAAGATGGGCCCTACCGCGGTGAGGGTTCTCACCCTTTCCGGCCCCAGGATGCGCACCGCCGCCGCCGCCAGCACCGCACTGTCCACCCCGCCGGAAAGGGCCACCGCCACCGCCGGAAAGGAACGCAGGATCCTCTCCAGGGCCTCCGGGATCACTGTTTCCTGGGTCGGAAGGGAAAAAGCTCCGCTCCGGGGATAGGCGCCACCGGCTCGGTAAGGAGCATCTCGCCGCGCTTGATCCACCCCTTGAGGATCTCCGCTATCTCCCGGGCCCGCACATAGCTTGAAAGCGGCACCGTGGGCACTTCCTTGTCCAGGACCTTAATCTTTCCGCTCTTAAGCTCCGCGTAACTTACCACCCCGTAGTTGCGCTTGATCCCGTTGGGATAATCGTAGGCGTAATCCACTATCTGCGTAAAGATCTCCTCGTCGGAAAGCCCCGCGTAACGGGCCACCTCCTCGTTCAGGATGGGAATGGGGATGCCCAGCCCCACGGCCATGGAGCAACCGTAGCCCAGATGACTGGTCCCCACTATCCAGCGGGGATCCATTTCCTTGAGGTTCCCCAGGACCATGAGGGTGGCCGCCGGGGTAAAGGGCACCCCCTTGTCCGTACGTTTTACGTTCATGTTGTGCTGGGTGCCGGCGTAGATTACATACCCCTTGGCTCCGCCCAGAAAGATGCGCGTGCCTATCCCGATGGTCTTGAGATAGGGATCCTTGAGAAGGGGGGAGAGCTGTCCGGCGGTGGCATAATTGGCGTTTCCGGCATGCGGTCTCAGAATCCCCATATAGGTGTAAAGGGTCCTCTCCGAAAGGTTGATCGCACAGTTGTAGTTCTGATAGGCATTTCGGGGGTTGCAGAGCACCGCATACGGCAGATCCTTAAGGGTGATCTCGGTCTCGTATTCCTTACGGGGATAACAATGGGTACCGTAAGCGATGGCCCGCAGATGCACCTTCTTTCCGGCCACCAGATCGTGGATCACGTGCCCCCCGCCGTAACGAAACTCCCCGGGAAAGACCTTGTTCAGGGGGTCGTCCTCCACCGGCTCGGTGGCCCCGATATAGATATCCACCGCCGCCAGCCCCGCATAGGCCGGAACTCCGTTCAACCAGACCCGATAGGCCTTAATGGTGGGAACAGGGTGCCCGAAATTGATAAAGGCCCCGGAGGAACACATGGGAGAGAAGGTCCCGGTGGTGACCACGTCCACCTCCCGCGCTGCCTCCACCGGGCCGACCTCCTTCACTATCCGAACCATCTCCTCGGCGGTAACCACCACCGCCTCACCCCGGCGAATCCTCTCGTTGATCTCCTCAATGCTCTTCTGGACCTTAAACTCTCCCATCTCCCCCTCCTAATCCACTATGGAGATTACTCGATGCCCCGAGACCTCCAGCGCCGAGGCCAGGGGCTCCACCGGTAACTTCTCCAGACGGATGTAATAGATCTTCTCCCCTCCGGGGCTTACATCCATACCGATGGAGATGACCCGACCTCCGTACTGCCGGATAATATCCATGACCTCATCCAGCCCCTCCGGCTCCCGGGGAATAACGTCCAGCCTGGAGCTGGATCGCAACAACCCCATCAACTCGATAAAGGCCTCCAGCAGATCGGTAATGGTGATGATCCCCACCAGCCGATGGTTCTCCACCACCGGAAGCCCGCCGATCTTGTAGCGATAGATCAACCGGGCCGCCTCGTCCACCGTGGCTTCCGGAGAAACGGTGATGGGATTGAGGATCATCACCTCCCGCACCATCCGGCTCAACTCCTCCGGACGAGCATACTGACGGATGCTGCTCTCGGTAACCAGCCCCAGAAGCCTCTCTCCCCGGGTGACCGGAAGATGCCTTATAGCGTGGCGCTTCATGAGCTGAATAGCTTCCTCCAGGGTGGCCTCCGGGGAAACCGTTACCACCTCTTTCACCATCCAGTGTTTGACCTTCAATCCCTCTCCCCTGGCGACTTTTAACCCAATCTATCCCGATTGCCCGCTCTCGGCAAGAGCGCTCAAAAAGACCTGATAAGAGATGCACAGGCAGAAAGGAAAAGCAAAAAATGGACTAAACGGCGGTAAGAACGTTCTCCCAGCCGAAAATAAAGGATCTGCCCCAGGATCATCCCGGCCAGCACCGCGGGCAGATAGCGTCCGTAGAGGTGCCAGACCGCAGGGGTAAGATTTCCGTAAAGACCGTGGGCCAGAATCACGCCTCCCACCAGAATGAGAAAGGTCCCCTGCAGGGCGCTCTTCAGGGCGTCTTTCTGCATTTCCAGAAGGCTAACGTAAATAACCACCGGAGGCCCCGGTGTATTGAGGAGACCTCCCAGGAACCCCGCGGCCAGTCCGAAGACCGGTCCCCAGGAGGGGGAAATTCGTCCCCGGGTGGAGCCGGGATGAAGGATCTCCCATAGGGCGTAGCCGGAAACGGTTACCGCCAGGATCAGACGGGGAATACGTTCCGGGAAAAATCCCAGGGCTTTGGCCCCCAGAAAGACCCCCGGAAGGGCTCCCAGAAGTAAACCCGCCACCGGACGGATCCGGAAATCCCGCCGCATCCACCAGAGCATGACGGCATTGAGGGTAAACCCGAAAAGGGCCACCAGGGGAACCACCAGGACCAGGGGCTGAAAGAAGGAAAGAAAAGGCACCGCCAGCAGGGCGAAAGCGAATCCGGCCAGACCGTGCACGAAGGCGGCGACAAAAAGGATAAGGGCTTCCGGCATCAGAAAAGGATCTCGATCAGGACGCGGTTGAGCAGGTCCTCCAGATCCCGAAAGGGGAGGGAAAGCTGGGTGCCGGAGGCCAGGTCCCTGAGCAGGGCGCGCTGCTCCTGCAGTTCCTGTTCTCCCAGAATAAGGGCCCACCTTGCGGAGAGACGGTCGGCCTGACGCAGGAGGGCCTTGAGACTGCGTCCCTCGTAATCGGATTCCACCTTAAGCCCTCTATCCCGCAAAAGTGCGGCCAGACGGAAGGCCCAGCGCCGGGCCTCTTCCCCCAGCGGGGCAATAAACAGATCCGGGGCCGCTACCTCTCTTTGAGACCCCCGACTCACGAGCCACCAGCGTTCCATCCCGATGGCAAAACCCACCGCCGGGGTCTCCGGCCCCCCCAGAGCGGAAACCAGCCCATCGTAACGCCCGCCGGCAGCCACCGTGTCCTGGGCCCCGAGCCCCGGGGCCTTGATCTCAAAGATGGTACGGGTGTAATAATCAAGCCCCCGTACCAGCCGGGGATTTTCGATAAAGAGGATCCCCCCCTCCTGGAGATAGGTTTTAAAATGCTGGTAATGCCGCCGGCAATCCTCGCAGAGAAAAGCGGAGAGCATCGGAGCCTCCTGGTATTCCCTCTGGCACCCCTCTCGCTTACAATCCAGGGCCCGGAGGGGGTTGCGCTCCGCCCGTCTTCGACAATCCTCGCAGAGGCGTTCCCGACGCGAAAAGAGAAACTCGCGCAGGGCCTCCCGATAAGGGCCACGGCACCCCGGACACCCCAGGGAATTGATCTCCAGACGCAGGTCCCTCGCCCCACCGGCCCTGAGGATCCCCAGGGCCAGAGCCACCAACTCCGCATCCATCCCGGCCGAGGCCGCCCCGAAGACCTCCACGTCTATCTGATGGAACTGGCGCAAACGCCCCTTCTGTGGCCTTTCATGGCGAAACATGGGCCCGATGGTAAAGAGCTTTAAAGGCTTGGGACGATTATATAACCCGTGCTCGATAAAGGCCCGAACCACCCCGGCGGTGGCCTCCGGACGAAGGGTGAGGCTGTCCCCGCTGCGATCCTGAAAGGTGTACATCTCCTTCTCCACGATATCCGTGGACTCGCCTATGCTCCGCGCAAAAAGCTCCGTGCGCTCCAGGATGGGAAGCCGGATCTCGGAAAATCCGTAACGCCGCAGGATCTCCCGGGCCTGTTCCTCAAGCCACCTGAAGACCCCGGCCTCCTCCGGAAGCAGATCCTTGAAACCCCTTACGGCCTTGATCATCTCTCAAACTCTTCCCTCGGCAGTTTGGACTGCCGAATAATAGATCTGAGCGTTCCCTTTTTAATCTCTTTGTGATCCGGAACGATCACCGTAACCGTCTTTTCACCCACCTTTTTCTGCATCACTATGTGACTCCCCGTCTTTCTTATTCTCTTAAAACCATGTTTTTCAAGGATCTTACAAACTTCTTTTGCCGAAAGAGGAGAAAGCTTAGGCAACCGCTACCTCTAAAGGAGCAATATAAATGTCTCCTTTTAAACGTTCCCGAACCTCCTCGGGAGAAGCATGTTCCAGAAAAAGGGTTACGGCCTCTTCAAGGTTCCTTTTGGCTTCCTCTACGGTTTTCCCCTGACTGGCAATATCCAGTTCCGGGCAAAAGGCCACATAAAGATCTTCTTCCTTCTGAATGATGGCCGTGAACTTGAAATTCATGCTCCCTCTCCCTTGTAATTTTTTTATGACCTCATCTCTCACAGGGTGGTTTTTTGTGGCAGATGAGATAAAGGTCCGTGACCGTGATCATACCCCGGGTAAGAATTTTTTCCAGTTCCGGGAGCAACTCCTCCACCTTTTCTCGGGTTTCCACCACCTCTATCTTCAGGGGAAGATTCTCCGCCGCCCGCAGGAGGCGACCGGTATGGATCTTCTTGTCCGGACCGTAGCCATAGACCCCCTTGAACATGGTCAGACCGTGGATGTCCCGTTCCCAGAGGAAATCCAGAATGGCCCGATAGAGCGGTTTACGACCCACCTTTTCGTCCTCATCCACATAGATAGAGAGAAGTACACAACGTCCGTTCATCGCACCAGATATCGGACCAGGACCTCTCCCAGCCGGACCCCGGTCAACCCCAGACCTATACTAAGCGTAATATTCAGAAAGGTAAATAACCATTCCCCTTCCCGCAGGAGTTGGTGCGTTTCGTAAGCAAAGGTGGAGAAAGTGGTAAAGGACCCCAGAAAACCCACCGCCACCAGCAGACGAGATTCCGGTGAAACGAGGAGGGTCTGGGTGGCCAGTTCCATGAAAAAACCCAGGATGAAGGACCCCAGGACGTTCACAGCCAGGGTTCCCAGGGGGAAACCCGCTCCGAAACGCAGAAACCAGCCGCTCACCAGATAACGGCATACTGCCCCCATCCCTCCTCCCAGACCGATATAGAGGAACTTCATTGGGTTAAAGCTCCACTCCCCAGCGGCGCAGGAAGTTGAGCCCCCCCGGAGGCACGAAGGTTCGGGTATATCCGGCAGCGGTGAGCCATCGCTGGGCCTCATAGGCCCTGCGACTGGAGTTGCAGATGAGGATTACGTCCTTGTCCCGCGGGATTCGATCCATCTCGCGCCGCACCTTGTCGTACTCCACGTGGATCCAGCGGCCGGGATACTTCTTGACCAGGGGTTCGGCCTCCCGGGGATGACGCGTATCCACAAAAACCGTATTCGGGTCCCCTTCGTGCAAGCGCCGGAGGAACTCCTCCCAGTCTATCTGGACCAGAAGGCCGGTGAGGAGGTTCTCGGCGGTGTGGGCCACATCATGAATGGGATCCAGCGCCGAATTGTAGGGCGGGGCATAGGCCAGTTCCAGCTGAATCAGATCCTCCACCGTGGGGCGATGAGGAAGGATGGAAGAGATGGCATGGATGCGGGCGAGCGTCCCGTCGGTATTGGGACCCACCGATTGAAAACCCAGCACCCGGCGGGTCCGCCGGTCAAAAACCAGCTCCACAAAGATGAATTCCGCCCCGGGATAGTAATGGGCCCGCTCGGTCTGGTTGTTTAAGGCATAATCCGCATCAAAGCCCTCGGCCCGGGCCACAGAAAGCGAGATCCCGCAGGCCCCAATGGCCAGATCAAAGCACTTCATAATAAACGCCCCCACCGTACCCGGAAACCTGGTGGGACGCCCGGCCAGGTTGTCTCCGATGACTCGCCCTTCCCGATTGGCCAGCGAGCCGAGCGGCATGACCACCCTCTTTCCCAGAACCAGATGCGGAATCTCCACACAGTCCCCCCCGGCATAGATAGTGGGGTCCGAGGTCTGCATCCGATCGTTTACCACAATCCCCATGTTCACCAGAAGGCCGGCCTTGCGGGCCAGTTCCACGTTGGGTCTTACCCCGGTGGCAAAGATCACCAGGTCCGCAGGATAATTCCCCCTCTCCTCCACCACCTCGGTAACCCGACCGTCCTTGCCCCGGATCTCCTTGATCCGGGCGTTCACCACCACCTCCACGCCCTTTTCCCGCAGGTGATGTTCCACCATCCGGGCCAGAGGCTTATCAATGAGCCGGGGAAGCACCTGATCGAAGTACTCCAGCACCGTGGTCTTCACCCCCCAGAGATCGGCGAAGGCCTCGGCCATCTCCAGGCCGATAGGTCCGGCCCCGATAATCACCGCCCGTTCCACCTCTCCTTTGGCCAGGCGCTGTTTGATCTCTATGGCCTTGTGCAGATCGGAGACGGTAAATATCCCCTCCAGATCGCGTCCGGGAATGGGGGGTACGAAGGGCGTGGAACCGGTGGCCAGGACCAGGTAATCGTAGGGAATCTCTTCCTCTTCCCCCGAGTCCAGGTGCTTTACCTTTACCACCTTGCGTTTCCGATCCACCTCCGTGGCCAGGGTCCGGGTGAGCACCCGATCGATGGCCTTGGCGTTCTCGAAAAAGGCCTCGTCGCGCAGCATGTGAAAGGAGGTCTCCCGCAGATGATTCTCGTCCGGAATGTCCCCGGAAACATAATACGGGATACCGCAGCCCCCGTAGGAAATGAGGTCGTCCTTGTCTATGAGGGTTATCTCCAGGCTGGGATCCAGGCGCTTGGCCCGGCAGGCGGCCTTGGGCCCGCAGGCCACCGCCCCGATAACGACCACCTTTTTACCCATTTCTCTTCCTCCCCGCTCTTTTTGTTCTTTCTTAGCACCGTGAGGCCCCCTTCGCAATCTCTGGATTTCGGACTTGTTTCTCCAGACCCCGGAGGTAAAATGCCCTTGGCGGAGGTCTAAAGACAGGGTTAAGGCATGGAGGCCCTCAAGTCCTATTTAAAGAAACTGGTGGAGGGGCAGGAACTCTCGGAAGAGGAAACCATGGAGCTGGTGGGGCTGCTCGTGGAGGGGCAGGCCACCCCGGCTCAGATAGGGGCCCTGCTTACGGCCTGGCGTATGCGCGGCGAGAGCTGGCGCGAGGTGGCCGGAGCGGCGCGGGCCCTGCGCCAGCGCATGATCCCGGTGCCTCACCGGCTCTCGTCTCCCGTTGTGGATACCTGCGGCACCGGGGGTGACGCCAAAGGCACCTTCAATGTCTCCACCGCCGCGGCCCTGGTGGTGGCCGCCGCGGGGGTACCGGTAGCCAAACACGGAAACCGGTCCGTGACCAGTCGATCCGGAAGTGCGGATGTGATCGAGGCCCTAGGAATCCCGGTGGAGGTTCCTCCCGAACTTTCGGCCCGGGCCCTGGAGGAGGTGGGTTTCTGTTTCCTCTTCGCCCCGGCCCATCATCCGGCCCTTCGGACGGTCATGGGACCGCGACGGGAACTGGGATTTCGCACCATCTTCAATCTCCTGGGCCCTCTCTGCAACCCGGCCGGCGCCGATACTCAGATCCTGGGGGTCTTCGACTTCCTGCTCACCGAAAAGATGGCCTTTGCCCTGGACGCCCTGGGCTGTCGCCGGGCCCTGGTAGTCTTCGGGGAAGGGGGCTACGACGAGTTCACGGTCACCGGTTCAACCAAGGTCTCCGAACTCCGGGAGGGGCGCATCACCACCTACTACGTGGATCCGCCGGACGTGGGGCTGGAGCTCTGCGAGGACCCCGAAGCCCTGAAGGGCGGGGATGCTCGGGAAAACGCCCGCATCATCGAAGACCTTCTGTCCGGTCGCGACACCGGCCCGCGCCGGGACATGGTGCTTCTCAACGCCGGAGCCGCCCTTTATGCCGCCGAAAAGACCCTGGATCTCAAGGGCGGGGTGGCCCTGGCCCGGGAGATCCTGGAATCCGGGGCCGCAGCCCGGAAACTCGAGGAAATAAAACGCTTCTACCGCACCCTGCGCACCTGACCCGTCCCCATGTCCTCCCCTCTCAAGCCCACCCTTTACCTGGTCTCTTCCTTTGCCGGAGCCATAATCCTGGGCACCATCCTCCTGTCGCTGCCCTGGATGCACCACGATGAACTGGCCCTCATCGATGCCCTCTTCACCGCCACTTCGGCGGTTTGTGTTACCGGATTAACGGTGGTGGATACCGCCTCGGCCTTTACCCTGCCCGGTAAGGTGGTCATCATGATCCTGATCCAGCTCGGGGGATTGGGGGTCATGACCTTCTACTCCATGTTCTTCCTGCTGCGCGGACGCCGTATCCCCATCGAGGAGCGCCTTATCCTGCGGGAAAGCTTCTGGGGGCGTCGAGGAGGGCGTCTCTCCAGCCTCATCCTTACCATCCTCTTCTACACCATGGTGGTAGAGTTTCTGGTTACCCTCCTTCTCTTCCCCTTTCTGGCCCGATATTACTCCTGGCCCTCAGCCCTCTTTCATGCCCTGTTTCACGCCGTCTCCGCCTTTTGCAACGCCGGTTTCTCCGATCTTCCCGGAGGGCTGGTACCCTTTGCCCGGAGTTATTTCTTCCCCCTGATCCTGATGCTGGCCATCCTGGCGGGTAATACGGGTTTCCCCATTGTCTTCGAGGGGGTACACCGCTTCCGCCAGAAGAATCGCTCCTGGTCGCTGCATTTCAAGCTCACCCTCCTCATCCATCTCCTTTTGGTGCTCATCGGGGCCCTTATCTTTCTGTGGCTGGAAAACGGAGGGGCCCTGCGGGAATTTCCCGCTCCTCTCCGGGTCCTCCAGGCCGTCTTCCTTTCGGTCACTCCGCGTACCGCCGGTTTTTCCTTTGTGGATATCCGGTATCTGAGCGTACCCTCCCTTTATTTCCTGCTCTTTCTCATGCTGGTGGGGGCCTGTCCGGGATCCACCGGGGGAGGCATCAAAACCACCACCTTCGGAGTACTTGCCGCCACGGTATGGAGCCGGCTGCGGGGGTTTTCCCGCACCTCCGTCTTCGGACGCACCATCCCCGACTCCCAGGTCACCAAGGCCCTCACCCTGGTGGGGCTCTATCTCCTGGTCATCTTTACCGCTCAGTTCTTTCTTATCTCCCTGCCTCCGCATCGCCCCTTCCTTAACTCTGGCTCGGAGTTTCTGGCCCATCTCTTCGAGGTCTTTTCCGCCCTAGGCACGGTGGGGCTTTCCACCGGCATAACCCCCCATCTCTCCACGCCGGCCAAAGGGGTGCTCATCCTCACCATGTTCACCGGAAGGGTGGGAGTCCTCTCCCTGGCCATGCTTTTGAGCGGGCTTCCCGCCCGGTCCAAAACCTTTTATTATGCTCAGGAAGAAGTCCTTCTGGGGTAGGATATGGCTCGCAAACGTTTCGGAATCATAGGTCTGGGACGTTTCGGAAGTTATCTCGCCCGCACCCTGGCCAAGGAAGGTCAGGAGGTGCTGGCCCTGGACCGCTCGGAAAAGGCCGTTCAGGCGGTAGCCGAAGAGGTCTCCTACGCCGTGGTCGGGGACGCCACCCAGAAAGAAACCCTGGAACATCTGGGCTTCCATAAGGTGGATGCCGCGGTGGTGGCCATAGGAACCCTATCCCAGAGCGTGCTGGTCACCCTTTACCTGCGGGAGATGGGGGTCCCCCGCATCCTGGCCAAGGCCCAGAACGAAACCGAGGGCAAGATCCTCTCCCTGGTGGGGGCCCATCAGGTCATCATCCCGGAGAGGGATTCCGCGGTGCGCCTGGCTCGATCCCTGGTCATGCCCAATCTCCTGGATTTCCTGCCCCTGCTGCCGGACTTTTATATCGCCGAGATCCCTGCTCCGGAGGAATTTCTGGGAAAAAGCCTCAAGGAACTCGACCTTCGGCGCAATTATCGGGTCCATGTTCTGGGGGTAAAAAAGGGGTTCTCCGAGCACATGCATCTCTTCCCGGCCGCGGACTATACCATCGAAAAAGGGGATCTCCTCTATCTGGCCGGGCACCGGAAGGACCTGGAACGTTTCATGTCTCCCTGACCCCGGGAAGATACCGTTTGGCCAGTTCCCTCTCCTGAAAGGCCATAATGTCCTTAAGCGAGATCATCCCCACCACCCGCCGGGACCCCTCCGTGGCCACCACCGGCAATTGAGAAACCCCCAGGCGGGCCATGCGCGAAAGGGCGGTAAAGAGATCATCCTCCGGGGTTACGGTAACCACCTTTCGGGTGGCGATATCCCGGGCGGTAAAGGGTTTCTCCGAAAAGAGCACCCGTCGCAGATCGTGAAAGGAGATGAGGCCCGAGAGCTCCCCCCGGGAATCCAGCACCAGGATGTAGGAATGGGGGGCCCTTTCGAATACGCTCAGGATCTTCTCCCGGGGTAAATCCTCCGGAACGGAGGGAAAATCCCGGTGCATGATCTCCTTTACCCTGGCGCTCTTAAGCAGGGTCTCCTCCCATCCCCGCCGCAGGGAAAGCCCCCGACGCTCGAGCTTGACCGTATAGATGGATCCCCTCTTGAGATAGGTGGAAATGAAGGTGGAGACAATGCAGGAGAGCATGAGGGGGAGGATGATGCTATAGTCCCCGGTGAGCTCAAAAATGATCAGGATGGCGGTAATGGGTCCGTGGGTGGTGGCAGCCACCACGGCTCCCATCCCCACCAGGGCGTAGGCCCCGGGAGAGGCGGTAAGGGAGGGAAACAGGGCATGGGCCACCGAGCCCACGAACCCTCCGGTCATGGCCCCGATATAAAGGGAGGGGGCAAATACTCCCCCGGAGTGCCCGGCCCCAAGGACTATGGAGGTAGCCAGGATCTTCAGAAAAATCAAAGCAAAGAGCAATTTGGCCGGTAGCTGCCCCAAGAGGGCCTGGTTGACCGTACCGTAGCCCACCCCGAAAACGTAGGGCACCCCCACCAGAAAACCGCCCATAATGATTCCTCCGATAAAGGGGTGCAGATACTCCGGAAGGGGAAGACGGGCGAAGAGGTCCTCCGAACGGTAAAGGACCTCGATGAAGAGCACCCCGATTAAGCCGGCTATCACCCCCAGGAGAAGATAGAAGGAATATTCGTGAAGACTCACCAGGGAATAAGAAGGGGCCTTGAGGGCCGGGAAATCCCCCAGATATTTACGGGCCACCGTGGTGGCGGTAACCGAGGAAAGCACGATGGGGCTGAAGCGTTCCAGACGGAAATCCGAAAGCAGGATCTCCACGGCGAAAAGCACCCCGGCGATGGGGGCGTTGAAGGTGGCGGCGATTCCGGCTGCGGCCCCGCATCCCACAAAAGTCCGCAGACGTTCCTGGGGAACCCGCAGGAGTTGCCCTACCATGGAGCCGGCCGAGGAACCGATCATCACGATAGGCCCTTCACGCCCCACCGAGCTTCCGGAACCGATACAGATAGCCGAGACCAGCATCTGAATAACCGTAAGACGGGCCCGGATACGTCCTCCCCGCACCACCAGGGCCTCCATGATCTCCGGCACCCCGTGGCCCTTGACCTCCCGGGCCCAGAAATGAATGATGGGCCCCACCACCAGACCGGCCAGGGCCGGAAAGAGGAGTTTCTCCCAGAGAGGCACCTCCCGGTAGAAATAGATGAAGTCCTGGGAATGGCGATAGAAAAATTCCTGAAAGAATTTGATCAGAAACCGGAAGGCAATGGCCCCCCAGCCTCCGATGAGGCCGATCAGGATGGCCAGCAGAGCGGTTATTAAGTGCTCATCAAAACGCCGCCGAATAAAAAACCTCCCTGCCTATGATAGCACAGGGAGGGAGGCCTAAACAACCGAAAATTTAAGGATTTATTTGGTCTTAAAGAGAAGGGAGATGATGAATTCCGCCGCGCCCACCAAAAGAAGAATGCGGTAGGTGAGGCTGGGAGCCTTAAAGACAGCGGCCAACATGCTGATAAGCGGGGTGATCATAAGAAGGAGCACCCCCAGCATGCTTAGGGTGTCCATGTAGCCCAGATTCTTGAAGATCCACCCGTACCCGTGCACCTCAAACCCCTTCACCTGCCGCCAGAACTCCGCCGCCGAACCGGTCCAGTATTTACTGACCTCGGCCAGAGGAATATAGGGCCGGATCCCCAGAAAATAGAGGATGGCCGGAATGACCATCATAAGTACGCCCAGCACCGTAAAGATGATCATGGTCTTCCCGAAAACCAACCCCATCTCGTCCACCTGAATCTTGCGTTCCTCAGCCATGGCTACGCCCCCGGAATAATGTGTGGAATGACACCCAGGCCCTGTAAGCCTTTGATCACGTTCATAAAGCCGGCCAGGAAGAGGATGGCCAGCACCATCCAGCGCACAAAGACCGGTTTAATGATCTCCGCCACTTTGGCCCCGATCCGGGCCCCGATGGTAATGCCCACCACCGCCGGAATTACGATGGAGGGAAGGATGGCCCCCTTGGTGAGATAGATCCCGATGGCCGGGGCATTGGCGGTGATGATGAGCATACTGGTGGCGGTGGCCACCTTGATGGGAGCCCCCATGAGCATGTTCAGCACCGGAACGTTGGCCCACCCGGCTCCCAGACCGAACATCCCGGCCACAAACCCGATGATGGCAAAGACCACCAGGGAAAGCGGGGTGTTCTTTACCTGAAAGCGTACGATACGCCCCAGGGAGGGCTCGAACCACTCCCCCCGGAGACCCAGCGCCCGGGACCACCCATCCACCTCTTCGTCGCGCACCTCCGGAAACTCCAAACGCTTCGAAAGCATCATCACCGCAAAAACCAGCAGGATGATGGCCCCCAGCATGATCTCGATGTAGTACTTTCCACCGGGAAAGGCACTGGTCACCTTAAGACCGATGATCCCGCCCACCACCGAGGTAATGATCATCACCGGGGCCATGAGGGCGAAGATACGAATGTTGGCCAGCCCGATCTTGGTAAGGTAAGGCACCGAAGAAAGGGCCGAGGTCACCGCCATCACCAGACCGGCACCCCGAATAAAATCTACATGGAAGGGAAAGATAATGGTGGAAAGAGGGACAAAAAGCACTCCTCCACCCACTCCGGATACCGGCGAAATAATACCGATCAACAGAGTGAAAATAAAAAGAATAATAGACCACTCCATCTATCCGCCTCCGAAACTTAGTTCCGTTTCAACTCTTCTTTATCTCAGAGTCTCTTAGCAACTTTTGGTCCGCCTGTCAAACGGAATTTTTTACCAAAATCGGCCATCTGGGGTAATTGTACCCGTTTTGGGGTTGTTAAGTTCTATTTACTACCACCACGGTGGGCGAAACAACCCGGTGGATCACCCGTTCGGAAACACTTCCCACCAGGACCTCTTTGAGATACCCCATCCCGCGACGCCCCAGAAAGACCAGATCGTAACCCCCGGCCTCGGCCTCCCGCACGATCTCCTCCGCCGGGTCTCCGGAAACCCTTTTGGTGAGGATGCGGGTCCTGAGACCCAGGTCCCGCAGGAACTGTTCGGCCTCGGCGAGCACCGCCTCCGCCTGTTCGGAACGGATCTTCTTTTCCAGGACCGAAAGGATTTCCACCACATAGAGCAACACAATCTCCCGGGGCTCCCAGAGCAGCCCCAGCCCGGCGGCTTCCTCCAGGGCCTTACGGGCGTAAGGGGACCCATCGAGACACACCAGGAATCGCGGATCGCGGCAGTGGGCCTTCTCCGCGAAAAGGCGCCCCACCACATAGGTGGAATGTTCGCCCGGACGATGCAAAAGGGCATGGGTACAGCTTCCCAGCACCAGTTCCGCCAGATGGGATCGGGCCCGACGGGCGATGATCTCCGCCTTTATCCCCTCGCGATGGGCCCAGAGCACCAGTTCTCGCGGAGGATGACCGCGCAAAATGACCCTCTCCACCGCCACCTCCGGAAGATCCCTCCGCAGACGTTCCTCGGCCTGAGTCAGAAAGGGCCGGGCCTCCTCCTGAAGATATTTCTCATAAAGATCCCGCAACAGACCGCTTTCCTCCAGGAGGGCCTCCAGGCGCAGGTCCCGGCCCAGGGCCTTCTTCAGGGCATCATCCGAAACCACATGGACCAGATAGATCTTCTCCACCAGCCCGGGGGGCATCTCCCGGAGCATGCACACCAGAAAATCCAGGAGCATCTCCGAAGACCCGTCCTTACCCAGGGGAACCATGGGCTTGGCCAGGTGAGGTAGAAACCTCTGGGGCATCTTTTGTCCTCCTGCCAGGAATTAATAGAAGATCAGAAGCCATACGTTGGCTATGGCCACACTTATGAGCATATAAATGAATCCCACCTTCATGTACTCAAAGAATTTGATCCGATGTCCGGCGGCCTCGGCGATCCCCAGGGTTACCACATTGGCGCTGGCTCCGATCATGGTGCCGTTACCGCCGAAACAGGCCCCCAGGGCCAAGGCCCACCACAGGACATGCGTCTCGGCCCCCGGGATGACCCGACTCAGATAGGCGGTGATGGGAAGCATGGTGGCGGTAAAGGGGATATTATCCACAAAGGCACTCATGATGGCCGCCACCCAGAGGATGAGACAGGTGGCCACGGTAAGGGAACCCTGAGAGAGCTTGTAAACCCCATCGGCCACCATATCCAGCAGCCCGGTCTCCTCCACCGAGCCCACCAGGATGAAAAGGAATATGAAAAACAGGAGCGTGGTCCATTCGATGTCCTTTTCCACCACCTCCAGGAGATCCACCTTTTTGGTTACCAGGGCATAGGTGAAAAGGAGGGAGGCCCCGAAGAGCGCGGCCACCGAAACCTCCATGTGAAAGATGCCGTGGGTGACGAAGAAAAAGATCACCACGGTCATGATGATCAGCCCCACGGCAAGCAGGGTGCCGTCGGTGATGCGATATTCCTCGCGAAGCTTGGCGATAAAGGCCTCTACGTCCTCCACCCTGGCCCGGGCGTAATCCTTCCCATAGACCACCCGGGAAAAGAAGAAAAGGGCCACCATGGAGAGGGCCACCACCGGCCCGAGGTTCTCCACGAACTGCATGAAGGTAAGCCCGGCGTAGGAACCGATCATGATGTTCGGGGGATCACCGATGAGGGTGGCTGTGCCCCCGATGTTGGAGGCCAGGATCTCGGGAATGAGAAGGACCAGAGGGGAGATCCCCAGGGAAAGGGCGATCTCGATGGTTACCGGGGTAAGGAGCAGCATGGTGGTAACGTTATCCAGAAAGGCCGAAGTAACCGCCGTGAAGGTGGAAAGGATTACGCAGAGCAGGAATACGTTCCCCCGGGCCAGTTGATAGCTCTTGTACGCACACCACTGGAAGATCCCGGTGCGTTTGAGCACCCCCACAATGATCATCATGCCCATAAGGAGAAAGATCACGTTCATATCGATGGCGGCGATGGCCCGTTCATAAGAAATGATATGGAAGGCGGGATCCCAGATACCCAGGGTGTAGGTGACGGTGAGCATCAGGGCGGCTCCCAGCATGGCCGCCACGGTTCGATGGAGGAGTTCGAAACTTATGAGCACGTAAGCCAGGATGAAGACCACGGTTGAGATCCAGAAGGCCGGGCCGGGATATCGTTTGAGGATCACGTTCTTGACCACGAAGAGATCCTGTCCGTGTACGGCCCATTCCGAGGGATCTATTTCCAGTTCCACGGGCCGGAAACTGCTCTTGTAAATCTCCACCACCAGTTTTCCCTTACGGAAGGTTTCCTCCGGCACCTCGGCCACCACCTGAAAGGAACCGTCGGCCTCGGTCTTAAGGCTTTCCAGCTCTTCATGCCCGTGTCGGCCCTTACGGAAGGAGAGGGGCTTTCCGCTGATCAGGAGCCGGATCTCGGCCTCATCCACTGGCTCTTTGTGGGTATCCAGCACCCTTCCGGTGAGATGGAGGCGCAGGAGTTTTTCCCCGGGAGGGGCGGTTTCCGCGGCCCATCCCTTCATTCCCAAGCACAAAAACCCCAGGACCAGGATCAGCACCGCCTTTTTCATCTCTTCCCCTCCGCAAGGTGTTATCCTTCAAGGCTTTACTAAAAAATTTCCACCCTGTAAATCCTTTAAGGATGAAAACCTTTCGTTCGGCCAAGGATCTGCGGCTCTTCCTCAAAAGGTTTTTCAGGGAAAGGCTCCCCGGATTGCCTGCGGATTTCCGGCTGGAGGTGGAGGTTTACTCTTATCGGCCTCCCAGGGCCGCGCTCAGGCTTCCGGTACATTCCGAGGGGAACCCCGCCCGGGCCCATCAGGTAGATCGTCTGGTAGCGGAGCTGGAAAGGGAGGGACTGGAACTCGAGGTCTTTTACCTGGACGACGAGGCCGAGGCCCTATCCTGAACGGAGTTTATCCTCAAGCCAGAGGGGAAACTCAAACCAGGGAAGGGCCAGATTTCCCTGAGGGAGGAGCCTTCTCTCCTCCACCTGGCAGACCAATACCCCCTCCCCGGCTTCCTTTCCCGCAAGTTCCCTGAATTTTCTTAGAGGCTCCCAGTGCCTGGGCGTCGGGGTAGCCGTGAGTTTGATTTCCACCGGATAAAGTTTTCCCTGAAGGGGAAGGATCAGGTCCACCTCCAAGCCCTGGCGGGTGCGGAAGTAATAAAGATCGGGGGAAAGGCCCAAGTGAGCCATGAGTTTTAGGGCCTCACAGACCACCCACCCCTCAAAGAGGGGACCTCCCAGGGGACCGGAAAGAGCCGTCTCCGGAGAGGGTAAGCGGGTAAGGGTACAGACCAAGGCGCTATCCAGGAAATAGAACCGGGGTCTCTTGACCACCCTCTTGCGGAGATTGCGATAAAACGGAGGCAGAAGACAGACGATATAGGAGGCCTCAAGCACCGAGATCCAGCTCTTTATCGTGGGTACACTCACTCCCACCTCCGCGGCTAAACGACTGTAATTCAATTCCTGGCCGTGGAGGGCGGCGAGAAGCCGGATAAAAGTCTCAAAAAGTTTCAGCTCGCGGATATTTTGCAGCTGGCGCACATCTCTTTCCAGATAGGTCTGAAGATAAGAACGAACCCAGAGGTCCCTCTTTTCGGGATATAACGCGACCTCCGGGTATCCTCCGAGCCAGAGGTGTTCCTCGAGCGTTCTTCGGGGGAACAGATCTTTAATCTCGGAAAAGGAAAAGGGGAGCAGTTCCAAGAGGGCCACACGCCCGGCAAGGGACTCGGTAATCTGACTCATGAGTTGAAACTGTTGGGATCCGGTAAGGAGAAAACGCCCGGAAAGATGACGTTTGCGATCTATTTCCATTTTGAGATAGGGAAAAAGTTGGGAAACATACTGGACTTCGTCCAGAATGACGCGTTTATCCCGAAAACGGGAGAGGAAACCCCGGGGATCGGAAAGCGCGAACTCCCTTTCCAGAGGGTCGTCAAAGCTCACATAGGTATAGCGATCCCCGAATTCCCGGAGAAGAAAGGTGGTCTTTCCGGACTGGCGGGGGCCGGTGATGAGGACCGCAGGAAAATTCTTTACCGCTTCATCCACGGCCCTTTTAAGAAGACGTGGAACATACATGCGGAAAAATTAAACTTGAACTTTAAATTTGTCAAAACTAGCGTCGGCGCTGGGTGATGATGTCCTCATAGGCCCATTTTTCCAGGATGGCCTCCATCTCCTTCCGGCTGAGTTGAGGGCGTTCGTAGAGGCCCGCGGCTTCGCGCTGGCGAAAGGCCTCATAGAGGATGATACCTGTGGCCACGGAAACGTTGAGACTACGAACCATCCCCATCATGGGGATCATGATCCGGTGGGTGGCCAGGGGCAGAAGCTCCGGCGAGACCCCTTCCACTTCGTTCCCCACCACGATCACTGTGGGGCGGGTGTAGTCCACCTCGCGAAAGTCCCGGGTCCCGGCTCCCAGCCAGGTTACCACTACCTGATATCCATCCCGAAGAAACTCCCGGAGTTTCTCCACCGGATCCTCCACCCTTTCCAGAAAGACCCAGCGATGGGCCCCCAGGGTTACCGCCTCGTTGATCGGCGGGCCCTTGGGATCCGGATATCCGTAAAAGATGCGCAGGATGCCCACCGCTTCGGCCGTGCGGATGAGAGCGGAGAAATTGTGTTCGTTGCGGACCCGATCCATGAAAAGGACCAGATCCCTCTGGCGTTTTTCCAGCACCTCCCTCATGCGAGAAAGTCGCCGGGGGAGAACCAGGTATCTATCCCCGCCCAATTCGACGCAATCCCCCCTCATCCAGAATCCTTATCTGGCGGCCGGAGACCTGGATGAGCCCCTCCTCGGAGAAGCGGGAAAGCACCCGGGAGAGGGTCTCGGGCACGGTCCCCAGGAGGGCGGCCAGTTCGCCTTTAGGGATCTCCAGCTCGAACTCCGGCCCCCGATGCTCCAAAAGATAGAGGAGATAGGCCGCCAGGCGTTCCGGGACCTCCTTTAGGGACAGGGAATCCACCAGTGCGGCCATGGTCCGGAGACGCAGGGAGAGAAGGGCGAGCATATTCAGGGCCAGCTCCGGGCGTCGTCGAATGAGTTCCAGAAAGGCCTCCCGGGGGAAAAAGAGGACCCGGGCCGGGGTGAGGGCCTCGGCCCAGGCCGGATATCGGGAACCGGAAAAGAGGGCCGCTTCGGCAAAGGCCTCTCCGGGCCCCAGGATATGTAGGGTCTGCTGTCGCCCCCGGGCCGATAATCTATAAATCTTGACCATCCCCTCCGCCACCAGATAAAACCCCCGGGCCTCCTCCTCGGCGGAAAAGATCACCCCGCCCTTGTCATAGGACCGGAGCAGGGCTATTTCCGCCAGCCGGGAAAGATCCTCCTCGGAAAGTCCCCGAAATAGCGTGGATTTCTTCAGGATCTCCTTTACTTCCATAGAACTTATATTTAAGCCTAACTCCGGACTCTTGACAAAGGAGGCATCCCCTGAAAGATTATAGTAGATGCTGGCGGCGTAGCTCAGCGGTAGAGCGGGGATCTCATAAGTCCTAGGTCGGGGGTTCGAGTCCCTCCGCCGCCATGGTAAAATGGAAGGGGCTAAAACGGCGGCGTAGCCAAGTGGTAAGGCGACGGCCTGCAAAGCCGTGAATCCGGGGTTCGAATCCCCGCGCCGCCTCCATTAAGGAGCGAGGTAAAAAGTGTCCGCTGCTTCCAACCCCGGATTCTCCGAGGAAGCCTTAAGGCCTCTCATAGAAAAGCTTGTCTCTGAGGCCGTGGCCAAGTTTATCCAGGAAAACGAGCTTCGGGCCCGGGAACT
This sequence comes from Thermosulfurimonas dismutans, assembly GCA_011322625.1. Classification (GTDB taxonomy): domain Bacteria; phylum Desulfobacterota; class Thermodesulfobacteria; order Thermodesulfobacteriales; family Thermodesulfobacteriaceae; genus Thermosulfurimonas_A; species Thermosulfurimonas_A dismutans_A. The sequence goes on along the minus strand of DRMH01000012.1, from coordinate 13,116 downwards.
TTCCCTCATGGAAAGGATCATCCGGGTGGAGGAAGAACTGAAGGCCCTGCGCGAGATCCAGCTCTCTATGCTCCGCGAGATGAACGCTCGGTTTGAAGCCATAGACAAACGGTTTGAAGCCATGGATAAACGCTTTGAAGCCATAGACAAACGGTTTGAAGCCATGGATAAACGCTTTGAGGCCCTCCAGCGGGAAATGGACAAGCGCTTCGAGGCCATGGAAAAAAGGCTAAACTTCATGCAATGGTTCATGGGGGCGGGGTTTGCTCTCCTCACCATCCTGGTCACTTTATTCAGATTCCTCCATTAAAGAGATGTACGAACTTACCGTAAAAGACGAATTCTCCGCCGCTCACCAGCTTCGGGGATACGAAGGGGCCTGCGAGCATCTCCACGGACACAACTGGAAGGTTGAGGTGGCGGTACGGGGCATGGATCTTAACTCCATCGGGATCCTCATCGATTTCAAGGAGATCAAAAGGGCCCTGCGGGAGGTCCTGGCCGAACTCGATCACCGTAATCTCAACGAACTTCCGGCCTTTCGCGAACTCAATCCCTCCTCGGAAAACCTGGCCCGGTACATCTTTTATCGGCTCCGGGAACGACTCGCCGGAAAACCGGTAAAGGTCTATCGGGTTACGGTGTGCGAAACCGAAAGGGCCTGTGCCAGCTACCTTGAGGACTGATTCGCTCCGGGTCGCCGAGCTCCTGGTAACCCTGCAGGGGGAGGGAACCGCTGCCGGGTGCCCGGTCTTTCTGGTGAGACTTTCCGGTTGCAATCTGGCCTGCTCCTGGTGCGACACCCCGGGGGCTCGAGCCCCCGAAAGCGGCACCCTTTTCACCCTGACGGAAATCCTTGAGCGCTGGCGAACCTCCGGGCTGCGCGAGGTGCTCCTCACCGGAGGAGAGCCCCTGCTTCAGGCCGGGGTCTATCCCCTAATGGAGGCCCTGCTTTCCGAAGGGGCCCGAATCTATCTGGAAACCAACGGCAGTATCTCCCTTTCCCGGGTCCCCCGGGAGGTGGTCAAGATCATGGATCTCAAAACCCCCTCCTCGGGCATGAGCCGGGCCAACCTTTACGCCAATCTGCGGTATCTGGATCGCAAGGATCAGATCAAGTTCGTCATTGCCGACGAGGAAGACTACCTCTGGGCCCGGGAGAAGGTGCATGAACTGGGGCTTACATATTTCACCCAGGTCCTCTTCTCCCCGGTCTGGGGAAAGATGCCTCCTCCGGAACTGGCCCGCCTCATCCTGCGGGACCGTCTGCCGGTAAGGTTCCAGATCCAGCTTCACAAGTTACTGGGGCTTCCCTAGGATCTCTCCGGAAGACGGGGCACGCGTTTCAGGGTTACGCCCAAAAGAAAGAGGGTAAGTCCCAGCAACAGCAGGGCCAGGACGGAGAGCAGGAGATGCCCGGAACGCATATTCCGGTGGAAGATGATCCCCAGAGCGGTAAGGGTAACCGCAAACATAAAGAGGGCCGGGAGGAGGGTGAACCCGCGCGGTTTTCCGGACACGGTTAACCACACCGTAAGGGCCAGAAGGGCGAGAGCCGCCAGAAGTTGATTGGCCGCTCCCATAAGGGGCCAGATCTTCTGCCAGGCCCCGGAGAAGGCCAGAGCCGCTGAAAGCCCCACCGCGACAAGGGTAAAGGCCACCCGGCTCCGGGGGGTGGAGACATGTTCCCCCTCCCGGGAGAAGAGTTCCTCGAGCATAAAGCGGGCCACGCGGGTGGCGGTGTCCAGGGAGGTGAGGGCAAAGGCCGAGACCGCCAGGGCGGCAAAGGCCCGTCCCTTTTCCGAAGGGATCCCCAGGGCGGAGAAGAAACCCGCCACCCCGGTGGCAAAGGTGGCGATGGGCCCCCGGGTGTGGAGGAGCCCCTGATAATCGGCCAGACTCAGACCCACCACGGCACAGAGGGAGATGACGCCCAGCAACCCTTCGAGAAGCATGGCTCCGTAGCCCACCCAGCGGGCCTGTGATTCCCGGGCCACCTGCCTGGCGGTGGTGCCGGAGCCCACCAGGGAATGAAAACCGGAGATGGCCCCGCAGGAGGTAATCACAAACAGGATGGGAAAGAGGGGGCCCAACTGGTTGGAAAAACCGGTAAAGGCCGGAAGCTCTATCCTGGGAGGATGGAGGAGAAGGCCGCAGAAGGCCCCCAGGAGAAGACCGTAGAGGAGAAAGGCATTGAGGTAATCGCGGGGTTGAAGCAGGAGCCATACCGGAAAGACCGCGGCCACGAAGATATAGGCAAAAAGAAGAAGCCTCCAGGTGGTTTCCGGAAGGTGAAGGGGCCATCGGAATCCGGCCCAGATGGAAAAAAGGAGGCCCAGGATCCCCAGAAGGGTGAGGCCTCCCAGGGGAAGACGAACCCGGTAATAGAGTATGCCGAAGACCACCGCCAGGAGGAGGAACCCCAGGGAAGCGGTGGCCACCGGGGGAGAGGCCACGAAGGTCTTGGCCACAATCACATCAAAGGCGGCCACCACCAGAATCAGGGTGGCCACGGCGAAGAGCAGAAACCCCTTCTGGGCCGCCGGCCCCAGATATTGCCGCAGGATTTCCCCGATGGAGCGCCCCTCGTGTCGCAGAGAGGCCATAATGGAACCCATGTCGTGGACTCCACCGGCGAGGACCGCCCCCAGCACCAGCCAGAGGAAGACCCCCAGCCATCCATAGGAGGCGGCCAGGATGGGACCCACGATGGGCCCGGCCCCGGCGATGGAGGCAAAATGATGCCCGAAAAGCACCGGCGTGGAGGTGGGAACGAAATCCAGGCCGTCCCGCAAACGATGGGCCGGGGTGGGACGCCGATCATCCACCCCGAACCAGCGCGAAAGAAGCCTCCCGTAAAAGATGAACCCGGCCAGGAACATAACCCCGGCCAGCAGAACCAGCGCCCGGGCCGACATGCCCCTAATTGAAAGGACTTTTCCGCCCCTTGTCAACCGAAAAAAGTTCTCTATAGTTAGGAGCCAAATCAATATTTATTTATTTTTGGTTTAATTTTAGATATTTATGTTCATCCTTCGAGAAGGCTCGGAAACCTATCGGGTAGCCCTGGAGGCCGCGCCGCTCCTGGTGATCGATGCGGATTTTCGCGTACGGTACATGAACACCGCGGCCCGGAGAGAATATCAATACCGGGGAGCCCTTCCGGTACCCTGCTATACCCTCTCCCACGGACTCGAAGAACCCTGCCCCGGGGAATGTCCCCTGAGGAGCATCCTGGAGACCGGACAACCCCGGGTATGCGTCCATCGTCACCGCCATGAGGAAATCCAGCGTTACGAAAAAATCCTGGCCTCCCCGGTGTACGACACCCGGGGACACCTGCGGGGTATCGCGGAGATCCTGGTGGACGTCACTCCTCAGATAGAAATGGAGCTGCAACTACAGGAGGCCAGGAAAAGGGAGGCCCTGTGCCGGGTGGCCGGCGGACTGGCCCATCAATTCAATAACCTCCTTATGGTCATCCAGGGCCTGAGCGAACTGGTGCTCCTGGATCTGGGACAGGAACACCGCCTCTCCTCCCATATCCAGCGCATCCTTCAGGCCTGCTACCGCGGAGCGGAGATCATCCGTAAACTCCTTTCCTTCTCCGGCCAGAGGGTAGAACCTAAACAGACCCTGAATCTCTCCGAATTCCTGAAGAGAGCGGAGCCCTTGCTGCGCAGTTCCGCCGGGAACCGAATAAAACTGAAGGTGGAGGTCCCGTCGGAACCCCTCCCCCTCCGGGGCAACGAAGAAATACTGCTCCAGATCCTCCTTCCCCTGGTGGCCAATGCCCGCGAAGCCATGCCCCGGGGAGGAGAGCTCCGGATAAAGGCCTATCGGAAGGATCGGGAAATCTGCCTGGAGGTCAGGGACAGCGGAAGGGGGATCCCGAAGGAGGACCTTCCCCACATCTTCGATCCCTTCTTCACCACCAAGGAACTGGGGGCCGGGCTGGGGCTTTCCGTGGTCTCGGGTTCGGTAAGGGCCCTTAAAGGACGTATCGAGGTGGAAAGTTTCCCCGGTCGGGGGACCCTCTTTCGCCTGTATTTTCCTCCGGGCTAGTCCCGCAGGGAAAGGTGCTCCCGGATATAATTCACCACCTCTCCCGGATCGTCGAGCACGGTGAACAGGTCCAGATCCGAGTCGGAGATCTTTCCCCCGGAAAGGACCGTATGGCGCAGCCACTCCACCAGCCCCTGCCAGTATTCCCGCCCCACCAGCACCACCGGAACCGGACGAATCTTGCGGGTCTGAACCAGGGTGATCACCTCAAAGAGTTCGTCCAGGGTACCGTAGCCCCCGGGAAGGAACACAAAGGCCACCGCGTACTTGGCCATGAGCACCTTGCGCACGAAAAAGTAACGCACCTCCAGCTTCAGATTGGCATAGGGATTGGGTTCCTGTTCCAGGGGGAGCCGGATGTTGATGCCCACGGACCAGCCTCCAGCCTCGGCGGCCCCCTTGTTGGCGGCTTCCATAACCCCGGGGCCTCCGCCGGTGATTACGGAGAAACCGGCGCGGACCAGCTCCCGGGCGATCTCCTCGGCTTTCTCGTAACAGGGGTCCCCGGGGCGAACCCGGGTAGAGCCGAAGATGGTTACCGCCGGATAGACCCGGGGAAGCTCCTCAAACCCCTCCACAAACTCGGCCATAATCTTGAAAAGCCGCCAGGATTCCCGGGCGGCCAGACCGTTTAATACGTACTGTTTCTCGTCTAACTCCTGTTTCATTCCCGGAACTCCCGCCAGACTTTGAGGGTTTTTATATCCTGATCCAGCACCCGGAGCAAGAAGTTCTCCAGAAGCTTCTCCGCTTCCCGCCAGAGATCCCGGGAGAGCACCACCCGGCTCAGGGTCTCCGGGGAAAGACGTCCCCAGGAACGCAGAAGCCCCCGCACCGGTCCGGACAGGGGCTGATCCTCCTCCCGGGCACATTCCGCGCAGACCACCCCTCCGCGCCGGAAGGAGAAGTAGGCCCTCTCGGACAGGGGCCTCTCACAGACCAGACAGACCTCCATCTCCGGGGCCCAGCCCAGAAGCGTGAGCAGACGATATTCGAAATAGGCCTTGAGACCCTGGATCTCCGGGGTTCGATCCAGGGTCTCCAGGGCCTCCCGCAGAAGGGGGAACAGCTCCCGCCCTTCGGCCGGAGGAGAGGATCGTTCACACAGTTCCAGAAAATAGGAGGCCAGCACAAAGGCCCGGGGATGGGTGCGCAGGGTTTCCGGAGCCCAAAGAAGGTCCGCAGCCTCAAGGATAGGAGCCAGCCCCCGCCGCGAGGGACGCAGATAGACCCGCAGAAGATGTCCGGGTTCCAGTTTGTTCACAAACCGCCGCCGGCTCCGCCGGGCCCCTTTGGCCACAGCCGCAAAACGTCCCTTTTCCGCGGAGATGAACTGCACCCAGAGATCGCTTTCCGAGATCTCCTGCACCGAAAGGACCAGGGCCTCGAAAGGCTTGAGCACCTCAGAATTTCCAGAGATAAAGGAGGATCAGCGCCAAAACCAGCAAAACCACCCCAACCACCACCCACCAGCCCTTACGGGAAGGGGAAACCTCTCCCGAAGGATGCCCCAGGGTATCCCGGCCCTTTTGCGGACGCGTCTCTCGATAACGGGCCAGTACATCGCCGGGATCAAGCCCCACCGCCTCGGCATAGGCCCGAAGATACCCCACGATATAGACCTCCCCGGGCAGTTCCTCCCAGCGTTCCTCCTCGATGGCTTCCAGGAAGCGACAGCTGATCTTGGTCTCGGCGGCAATTTCCGGCAAGGAGAGCCCCTGACGTTCCCTTATCTCGCGTAAATAGGCACCCAATCCCGTTCCGGAAGACATTAAATAAATACCTTAATGAAGGCCTGTTCTTTAAGCTCTTTTATCCACTTTTGGAAATATTCGTCAAGGGCTTGTTTATAAAGCTTTTGACGGATCTCCTCGCGAACCTCGGCCAGGGGCCGGGTGGCCTGGGCCTTAACCGAAAGGACCCGGAGGATATACCACCGGTTGCCCACGCGCACCGGCGGGGTGATCTCCCCGGGCCGGGCCCCGGACAGGACCTTACGCATCTCCGGGGCCAGTTCGCTGAACTTAAAACGTCCCAGATCCTTCCCGCTTCCGGGGATCTCGGTGTACTTACGGGATACCACCAGAAAATCTCCCCCCTTCTGCAGTTCCTCCCAGGCCCGACGGATGCGTCCCTCATCCGAGGTAACGATGGCGGCGAGGTGATAGACGCGCTCCTCCCTGGAGAGATAATGCTCCCGGTAGTAGCGTTTCACGTCCTCATCGGTGATCACGATCCGGGCCTGAACACTTACCTGAATCAATTTCATCTTGCGCAGCTGTTCCCTTATCTGGTTGCGGTATTCCTCCGGGGTCAATCCCTGCTCCTTAAGAAAACGCCGGAAGGCCTCCCGGCCCCCCAGACGTTGTATGACCCTCCGCAGAAAGGCCTCCACCTCCTCGTCGCTCACCCGGATCTTGTATTTGCGAACCGCCTGGGCGATGAGTTTCTCCTGGATGAGTCTTTCCAGCACCTCCCTCCGGATCTGATGGATTATCTTCTGTTCCTCCAGGGGGTCTTTGACCCCGGCCAGATACTTCCGATAGAGGGGAAGGGCCGCCTCATCCACCTCAGAAAGGGTGATGACCTCGTTATTCACCACCGCAGCGATTCGATCCACCACCTTGGCCCGGGCCATCCCCCAGAACAGCAGCACCAGACACCAGCATAAAAGCCCTCTTTTAGCGAGCATGGATCTCCTCCGGCAGGATTTCTCCTAGATTTTAACCGCGGAGAAGCCGGGCCGCACGCAGGGCCTCGGCCAGCACCGGGCCCTGCACCCGGACCCGGAGCTGTCCTTTACGGGTATAGCGTACCCAGCGAAATCCCTCGGAAAGGGCCCGAATACCCCGGAGGTAAAATTCCTCCGGCCCTCCCAGGTGAAAGATCAACTCCTCCCCCCGGGCCTCCAGTTTAAGAACACGCAGATGGCGAAGAAGGATCTTCAAACGGGTAAGATCCAGGAGATGGCGGGCCTCCGGGGGAGGATCTCCGAAACGATCCTCCAGGGCCTCCTCGAAACGGCTCAATTCCTCCTCGGTTCGCACCAGGGAGAGTTCACGGTAAAGGTGCAGGCGCTGTTCTACGTCCGGCACATAAGTCTCCGGGAAATAGGCGGGGATCCGCAGGTTGACCTCGGGTTCCGGCACCTCCTCGATCCTTTCACCCTTTAGTTCTCGTACCGCCTTTTCCAGGATCTCCAGGTAGAGATCATAGCCCACCGCGGCGATATGTCCGGTCTGGGCGGTTCCGAGCAGGTTCCCGGCCCCCCGGATCTTGAGATCACTCAGGGCCAGACGGAAACCGGACCCCAGCTCGGTAAACTGCATCAGGGCCTTAAGACGCTTCCGGGCCTCCTCGGTGAGCCCGGTAAGGGAGGGCACCAGAAGATAGGCGTAGGCCTGCACGTTCCCGCGCCCCACCCGTCCCCGAAGCTGATAGATCTCCGAGAGCCCGAAACGATCGGCCCGGCAGACGATAATGGTGTTGGCTGTGGGGATGTCCAGCCCGCTCTCGATAATGGTGGTACAGACCAGGACATCTATCTCCCGCCGCACAAAACGGGCCATGACCTCCTCGAGTTCCCGCGGGGGCATCTGACCGTGGGCCACCGCCACCCGGGCCTCGGGCACCAGGCGCCTCACCCAGCTCGCCAGGGCCGAAAGCCCCCGCACCCGGGGATAAACGAAAAAGACCTGCCCTCCCCGGGAAAGCTCCCGCTCGATGGCCTCCCGCACCACCTCGGCCTCCATCCTGGCCAGCACGGTCTTTACCGGAAGACGCCCCGGGGGAGGGGTTTCAATCACCGAAAGATCCCGAATGCCCAAGAGCGACATCTGAAGGGTCCGGGGGATAGGGGTAGCGGAAAGGGCCAGCACATCCACGGTTTTCTTGAGTTCCTTGAGACGCTCCTTGTGTCGCACCCCGAAACGGTGCTCCTCGTCGATGATCAGGAGTCCCAGATCCCGGAAACGCACATCCGGGGAAAGGAGACGCTGGGTCCCGATGATCACCTGGATCTCACCGGAGGCCAGGGACCGCAGGGTTTCCCGCTGTTCCGCCTGGGGGCGGAGTCGGGAAAGTATCCCCACCCTCACCCCGAAAGGCCCCAGACGCTCGGAGAAGGTCCGGTAGTGCTGCTCGGCGAGCACCGTGGTGGGCACCAGCACCGCCACCTGTTTCCCGTCGCGCACGGCAAGCATCGTGGCCCGCAGGGCCACCTCCGTCTTTCCGTAGCCTACATCCCCGGCGAGCAACCGGTCCATGGGCCGGGGGCTCTGCATATCCGAAAGGACCTCGGCGATAGCCGCCTCCTGATCCGGGGTCTCCTGATAGGGAAAGGTGGCCTCGAATTCCCGATACACCAGATCCGGGGGAGAGAAGGCGTGCCCCCGGGCCACGCGACGGGCGGCGTAAAGGGCCACCAGCTCCTGAGCGATTTCCTGGATGGCCTTCTTGACCTTTTCCTTACGCCGGGCAAAGGCCTTTCCCCCCAGCCGATCCAGGCGGGGCGGACGATCGTCCACCCCCACATACCGGTGGATCTCCCCCAGACGATCCACTGGGAGATAGAGCTTGTCGCCCTGGGCGTATTCCACTAGAAGGAACTCTCCGGGAACCCCTCCAATCTCAAGCTTTACCAGCCCCCGATAGAGACCGATTCCGTGCTCCCGGTGCACCACGTAGTCACCGGGGCGCAATTCCTCGAGCTGAAGCGCCGCCCGAAGCCGACGGGGACGCTCGGTGCGCGGAGATTTCCCGAAGAGTTCGCTCTCGGATAGGATCACCAGGGCCATCTCCGGCCAGAAAAGCCCCTCGGACAGATCTCCCACCGCCACCTCCACCGGAACGGTCCAGCGAAAGTCCCGCAGAGGGGCTTCGTGCACCGGGGGCGCTTCCTCCAGGATTCCCTCCTGGACCAGAAGTTCAGCCAGGCGTTCCGCCGAGGTGGGGGCGGATAGGACCAGCACCAGGTGTTCTCCCTGTTCCAGCACCCTCCGAAGGAGGGCGAGCCCCCGTTCGAGCCCCCGGGAGGGCAGATCCGGGGAAATCAGAATCGAGGCCGGACGCAGCCCCGGATCCAGGGAATCGGCCACCGGCAGTTCCCGCACCTCCATCCTCACCGAATCCCGGAACATACGCTCCATTTCCTCCGGGGTGAGAAAGACCTCCCCGGGTTCCACCAGGAGTTTTCTTTCCATCCGGCGGGCCGCCGCCAGAATCCTCTCCCAGCAAAAGGACACCCTCTCCCGGAGTCTCTCCGGTTCAAAGAGGACCACCGGAACCCCTGCCGGAAGAAAATCCCTCAGGCTCTCCAGGGAGGGAAAGAGCAGGGGCAACCAGAATTCCCCCGGTTCCAGAAACTGACGCCGGGCCACCTCCTCCCGCAGGCGAAACACCAGCTCCGAGGGACGACGACGGCTCTCGGCCCTGAGCCGCAGTTTTTCATAGACGGATTCCGCATCCCCGCCCAGGAAGACCTCGCGTACCGGAAAGATATAGGCCTCCTCCAGGGTCTGAAGGGTGCGCTGGGTCCGGGGATGAAAGACCCGGATTTCCTCCAAGGTATCCCCGAAAAAGTCCAGCCGCAGCGGCCCCTCATAGCCCGGAGGCCACAAATCGATCACCCCTCCTCTTACGGCCAACTCCCCCACCCGTTGCACCACGCCGGAGCGTTCGTATCCCAGCCTCACCAGTTTCTCCAGAAGGGATTCCCGGGGGAAATCCTCCCCGGGGAGGAGATATTCATAAACCTCGCGCAGGATCTCCCGCGGGGGCAATCGTCGCAGAACGGCCTCCACCGAGGTGGCCACCAGACCGGGCCTTCCGAGAAGGAGATCCGCCAGGACCTCCATCCGGGAGGCTTCCTCCTCCGGGGAGGGCAGGACCTCGACAAAGGGAGGGTGTTCCGGGGCCGGAAAGAGCTTGATCTCCAGGGGGGAAAAGACCCTGAAGGCCTGTACAAAGGCCCGGGCTTCTTTCTCCTCGGGGAAAAGAAGGAGGAGGGTTTCGGGAAGGTTTAAACGGGAGAGGAACAGGGCCAGGGAGACCGGCCTGAGCCCGCCCAGCCGGAGCACCGGCCCCTCGGTTCGAAGACACTCCTGGACCCGGAGGAGTAGGGATCGAATCCCCCGCTCTCGGGTTGTCCCGAGCTCCGGAGATTCACGGCCTGTCTCCGGCCATATCTGCACCGCCTAACCCACACCTTCGGCCCGGGGAAATAAAACCCTTCCAACACCACCGGTTCGGGACTAAAGGGCCCGGCCTTCCGCCAGGGGATACACACTAACCACCCGATGCCCGCCCCGGGACTCAAATTTCACCACCCCATCGATCTTGGCAAAGAGGGTGAAATCGCGCCCCATACCCACGTTTACCCCGGGACGAATCCTGGTCCCCCGCTGGCGCACCAGGATGTTTCCAGCCCTGACCACCTGGCCGTCGTAGCGCTTAACCCCCAGGCGCTTGCTATGGCTGTCGCGCCCGTTTCTCGAAGCCCCACCGGACTTCTTATGGGCCATAATGTACCTCCTCCTAAAGTTTCATAAAATCTTCTACACTCAAATCGAGCTCTTTGATAATGGCTCGCAGGGTCCCTTTTCGAATTTCTTAAGTTTTCGCACCACCTCCTCATATTTAAGCGGTCTCAACTTGCTCATCCGGAAAAGATACCGGTAAGGTGGTGCACATCTTATACGGACCTATTTCTAGCTCCTCAAAGATTGTTCGATCTTCCTTCTGTTCCAAACGGTAGGTAAGGATCATCTTTATCACTTCCGAGAGCTCTCTCAGGGCTTCCTCTGGGGTTTCGCCCTCGGCAAAGGCTCCCTGAAGTAAGGGACAGCGTGCGATATATACATCCTCCTCCCAGGAAATGATCACCGGAAGCCCCAAGACTTTCCGCATCTCTACACCACAATCTCTTCAATACGCAGCACGGTGTAATACTGACGGTGCCCGCGCTTGCGTTTATAATTTTTACGCCGTTTCTTTTTGAAGACAATGATCTTTTTGCTCCTGCCCTGCTCCAGGATGGTAGCCTTTACCCGGGCCCCCTCCACCAGAGGTGTTCCCACCCGGGGTTCTCCCTCACCGGCCACCAAAAGCACCTCGGAGAGCTCTACCGTATCCCCCGGCTCCCCGGGAAGCTTCTCCACTCGAAGGACCTCACCCGGAGCCACCTTATACTGTTTTCCACCGGTCTTGATCACCGCAAACACCACTACTCCTCCTTCCGCGAAATCCGCTGCATTTTTATGTCTCTTCAGCGGATTGTCAAGGCCCGCCGATCTCCCTCCGGGGTTTGCCCAGATAATATCCCTGCGCCAGATCGATCCCTACCTCCCTGACCTTCCGAAAGATCTCCTCATCCTCCACGAATTCGGCGATGGTTTTGATATTGAGGGTCCGGGCCAGGGTCACCGCACTCTGCACCAGGGCCAGATCCACCTTGTTCCTGGCCATGGAACGGATAAAATCCCCCTCGATCTTGAGATAATCTATGGGAAAATGCTTGATATAGGTAAAGGAAGAAAAACCGGAACCGAAATCGTCCACCGCAAATTTGAACCCATCTTTCTTGAGATTGCGCACAAAATCCTTTAAAATTTTCAGATTCTTTACCGTTTCCCTTTCCGTGAGTTCGAAGACGATCCGGTGGGGAGGGACATTGTATTTGCGCAGAATATAACGCACCTCTTCGATAAAGGAGGGAAGCACCAGGGATTTGGGCGATAGATTAAAGAAAAATTCCGCCTCGGTGGCTTCGGCGGAGATCCTTCGGGCCGCGTTCTCCAGGAGGGTGAGATCCATCCTTTGGAGAAGACCGCTGGTCTCGGCGATATGGATAAACTCCCGGGCCGGGAGAATCCGACCATCGGGTTGTTCAATACGCATGAGCACCTCGTAGGCCCGGGCCTCCAGGGTATGCACATCCACTATGGGCTGAAAGTAGGGCAAGACCCGCTTCTCTTCCACCGCGGTGGAGAGGATGGAGCTCTTTTTCAGAACCTCCTCGGCAATAAGGGACAGATCCTCCGGACTGGGAAGGGCCACCTTGTTCTTGCCCTCCCTCTTGGCCTTGTAAAGCATGTTGTCCGCGATGAGGAAAAGCTGCTTGGCATCCCGGGCATGATCCGGAAAGACGGCGATCCCGATGGAAGCCGTGGCCTTGACCTTTTGTCCTTCCGGAGAGATCAGGGAGAATTCCTCGATATTTTTGAGAAGACGCAGGGCCACCGAATAGGCCTGTTCCTCGCCGGCATAGGGCAGAACCATGGCAAACTCATCGCCCCCGTAACGGGCCACCAGGTCCTCCTTGCGGAACATGTCCCGGAGGATACCGGCTATCCCCTTGAGCATCTGATCGCCGAATTCGTGACCGTAGGCATCGTTGATCAACTTGAAATTGTCTATATCCACGATCAGAAAGGCGAATTTGTAGTTATGTCTTCGGGCCCTTTCCACTTCGTAATCCAGCAACTCCCAGAGGACCCTCTGATTGTAAAGCTCGGTAAGGGGATCACGGGTGGCGTAGTATTCCAGTTCCTTAGTGTACTTGTGAATGGCCTTGGCCGAGCCCACGATATTGAGCAGCGTGGGAAGTACACTCTGAACCGCCAGCCCCTTGACCTCGCTCTGGACATCCAGAAGGTTCATCCCCAACCCCAGTGCCCCGCCTATCAGGGGTTTCTCTAGCACCAGGACCCGGGTATAGGCCTCCAGGTCCTCCACGGGGCGTTTCTCCGGGGAGCGCTTGGTCTCCACCTCCCGGTGAATATAGGTTATGCCTGCTTCCTCCTCCCAGGCCCCGGATTGCCGCAGATGTTTCTCGATCAATTCCTCCACCTTCCGCTGACAATCCCCGTGCACCCTGGTATTCCAGAAGATATAGGCGTAAAAATCCTCCCCCTCCTCCCTGAAGACCACAAAAAAGAAGGTGAAACATATCTTGTCCGAAATACCATCCAGGGCATTTATTACTATATACTCCCAATCTATAACCGCTTCGGAAGTAATAATAAAGTTTTCGAGGAATTTCATTTGAAATTC
>DRMH01000011.1 GCA_011322625.1 Thermosulfurimonas dismutans | reverse complement strand
TCGAGACTTTCACCAATTTGTTATAAACTGTACCCAGTTTCACGATGCTGGGTAAGATCCAGTCCCTGGATCTCGTCTTCCCTTTCCACCCTGAGGCCTATCACCGCATCCACCACCCTAAAGAGGACCCAGGAGAGGACGAAGCAGAAGAGGGCCCCGGCGCTGGCTCCGATAAGCTGGACCCAGAACTGATGTACATTTCCGTAAAAGAGGCCGTCGGCCCCGGCGGCGTTTACGGCCTTGGAGGCGAAAAGACCGGTGGCGAGCGCCCCCCAGAATCCACCCACGCCGTGGACCCCCACCACGTCCAGGGCGTCGTCGTAACCCAGCTTACCTTTGAAGAGCACCGCCCCGTAACAGATCACCCCGGCCAGGGCCCCGATGAGCACCGCGGCCCAGAGGGGAACGAATCCCGCGGCCGGAGTGATGGCCACCAGGCCGGCCACCGCCCCGGAGGCCGCTCCCAGGGTGGTGGGGGCCCCCTGAAAGATCCATTCCGCAAACATCCAGCTTAAGGCCGCAAGTCCCGCGGCCATGTGCGTATTCATAAAGGCCTGCACCGCCACGCCGTCTGCCGCGAGGGCGCTTCCGGCGTTGAACCCGAACCACCCGAACCAGAGCAGCCCGGCTCCAAGGAGCGTAAGGGGCAGATTATGAGGATGGATGGGTTCACGCCGATAACCGATACGCGGACCGATGACCAGCGCCGCGGCCAGGGCCGAGGCCCCGGAGGCAATGTGGATCACCGTCCCCCCGGCGAAATCAAGGGCCCCGAGCTTGGCCAGCCAACCCCCACCCCAGACCCAGTGACAGAGCGGAGCATACACCAGCGTAAACCACAAAGCTACAAAAATGAGATAAGCAGAGAAACGCATCCTTTCGGCGAAGGCCCCGGTGATAAGCGCCGGGGTGATCACCGCAAACATGAGCTGGAAGGCGGCAAAGAGCAAATGGGGTATGGTTGGGGCGGCGGGGCCCGGAGCGATCCCCACACCCCTAAAGAACCGATAGGAAAGGTCCCCGATGAGTGAGGCGTGATCCGGACCGAAGGCCAGACTGTAGCCGTAGAGGAACCAGAGGAGACTCACCAGCCCCAGACAGATGAAGACCTGGAGGGAGATGGAGAGCACATTCTTGGCCCGCACCAGCCCCCCGTAAAAGAGGGCCAGCCCCGGGGTCATGAGCATCACCAGGGCCGTAGCCACCAGCATCCAGACCACATCCGCACCCTTCATACCTACCTCCTGCCTATCATTTTTGACCATTCAAGAATTGCAATAATCGTACCAAATTGACAAATCGCGAAAACTAACCCCTAAAAGGCATCCTTCTCCCCCGCGAGCTCGCCCTTTTATTACAAAAAAGTCAAAAAACTTTGACTCTTTTACAAAAGAGTTGAAGATCGGAAAGGCGGAAGGTAAGGTTAGGGAGGCCTATGTTGGATTTTCTGCTCCGCGAATGGTTGCTCGTGGCCTCCGCTTCAGGGCTGTTACTGAGTATTCTCTTCCTGGGCCGTCTGCCCTCCTATTCCCCGGGGGAATTGGAGGTCCTTCTCGTTCTCTGGGCCCTTTTCATCTGCGGAAACGGGCTGCAACAAAGCGGAGTTCTGGAAAGGATGGCCTTAGCTGCGGGAAAAAACCGCAGGCTTGCCCTCCAATGGATAGGGATAACCTTTTTCCTTTCCATGTTCATAACCAACGATATGGCCCTGATCATCACCATCCCCCTGACCCTATCCCTCCCTGTACGTCGGAAGGATCTTTTGGTTATCCTGGAGATCATCGCCGCTAACGCGGGATCCGCCTTCACCCCCATGGGAAATCCTCAAAATTTTTATCTTTACTGGTTTTATCACCTGAATTTCCTTTCCTTTTTGAAAACCATGTTCCCTCTGGCGGCTTCTTTTTTCCTCCTCTTGGGCCTTGCGGGAACTTTCCTATTCTCTCCCCGGAAAAGTTCTCCTGCGAGTTCCAGAACAAACTTTAACCCTCAAAAGGCTTTCCTCTATCTCTGTGCTTTGGTCTGGTTGTTTCTGATAGTTATTCGTATCCTTCCCCCGTTGGGTTCCCTTCTGATAGTGGGCGGCAGTCTGGCCCTGGATCGTAAGGCCCTCAGGATAGATTACGCTCTCCTTCTGACCTTCTTTTTCTTTTTTGGATTATCCACCAATATGGGATACCTTTTTCGCTCTCATCTTCATTCGGGCCAGCACATGTTCTGGCTTTCGGTCCTGGCCAGTCAGCTCATGAGTAACGTCCCGGCGGCCCTTCTCCTGGCCAAATTCACCTCCCACTGGCAGCCCCTTTTGTGGGGGGTAAACGTGGGCGGCTTCGGAAGCCCGGTGGGATCGCTGGCTAACCTGATCGGATACAAACTCTATCTGAACTCCTCACACACCCGGGATAAAGGAAGATTTACCTTTTGTTTTCTGATCCTTAATTATCTGGCCCTGCTCCTGGCTATAGGATTATATTTTCTTATTAGATGAAACTCTATCAGATGAAACTCTATCCTCATCCCCAGGGAAGGCCGCGGCTCCTTTTTGCCGATCCCACGGGGCTAATCTATGATCATCCGGAACTTTACGCCCTGGGGCTTTCGGGCTACGACCTGGTGCTTCCCGAACCCGAAGACTTCATCCCCCTTCCCGAGGGCTCGGCCCTCTATATACTTCCGGACCGACATCCCGTAGGGCTTGATCCTCGCACGGAGACCCCGGTGGTCCTTTACGAAAACCCTTTCCGCCCCGGGAAGCCGGCCTTGGCCGTGGCCGCCTTCCTGGCCCCGGCCCACACCCAGCTCTATCTCGCCCCCTATCAACCGGCCCGCGCGGATCTTCCTCCCCTTCCCCTTTACTCCTATGCCTGTGTGGGCTGGTGGCGGGGCCGATTCTTTGCCGCGGCCTTCCGCTCCGACTGGGACCTCCGGCAGGAGGCCCGGCTCTTTTCCGCAGAAAGGATCGAGTCCCGGGCCCGCGAGATGCTCAAACGGTTCCCGGAAAATCGTCTGGTGCGGCACCTGGTGGAAAACTGCGTGCGACGCTACCGGTGTCCCGCGGCCCGCAACTTCGTCCTGGGACGTTTCGAGGCCCCGGTCCCGGTCTCCCCGGGCTGTAACGCCCGCTGTGTAGGATGCCTTTCCGAGCAGCCCGAAGACGGCCCTCACGTGGCGCAGGAACGCATCACCTTCGTTCCCTCTCCGGAGGAGATCGCCGAGGCCATGGTTCCCCATCTCCGGCGCCCCGGGCGGGTGATGGTCTCTTTCGGGCAGGGCTGTGAGGGGGAACCGCTCCTTCAGGCGCAAACCATAGGGCAGGCCCTGCGCCTGATTCGGAAATCCACCTCCCGGGGGACCCTCAACCTCAACACCAACGGAAGCCTTCCCGAGGCCCTTCTTTCCCTGAGAAGAGCCGGGCTTGATTCCGTGCGCATAAGTCTGGCCAGTGCCCGCGAAAACTATCACCGGGCCTATTTTCGCCCCCGGGGCTGGGGGCTCTCCGAGGTCCGGGAAAGCATCCGGCTCTTCAAAAAAGAAGGGGGTTTCGTTTCTCTGAATTATTTCATCTTTCCCGGATTTACCGACGAGCGGGATGAGCTTGAGGCCTTGAGCGAGATCCTGGCCCTGGGGGTGGATTTCCTTCAGCTCCGGAACCTGGCCATCGACCCCCTGTGGTTCCTAGAAAGGATCGACTACCGGCCGGGCGAAATCCTGGGACTGCGCACTTTTCTTAGGGAACTTAAGAGGCGCTTTCCCGGCCTCCGGTTCGGATACTTCAATCCTTACCTGCGTTAACCCCCCTCTACTTAATTGTTCCATCCGCCTTCCGCCGGAGTCTTTCGTCCCAAACAGGCTCCCAACCGCCTCAGGGCAGGCAACTTTTGGGGTCAAACTCCCGGACGAAGATGAGAAAATCCTCCGGCGGCAGAGGCGGGGCGCAGAGAAAGCCCTGGATCTCATCCACCCCCAGGCCCAGGAGGAAGGCCAGCTGGTCCTTGCGTTCCACCCCTTCGGCCACGGCCCTTTTGTTAAGATTATGGGCCAAGGAGACGATGGCCATGACCACCTGAGAGTCCTCCACGTTCTGCGGCACCCCCTTTACGAAGGAATAATCTATCTTGAGGCTATGCACCGGAAAGCGTCGCAGATAGGCCAGGGAAGAGTATCCGGTACCGAAATCATCCAGGCTGATGAGAAGCCCCAGATCCCGGATCTCCCGGAGGACCTCCTCCGCTCCCTGGGCCACCAGAAGGTTTTCGGTAATCTCCATCTCCAGTCTTTCCCCGGGAAGACCGGTCTCGGAAAGGGCCTCCTCGATGGCGGAAACCAATCTGGAAGCCTCCTGGAACTGGCGGGCGGAAACGTTAAAGGAGGCCCGGAAGGAGGGACCCAGGCGCGCCAGGAAACGGGCCACCTCTTTTACCACCCAGGCTCCGACCTCCACGATCAATCCGGTATCCTCGAGAACCGGGATGAATTCCCCGGGAGGCACGATCCCTCTTTCGGGGTCCTCCCAGCGGAGAAGGGCCTCGAAGGAAACAACCTCCCTCCTGCGCAAATCTATACGGGGCTGAAAGTAAAGAAGAAATTCCTCCCTTTCCAGGGCCTTTTCCAGTTTTCTTACCAGGTCCAGGGTGTGATATACCTTGCGGGTAAGCTCCGGGGAATAGAAGGCCACCCGTCCGGGGCCCTCCTTTCGGGCCTCCTGAAGGGCTATCTCCGCCGCGGCAAAAAGGTCCTCCGGACTATCGAATCCTTCCGAAAGGGCCACCCCCATGGAGACGGTGAGCCTTATTTCCCGGTCCTCCAGCCGGTAGGGAGCGGACAGCAGATCCTCCAGATCCTTTAACCAGGCGAAGGAACGATCACTTTTACGCAGAAGATAGGAGAAAGCGAACTCATCCGGTCCCACCCGGGCCACGGTTCCCCGGCTGGGAAGGGTGAATTCCGACAACCTCCGCCCTATCTCTCTCAGGATCTGATCCCCCACCCGATGTCCCAGACTGGCATTGAGGGTGAAGAAATGGTCCAGGTCCAGGAGGACCAGGGCCAGAGACAGCCCCTCCTTCTGGGCCACACCCAGCTCGTGTTCCAGGGCGGAGAGGAGATAGCGCCGGTTGGGCAACCCGGTAAGGTCGTCACGAAAGATCACCCGTTCCAGTTCCCTGCTTTTGGTAATGTGCAGATACCCCAGGGAAAGATCCCGGGCGATCTCCTGAAGGAGGAGGACCTCCTCCTTGGGAAAGGTTCGGGACTTGGCGTCACCCACCAGCAGGATGGCCTCGGGCCCTTCGAGTTCCAGGGGAAGGGCCAGCAGGGCCCTCGGCTTAGCCGGTCCGAAGGCGGGAAGATCTCCTTCGATTTCTTCAAAAAGAAAAGGGGACTGCTGCGCCAGGGCTTGAGAAAGATAGGCGGAGGCCCTGAACTCCGGGGATTGGAGGAAAGAAAGGCACTCCGGCGGGGCCTGTTTCGCACAGGATGCCCCCATCAGACGAACCTCCCCTCCCTCCCGCATGAACACCGCCGCCAGATAGAATCCTCCCTGATGTACCAGGATATCGCAGGCCTGCGGAAAAAGCCTCCCCGGATCCTCCCTCTCTTCGAAGATGAGAAGGTTTATTTCCCGCAAGAGGGCATAGATGCGATTCAACCTCCGCACCTGATCGTAGAGGTTCCGGAGGACCCTCTCCCGGCTGAGAAAGTGGACCTGGATCAAATAGGCGGAAAGAAGGAAAAAGGCCCGGGTCAGAACCCGTTCCTCCTCCCGGGTCAGTTGCTTGCGCAGATCCTCCCAGAGGATTAAAAGGGCCGCCGGAAACTCCGAGGGATGGACCTTTAACTCCGCGTGAATCCGACCCAGGCGCCGGATGCGAGTCCGAATCCGGGGAGAGGTGGGATCCTCCAGATAGGAGACCAGAAATTCCCGGATCCGGCGTTTCAGGCTTTCCAGACGAACCGGATCGCGGAAGATCGGAGAGAGGGCCTTTTCGAACCCGGCCTGAACCATTCGGGAATAAAAGTTTTCAAAGATTTCCTCCGGAGCCTTGCGAACCTTTTGAGCAATTTCCTTCAAGATTTCTCTTTCTTCCTCGGATGGATGCAAAAATTTAATCCTTTCCATCCCGGGGCCTCCTGCACCGTGATCCTGTTTTTCTTTTAGCTCTTTTTGTTTTAAACTTCTAGGGAATTCTTGACGGAGGATTTCCGGGATGAGAAAGGTCCTCTGGATAGGGCTGCTCGGGATACTGGTGGGTATCAATTTCCTGTTCAGGGAGGTAAGCATGGCCCCAGCCGCAGAGATAAGCAAATGGAAGCTACCCAATGGTCTGGTTACCGTGGTGGAGGAAAACCATCGGGCCCCGGTGGTGGCGGTTCAGGTGTGGGTAAGGGTGGGCAGTGTCTATGAATCGCCCCGGATTGCGGGCATCACGCATCTTATCGAACACATGATCTTCAAGGGCACCGAAAAGAGAGGCCTGGGGGAGATCGCCCGCACCATTGAAGCCCACGGAGGCGAGATCAACGCCTTTACCTCCTATGATTACACCTGTTACTACGTGGTGGGGCCCCGTGAGATCCTGGAGACGGCCCTGGATGTCCTTTCCGATGCGGTCTTCCATTCCACCTTCGATCCCAAGGAACTCCAGCGGGAAAAACAGGTGGTCCTCGAGGAGATGCGCATGCGTGAAGACCGTCCCATGATCGTGCTTTCCGAGGCGGTCTTCCGGGAGGCTTACACCCGCTATCCCTACCGCCGTCCGGTTATCGGGTCTCCGGAAACGGTTCAGGCCCTTACCCGCAAGGATCTCCTGGACTACGTACACAAGTATTATGCCCCCTCCAACATGGCCCTGGTGATTGTGGGGGATGTAGATCCCAACCGGGTTCGGGATCTGGTAAACAAGTATTTCGGCTCCGTACCGGATCACCGGGTACCCTCGGTACGATTTCCCCGCGAACCCTATGTGGATTCTCCCCGGGCCGTAACCGTAAAACGACCGGTGGAGGAAAATTATTTCGAGATCGTGCTTCCGGCCCCTCCGTTGAACCTGGATGACGCCCCGGTACTGGACGTGATGGCGGCTCTTCTGGGGGAGGGGCATTCCTCCCGCCTGTATCTTCGTCTGAGGCGCAAACTTAATCTGGTTCATACCATTGAGGCCGGGGCCTTTACCCCCAAGGGGCCGGGGCTCTTCGAGATCTTCGGGACCGCCTCTCCGGAAAATCTTCGGGCCGCCATCAAACAGAGCCTGGTGGAGCTCTTCCGGCTCAAATACGAAACCGTATCCCCGGAGGAACTGCGGCGGGCCAAGATCCAGGTGCTTTCCGATTTCATTCACAGCCGGGAGACCATGGAGGGTGAGGCCCGGAAACTGGGCACCTTCGAGATGGTCCTGGGGGATCCCGAAGCCGCGGAAAAATACGTAGAAAGGATCCGTCAGGTCACCGCGGAGGATATCCTGGCTGCGGCCCAGAGATACTTCCAGCGCAGCAAGGTGGTGGCCGGCATCCTTACCGCCGACGAGAACCTCTCCTCCCAGGAACTCCAGCGCATGGTAGAGGAGGCCGAACTGGAGGCTCAGGGGATAACCACCGGTGAAGCCGGGCCGGTAATTCCTCCGGTTTATCGCAAACTCCCCAACGGTCTCCGGGTGATCATCCAGCCCCTGCATGACGTACCCTCCGTGGGCATGGCCCTGGTATTCCCCGGAGGCTTACGGTACGAGACCCCGGAGACCAACGGGCTCTTCCGGGCGCTGGCTACGGTATGGCCCCGGGCCACCCGTAAACACTCCGCCGAGGAACTCTCCCGTCTGATCGAGGATCTGGGGGGACGCATCCGGGGATTCTCCGGTCGCAATACCTTTGGCCTGGAGGCCTCCTTCCTGAGCGATGGCTTCGATCAGGGACTGAATCTCTTTCTGGAGGTGATCCGGGAACCCTCCTTTGCGGATACCGAGGTCCAGAAAGCGCGACCGGAACTCCTTTCCGCCCTCCTGCGCCAGGAGGATCAGCCCATGCAGGTGGCCCTGCGGGAATTCTACCGGGTCATGTTCTCCCCTCACCCCTACGGATTAAACATCCTGGGATCCAGGGGCTTCCTGGAGAAGGTCTCCGGGGATATCCTCCGTCGGGCTTATGCCCGGTATGTACGCCCGGACACCGGGGTGCTGGCCATCGTGGGGGATGTGGAACCGGAGAAGGTGTTGAGCAAACTGGAAAAGGCCCTGGCCAACTGGACCGCTCCCCCGGAACCCCTGCCCTCGGATCAAACCCCGCCTCCCCTGGTGGGCCCCCGCATTACCACCCTTACCAAAAACGCCGAACAGACCCAGATCCTCCTGGGTTTTCGGGCGGTGGGTCTGAACAATCCCGATCGGTATCCTCTGGAGGTACTCAATGCGGTCCTGGCCGGACAGGGAGGAAGACTCTTCCGGGACCTTCGGGACCGGGAGGCCCTGGCCTATACCGTGACCTCCTTCCTCACCTTCGGAGTGAACACCGGTTCCCTGGCCCTTTACCTTGCCTGCGCTCCGGACAAGAAAGACCAGGCCCTGTCCGGTTTATGGCAGGAGATTGCCCGGATCAAGGAACAGGGCATCACCGCGGAGGAACTCCACCGGGCCCAGAACTGGCTTATCGGAAACTATGAAACCGAGCTTCAGACCAACCTGTCTCAGGCCCTGGATCGTGCCCTGAACGAGACCTTGGGCCTGGGATTCAACTATTTCTATCATTATCTGGAGCAGATTCGCCGGGTAACCCCTCAGGAGGTACAGGAGGTGGCCCGGAAATATCTGGACGACAAGGATTATGTGCTGGTGATCCTGGAGCCCTCGGAGACAGGTCAATGATAGAAGTAATGGCGCAGGGATTCCCCCAGGGCCATGATGACCCCGGCCCAGAGGGCTATGCGCAGGAATTGATCCCGGGAGAGCCCCCGATGCAGGAATTGCTGAAGGGCCCATTTAAAGAGATAGGCAAAGCCCAGACCGTAAAGGATCACCGCCCCCAGAAAACGGAGGCTTTCTATAAGGGTGCGTTCCAGGGATTGAGGATAATAGCGGATACTCAGAAAGAGCAGAAGGATTATTCCGGAAAGATATTCCCTCCAGGCCCGCATAGAGGCAGTATAACACGATGAGTTCTGGTCGGGTAAGGGTCAAAATCTGCGGTATAACCGAGCCCGAAACGGCTCTCCTGGCGGTGGAACTGGGGGCCGCGGCCCTGGGGTTTATCTTCTATCCACGCAGTCCTCGCTACCTTCCTCCCCCGAAGGCCAGGGAGATAATAGCGCTTCTTCCTCCCCTGATAACCACGGTGGGGGTCTTTGTGGATGAGGATCCTTCCCGCATAAGGGAAATCATGGATTATGTAGGGCTGGACCTGGTTCAGCTTCATGGGCGGGAATCCCCGGAAACCTGTGCTCTTTTTTTCCCCCGGGTGATAAAGGCCCTCCGGCTCCGGGGGGAGGAAGATCTCCCTCAGCTGGACTCCTATCGAGGGAAGGTGCGGGGGGTTTTGCTGGAGCCCTATGTAAAGGGACTTCCCGGAGGCACGGGGAGGACTCTGGACTGGAACCTGGCCCTTAAGGCCCGGGATTACGGTCTGCCCCTTATTCTGGCCGGAGGGCTCTCCCCGGAAAATATTCGCCAGGCCGTACTCACGGTCAGGCCCTATGGGGTGGATGTAAATTCCGGGGTGGAAAAGGAGCCCGGAAGGAAGGACCCGGAGCGACTCCGGGCCCTCTTCCGGGCCTTGGAGGGGTTGGGGGATTAATACCCCCGGTGCCAGTTACACCGCGGGCAGGGGCCTTGGGGGTCCATGTTCTGACAGAACCTGTCCCGGGTGTTCTTCCGGCAGTACTCCCGCATCTCCTGCCAGGCTCTCTCCCGAAGCTCCCTCATTTTTTGCCAGTGTGCACGCATGTTCTTTCGGATCTCCCGGCAGGCGGGGCTATCCGGATTCACCCAGCGACAGTAGCGCCATACACCGCCCCAGGGAGGCCCGGCCGGAGCCCCTACGGTCTGGTTATCCGAGGGCCCCGGCCCGGACTGCGCGGCCGTAAAACCCACACCGGTCAGAAAGATCAACCCTATAAGCCCTAAAACCAACCCGATCCTTTTCATCTTTTCTCCTCCGATCACGGATTTTTTAAAATCCCTGCTGCCATCTGCGCATATCCCGGCGCAACTCCCGCCAATCCCGGCGAAGTTCACGCCGATCCCGGCGCAGCTCCCGGCGATCCTCCCGGATCTTTCGACGGTCGTAGCCAATCTCACCGGGGCGACGATAGGGATCCCGGCGGTCGCGGTGCCATTTTCGCCAGTCCCTCCTCAGCTCCCACCGATCCCGGCGTAGCTCGCGTCGATCCCAGCGAATTTCCCTTAGATCTCGCCGAATCTCCGGAGGAAGACCCCGGTTAGCCGCAGCCACCATCCCCGGACCGCCGAGCATCGCGGTCCCCAGAACACCGAGGATCATCAGGGTCTTGAACCTCTTCATCCTCTCACCTCCTTTTTTAGTAATAGTTTCCGGTTTTGGTCCCCTCGCAGACCTCCTCGATCCGATCGGCCACAAGGCGACCGTTTCGCCAGATCCGTTTGTGAATCTTATGGCAGTAGGTCTTCTGGTTGTATTCCACGGGTGCGGCCTCCACCACGGCGTCCGCCTGCCGATAGACCACCCGCTGACCGGTGGCTGCGGCCTGGTGGCTGGCCTGCGAGCTTATGGCCGCAAGCCCACCGCCCAGGGTGGCTCCCAGGGCCCCTCCGATCACCGCTCCCCGCCAGGGATTGTGATGATCAAGGAGGGCCCCGGAAAAAGCCCCCACCGCCGCCCCCAGTCCGGCCCCCTGATAGGGAGCGCTGGTCTGGGTGGTGGTGCAGGCCGAAAGGAGAAATCCCACCATCAGGATCACCGGGATAGCTCTAATTTTCCGCATTTCCTTCACCTCCTTGGAGCCTTTACCCTTCGAAAATCAAAGGGCGTGCCAGAAACCGCTTTCCCTTGTCCCCCAAGGCCTTGAGCCTTCTATCACCCCTTTTAACTTCCCCTTTTCCCTCGACAATTTTTCCGAAATCTTCGACAATCCTGTCGAATCCTGCGGGGCCGGATCCCCCGGCATCCGGCCCCTTCCGGACCTTCCGGATTCCGGTAGTCTCAGGCACAGATCCTGCATAAAATGAAGGTGATGCGCGGGTGGATCCTTCTTCTGATCTTTCTCTGGGGATGGTTTAGCGGGCCGGGGCTGCGGGCCCAGGGTTGCTGGGAGGGGCGCAAGGTCCGCATCACCGGCTGGGTACGGGAATGGCGCCCTCCCCTGCTGGTGGTGGAAACCCCGGAAGGAGAAACCTTTTATTTGCGCCTGGGGCCTTACAGGTTCTGGAGGAAATGGGAACGTTCCCTTCGGCCCGGACTGAAGATCTGGATCCAGGGCTGGCGTTGCGGAGATATGCTCATCCCGGAAGTGCTTAAGTCTCGCCACCTGCAATTGCGGCTCCGGGACGAACAGGGATGGCCCCTCTGGAGAAGACCCTGCCCCTGGGAAAAACGTCGTTTTCGGCGCTGGCGCAGGAGATGGTGGTGAAATCACGCTTTCGTTTCTATTTCGCCGTAGGGGTGGGGCTTCTGGGACTCACCTTTCTTCTCCAGCTTTTTATCATCCGGCGCACCCTCACCGCCCACCAGCGCTTTGAGGCCGAAAGGGCTCTGGGATTGATCGAGGGACGGCTGAGGGGTTATCTCGATCTCCTGCGAGTGTTGCCCAACCCCCCGAATTTTCTTCGCAATCTGGCCTGGCTCACCGACGAATTACAGAGCGATCCGGGGCTGGTAGGGGTACTGGTTACGGAAAAGAATCGGGTCCTTCTCAATACCTTCCCCGAGGAATTGAGCCGGAATCTGCCCCCTTTTTCCCGGTGTGTCGGGGGGTATCAAAGGGACCGCATCTTTTATCTCTGTCGCCGGAGCGAACTGGCCCCGGGAAGATACTTCCGGTTGGTGGTGGCCTTTGACAATACCTTCAAGAGTATGCTCTTCGAGGAAGCCCTGTTTTACGGAGGCCTGGTCTTCCTGGGAGGCCTTCTCCTGCTGGGTTTGACCTATGTTTACGCCCTCAGGCTGGAAAAAGAACAGGAACGTCTGAGCCGGAGACTCCTTTCCTCGGAAAAACTGGCGGCCATGGGACGTCTGGCCGCCATGCTGGCCCACGAGATCCGCAACCCCCTGCACACCCTCTCCATGGGGCTTCAATACCTCTGGGAGGATCCTCAGGCCGCCCATCAGTACCGTCCCTTACTGGAAAAAGAGATCCAGCGGCTGAGCGAACTCACCTCCGAACTGCTTCGCTTATCGCGGGGGTTCGAGATCCAACCGGAGAATTTTTCCGTCTCCGCCCTGATTCAGGAGCTTCGGAGTCGATTCCATCCCAAGGCCCGGGCCCGGGGGTTGCATTTCGAGGTGCGGCTGGAAGACGGAGAAATCCGGGCGGATCGGCGCTGGCTTTATCGGGCGCTCTTCAATCTCCTGGCCAACGCCCTAGAGGCCCCGGAGGGCAACCGGATCCGCCTCACGGTGTCCTTTACTAATGGGGAAGTACGGTTCTCCGTCTGCAACACCGGAACGGAGATCCCGGAGGAGGTGCGGGAGAGGGTCTTTGAGCCCTTTTTCACCACCCGGGAGGGGGGTTTCGGTCTGGGGCTTTATATTGTAAGGCAGGTGGCCGAGGCCCACGGAGGTCGGGTTACCTTTAAAAAGCACGGAGAGGAGGTATGCTTCGAGCTGAGCATCCCACGGTCCTCCTGATCGAGGACGAAGAGGCCCAGAGAAAGATCCTGGGGGACTATCTCCGCCGCAAGGGTTTCCGCATCCTGGAAGCCGAAAGCGGAGCCGAGGGGCTCCGTATCCTTGAAAGGGAACAACCGGAACTGGTCCTTCTGGACTGGCGCCTTCCGGACGAGGACGGTCTTCGCCTCCTTCCCCGCCTTCGGGAAAGAAGCCCTCTTACCGCTATCGTAATGCTTACGGCCTTTGCCACGGTGGAACGGGCGGTAGAGGCCATGAAGCTCGGGGCCTATCATTATCTCACCAAGCCCGTGAATCTGGAGGAACTGGTCCTGATCCTTAACCGGGCCCTTTCGGAGATTCGTCTGCGTCGGGAAGTAGAGGATTTACGAAGGAAGCTCGCCTCCCTGGAGCTTCCCGAGGCCGAAGACCTGGTGGCCGAAAGTCCAGCCATGAAAGAGGTTCTGAGGCTCTGTGCCCGGGTGGCTCCCACCGAGGCCACGGTGCTTCTTACCGGAGAATCCGGCACCGGAAAAGAAGTCCTGGCCGGGCTGATCCATCGTTTGAGCCCCCGAAGGGACAAACCCTTCCTCAGGATCAACTGCGCGGCCATCCCGGAGGGGCTGCTGGAGTCCGAACTTTTCGGCCACGAACGCGGGGCCTTCACCGGGGCCGATAAGGCCAAACCCGGGCTTTTCGAAGAGGCCGGGGAGGGAACCCTTTTCCTGGATGAAATAGGGGAACTCCCCCTCCCCCTTCAGGCCAAGCTCCTGCGGGTGCTTCAGGACGGAACCTTTCGCCGGCTGGGAGGACGCAGGGAGCTTCGCAGCCGGGCCCGGATCATCGCCGCCACCAACCGGGACCTCAACGCCATGGTGCGGGAGGGACGCTTTCGCGAGGACCTTTACTGGCGCCTTTCGGTGATCACCATCCATCTTCCGCCCCTGCGGGAAAGACGGGAGGACATTTTACCCCTGGCCCGGTTTTTTCTTCATAAATACGCTCGCAAATATCGGAAACCCGTGGAAGATTTCTCGCGGGAGGCCCTGGAACGACTGCTTTCCTACGCCTTTCCCGGGAATGTACGCGAACTTCAGAACATGATCGAGAGGGCGGTCATCCTGGCCGAAGGGCCCCTGATAACCCTGAAGGATCTGGTCTTTGCCCCTGCCGGCGAGGACCTCTGGGCTCGACTCCGAAGCCTCCCCCTTCCGGAAGCGGTGGAGCTTCTGGAGCGGACCCGCCTGGAGGAGGCCCTGCGGGCCAGCGGCGGGATCAAGACCCGGGCCGCGGAACTCCTGGGTATCTCCGAAAGAGTCCTGCGTTATAAACTGGAAAAATACGGCCTATCTGGTGAGTAGGGCCCGGCGATAACGATCCCAGAGGAGCCGAAAGGTGGGGGTAAAATCCTCGGGCCTTTCGGTAAGCCACTGTTCCAGCTCCTCCGGGCTCACAAATCGACCCTCCTCTATCTCCATAGGATTGGGACGTGGATTCTTGCGGGTGGTCCCTTTGAAGATGACCACGAATTCATAGCCGGTCTCCGGAGAGGCGGGCAATCGGCCCACCTCCTTCAGACCGCACAGCAGCCCCAGTTCTTCCTTCAATTCCCGGCGTGCAGCCACCGGATAGGGCTCACCGGGAGCCACGTGCCCCGAGGCCGAAGAATCCCATTTTCCCGGATTTTCATCCTTCAGGCGGGAGCGCTTCTGAAGAAAGAGCCGCCCCTCCGGATTAAAGATCACCACATGCACGGATTTATGGAAGAGTTTTTGTTCATGGATCTGACCCCGAGGGAGAAGCCCCATGGTGTTTCCCTGTTCATCCACCACTTCCAGCATCTCCAGGAGCATCCCCTCCGGGCTGTCTTTTCGCTTACGTCCCCGTTTGGCCATAGGTTTTCTCCACCTGAGTAATTTTTTCGGGCAATTGATTGATTATACTTGCAAAATAGGCTGCTCCTACGCCGTTGTCAATATTTACCACCGCCACACCGGGGGCGCAGGTATTGAGCATGGCCAGCAAAGGGGCCAATCCCCCGAAATGGGCTCCGTAGCCCACGCTGGTGGGGACGGCGATCACCGGCCGATCCACCAGACCGGCCACCAGACTGGGCAGGGCCCCTTCCATTCCGGCCACCGCGATCAGGACCCGGGCCGCAAGCAGCTTCTCGCGATAAGAAAGCAGCCGGTGGACTCCGGCCACCCCCACGTCGTAAAGGGTGTCCACCCGGTTGCCGAAATATTCCGCCGCCACCCGGGCCTCCTCGGCCACCGGGAGATCCGCCGTCCCCCCGGATACAACCAGGATCTGGCCCACCCTGGGCCCGGGAAGCCTCCGCCCTAGGAGAGCGGCCCGTTCATGGTATTCCAGTTGAGGAAAACGTTCCCGCAGTCTCCGGGCCCTATCCGGGGAGATTCGCGTAATCAGGAGAGGGAGGTCCTTCTCCAGGAAACTCTCCACGATGCGCAGAAGTTCTTCCTCCGTCTTCCCCGGCCCGTAAATAATCTCCGGAAAATGCTTCCGGATTCCCCGGTGATGATCCAGTTTTACCGTCTCCAGTTCCTCAAAGGGCAGACCCTCGAGCAGTTTTTCGGCCTGGGAAACGGACAGACGCCCCTCTCGCACCTCCTCCAGAATCCTGCGCAGGCGTTGACGAATCACGCCCCCAGGACCCGCCGGAAGATGTTCTTCAGATAATCCAGCTGTTTTTGATATTGGGGATCCAGCTGATCCCTTATCTTCCGCCATTCCTCCTGAAACTGGGGATGCATCTCCGCCTCCACCTTCACCTGGACCCCCATCTGCTGACTCAGGGCCTCCTCCATACCCGAGAGCTGGGCCTCAAACTGCTGCTTGAGTTGCTGGTAGAGGGCCTCCCGGTGCTGGAGATACTGGGACAGGAGTTTTTCTATCTCCCGGGTGAGATTTTTGACCTCCGGGAAGGCGGAAAAGACCAGGTTCAGCCCCTCCAGGGCGCGACGGGCGTCTTTGAGGACATATTCGTCCCGCGGCAGGACGATATTGCGCAGGAAGATCTCCACCAGCCCCCTGACCAGAGGGGCCTTTCCCTCCGGGGGAACCTCGCTCAATTCCCGGACCAGGTCCACCTCCTCCTGTTTCAGGAACCGGGCGGCCAGTCTCTGCCCCTTTTCCTTCCACTCCTGGGCCTTCAATTCTTCCTTGGAGGCCTTACCGATTTTCTCCGCCTTTTCCAGAGCGATCTCCAGAGCGCTCTTGATCTCCGCCATGCCGTTCCCCCTTGGCAAGGATTATTTCTCTGTTAAAAACAGAGGTATGGAATTCGGTCTTCCCTTGGAAGACATTTTACAGAAGCTTGCCGAAGAAGGCTACCGGATCAGCAGACGCACCTTTCTCTATTATGTCCAACTGGGTTTGCTCCCCAAGGGAAAAAGAAAAGGCCAGAAAAGTGGGGGAGTGAAATTCTATTATCCTACCTGGACTCTTGAACGTTTGAAGACGATTCTAAGACTAAAAAAGCAGGGCCTTACGCTTAAGGAGATCAAGAAACGGCTCCCGCGGGAAATCCCTTCTCCCCTGCCTCCTAAGACCTTCCCTCAGACCGCACGGCTTAAGGACTGTAACGTCTGCGGAATCTGCGGGGCTATCTGTCCGGTGCACGAGGAAATGGACCTTTCTCCCTGGCGTCTGATCCAGGCCTGGCTGGAAGGGCCGGACTCTTTACCCTCGGCAAATACCCCTTGGGTTTGCGTGGGGTGCTACCTCTGTGAGGAGCGCTGTCCTCGGGAAATCCCGGTGGTGGATTTCCTGCGATTTTTGAGACGGGAGGGACTCCCTCCGGGAAAAAGGTGGCGCAAGCACCCGGAGTGGAGCCGAATCTTCTGGAGTCTCCTTGAAGAGAGAGGGCGTTCTTTCGACTTCGGGGCGGTGCACGCCTATCACATCCGCATAATAGGTTCCGGAGAGAACCAGCGCCTATTTTTACGCCTTCCCGGCCCGGAAGGAGAAAAGGAGGTCTCCGCCCCTTCAAAAATTAAGAACCTCTCTGCCTTTAGGCGCGCGCTAGAGCACGCAAGGGAGTGGCCATGAAGGTCCTTTATTATCCGGGCTGCTCCTCGGAACATCTGGCACGCGATTTTTACCTATCTATTGAAGCCCTGGCCTCCTTTTTGGCTCTGGAACTCGAACCTCTTCCGGACTGGAACTGTTGCGGGGCCCGGGAAATTGAAGAGGCCCCGGAGGGGGTAGGACTTTTTCTCGCTTCCCGCAATCTGGCTCTGGCCTCAGGAAAAGAACTGCTGGTAACCTGCAGCCTTTGCTTTCACAATCTCAAACGTGCCCAAAACATCCTCAGAGAAAATCCGATCTGGCGATCCCGGATGGCGGAAGTTTTAAAAGATGAAGGCCTTGAGCTTTC
The DNA here is from genome assembly GCA_011322625.1 of Thermosulfurimonas dismutans. Taxonomy (GTDB): domain Bacteria; phylum Desulfobacterota; class Thermodesulfobacteria; order Thermodesulfobacteriales; family Thermodesulfobacteriaceae; genus Thermosulfurimonas_A; species Thermosulfurimonas_A dismutans_A. The sequence goes on along the minus strand of DRMH01000011.1, from coordinate 2,816 downwards.
TCCGGACCTTCCCCGAATCCTGTCCTTGACCGAGTTTTTGACCCGGATCGATTTTTCAAGGTTTCGTTCGCCCCACTTTCGGGGTTTTCCGGTGGCGGTCTATTACGGCTGTTTCCTTTCCCGTCCCTATCCCACTGACCTTCAGGCCCTGGAGAAGGTCCTTTCCGCCGCAGGCTATCCGGTAATACCTACCACCCTTAAGACTCACTGCTGCGGAGGGCATCTTCCCCGCACCGACTCCCCGGTCATCAAAAATCTCTGCCGGCGACTTCTTTTTGAGGCCCGGCAAAAGAACGCCTCGGGCCTGGCGGTGGCTTGTCCGGTTTGCAAACTGAATCTCGAAATTTACGGAGACCCTCCCTTTCCGGTAAGATATTTTACCCAGTATCTGGGCCTGGCCCTGGGAATCTCTCCCTCCTGGTTGGGAATTCCGGAGGAAGAATGAAGGTCAAAGTCTTCTTCTGCGAGTGCGGCGGGAACATAAGTGAAAATCTGGACCTTAAGGCCCTTAAAAAGGAGCTCACCTCCTCCGGGACGGAGGTTTTCCAGCACCCTTTCCTTTGTTCTCCCGAAGGACAGGCCTTCTTTGAAGCCCGGATCCTTCCCGGGGAAGGGGTTCTGGTAGGAGCCTGCTCCCCCCATCTTCATGGCTCTATTTTTAAAGAGCTTGCCGAAAAACGCCGGGCTCAGGCCTTTCACCTGGTGGCTTTAAGGGAGGAGGCGGCCTGGTTGGGAAAGAAAGGAGCCTACCGCAGGGCCATCGGGCTTTTGAAGGGAGCGCTTATGGCCCTTTCCTATTATAGGGCCCCGGTCCTGAAGAAATTCCCGGTTACCGAGGGCCTTCTGGTAGTAGGAGGGGGAATAGCAGGCCTTTCTGCAGCCCTTAAGGCTGCAGAAAAGGGACTTCCGGTCTATCTGGTTGAAAGAGAACCCTTCTTCGGAGGAAAAGCCGTTTTTCTGGATCGCCTCTATCCCCGGCTGGAATGCGCCTCCTGTCTCGTTTCCCCGCGGCTTTCGGCCCTTATCCAGCAGGAAAACCTCCACCTCTTTCCCCTGACTCATATCCTCGAGGTAAAAGGCCGCCCCGGGGCCTATGAGGTTACCCTTGAAGAAAAACCTCGTTATGTGGACTCTGAAAGGTGCCATGGTTGCGGAGACTGCCTCCGGGTCTGCCCCGTTAACCCCCCGGCCATTACTATGGATCCTCCGCATCCCGTTCCGCGGATCCCGATAATTCACGCCGCACGTTGTCTTCACTTCCGGGGAGAGAGTTGCTCCAGGTGTAAGGAGGTGTGTGCCCGTAAGGCCATCCGTTTTGAAGAAACCCCTCGCCTTCATCGTTTAAGGGTAGGAGGAATCATCGTGGCCACTGGTTTCAGACCCTACCCTGTAGAGAAAATACCCTATTACGGTTATAAACGCCTTCCCGGGGTCATCACCCTCTGGGATCTGGAAAGGATGTTTACCCGCCAAGAAAACATTTACGGCTTTAACGGAGAGTCTCCCCGGCGGGTGGCCGTAATCCACTGTGTGGGAAGTCGCGATCGAAGGCACCTCCCCTATTGTTCGGAAATTTGTTGCGGTCTGGCCCTTAAGGCCGGAATCCTTCTTCGAGAAAGGTTTTCGGCCGAGGTCTATCATTTTTATCTGGACCTAAGGCTAAAGACCCCGGAGGGAGAAGGACTTTTAAGACGAGCCAAGGAAAAGGGGGTTCGGTTTATCCGGGGACAGGTAGCCGAGATTTCGGAGGTGCCCTTAAACCCCGAGGACGAGGGGAGGCTTACCCTTTTGGCCGAGGATACCCTGGGGGCGGGACAGAGGGCATGGGCCGTAGATCTAGTGATCCTGGTCCCGGGCTTCGTACCAGAGACAGGCTCGGAAGAAGTGGCCTCCCTTCTGAGGCTCTGCACGGATCAGTTCGGCTTTTTCTCTCCGCGGGAGGAAAAGACCGCTCCGGTAGAAACCCTGAGAAAGGGTATCTGGATTGCCGGGGCGGCTTCCGGCCCCAAAGATCTTTCCGAAAGCGTTCTTTCTGGAGAAGCTGCAGCCCTTGAGGCCCTGCTTTTTCTGAAAAACACCTCTTTTCGGACGGAAACGGACTGGATCGAATGGGAAGAACAGCGCTGCGGACGGTGCTGGCTTTGTGTGGAAGTCTGCCCATTTAAGGCCCTCCACATAGATCTCGATAGACTCAAGGTTGAGGAGACTCTTTGTTGTGGCTGCGGCCTTTGCGCAAGCGCCTGCCCATCGGGAGCACTCAGAATGAAACCTTTCCCCCGGGAAGCCCAACTTCAGAGCCTGGAGGTCCTTTTCGGTGAAACCTAGGATTATCGGATTCCTTTGCGAATGGTGCGCGGCCCGTGCCCTTGAGAATCTGGCCTTTTGCCGACCGGAACTCCCGGTGGGTTTTCAACCCTTTCGAATAAATTGCACCGGAAGTCTCGAACTGGAGGTGGTGATAAAGGCCCTAACGGAGGCCGACGGTGTCCTTATAGCCGGCTGCCCTCCCGGGGAATGTCATTTTCGGGAGGGTAATCTAAGGGCCGAGCTGCGCCTTAGGGCCCTAAAACGGGTGCTTACCGCTCTGGGAGAGGATCTGCAACGCCTGAGAATTATCTGGCTTTCGTCCGGCGAAGGAGAACGTCTTGGGGAGGAAATTCATAAATTTTATAGGGAATTGGGCCTTGAAGATCGCGGTTCATAACCTTCTTTCCTGTGGCGGCTGTGATCCGGTGTTTTTCCTGGAGGAATCTCCGGAATTTTTCCGCCAGGCCGAGGTGATATTCTGGAACAAGGTTAAAGATGATAGCTTGAGG
>DRMH01000010.1 GCA_011322625.1 Thermosulfurimonas dismutans | reverse complement strand
GCTTCAAAATTGGGGGTTAAACAAAGAGCAATCTCTCATTGGGAGAGAGGCGATACTGAACCGTCTTTTAAAACCCTCCAAAAAATTAGCGAAATTTGGTCTGTAAATCCGGTTTGGCTTTTTAAGGGCGAGGGGCCGATGTTCATGCACGAGGCCGAACCGGAAAGATCTCTTTCCCCGGATCTCGCTGAGGCCCTGAAAAACCCCCGCATTCAGAAAATCGTCCTCATGCTTAAACAGCTTCCAGAGGAGGACTTGGAGGAGATCTACCGAGACCTTCAAAAGACTAAACGCCAGCACGAGGAGCGCGAACGCCTTTTAAAAGAAATTGAGGAGTTGAAAAAGCTCCTTAAAACCGCCTAAAATTTAGACATCACTGCCCGGAAGGAGGGAGACTATGGTAGAGACTATAACAGCTTTAGCCTTTTTGGGATTTCTAGGGAGCTTTATCTGGCTTATCATAGCGACTTTTAAAAAGAAGCCTAAAAAGACCCCTCTAATCGCCATGATAGCTTCTTTTGCGATAATGATAATCGCCGTTCCTCGACCGGAATCCCCCGCTCCACATCAAAGCATCTCTCCGTCCCAAAAGGCAAAACAATCAAACGCTTCAAGGTCTTCTACTACGCCTTGTTCAAAAGATTTGATAGATAGGGTGGCTGACGGACTTATCCTTTACTACCTGGACCATAAAATCTACGATCCGGTAATCTGTTCTCGCAAAAAAATTAACGAAAACTGGTTTATCTTTTGCCATCCTCCCGGAGCGAATATCGGTGGGCTTTATTTGGTCCGATGCGAGGAATCAAAAAATTATACTATTTATACCGTTAATGGAAAAGCCAAAACTCACGCCCGAAGAGGACTCCCCGCCGTTCCTATTTATGAGCCCGAACTCCAAAAAATGGTAGGGCTTGGAACATTCGAGATCATGAAAAAGTTCAAATAGCGTTTATAAACCCTTCCGCCGTCTCAATCCCGCCGAAACCCTTGAGCCTCAACGCTTCAAACGCTTTAAACGCCGTTTATAAACTTTCAAACGCTTCCCCCTTATTGCAACCAATTTTCAAAACTTTGCGAACCTGTCCAAACTTATCCTGCAACCCCATCCCGCCTTCCTCTCCCGTTGCAACATTCTTTAGACAACCCCTCTCCCAAAACCCTTGATTCTCAATACTTCCACTCCCCCACCTCCCTCAACCTGTCCAAAAACAAATTGCAATTCACAGTCTCTGCCGCACCAGAAAGGAAGCCAGAGCCCTTCTTGCCAGAGCCGAAATACTCGAGGAAAGAACTCGATTCGCAAACTACACCCCCGAAGACGTGAAACAGTGGCAGGGCGCGGGGCTCCTATCCAGCCCGGACGTTCAGGCCCTCATGTCCGTGTTCGACACCGGGCTCCCCGGCTATACTTTGAAGGAAGCCGTCTCCGATTATCTTGCCGAAAGCAAACATCTCTCCCGGGGAGAACGTCAGGCCAGGGAAATAAGATCCAGGAATATTTTGCGCATACTCGGCCCCTCAACCCCTCTTGCCTCCCTGAAACCATCCGACGCGGAGACCCTTAAAAGAACCCTTCTCGAAAAGGGCTACTCCCCGAATACCATAAACAAACATCTGGGAGATCTCAAAAGGATCGCAGAAAGAGCCGTATCCCTCGGTCTCCTTCCGCGCAATCCCTTTTCCGCCGTAAAACCCATCAAAAACCACAAACCCTTCCAGCCCCGGGTGTTTTCCCCTCAGGAGGTGGAAATGGTCCTCGCCGAAGCCAGGAAATCCGGACTTCTTTACGGATGGATGTATCTGATCTTCCTTTTTGCCTTCGGATGCGGACTGAGAAGATCGGAAATACTTTCCCTCCAGTGGGAATGGATCGACTGGGAAAGACGACTTGTCTTCGTAAAGAAAACCAAAACCGGTAAACCCAGGTTTGTGGGCCTGGGAGAAAGACTCTATCGTGAACTTGTGAGGCTGAAGGAAAAATTGCTCGAAAGAGGTGAAATCCCGAAGGGAAGAATACTTCCTCCCATCCACCACGACTCCATAACCTCGGCCGCCGCAAAAATATTTCGTAAGTGCAGGCTTTCGGGCGTCCGCTTCCACGACGCCAGACACACCTACGCCACACATCTCCAGATCCTTGCGGGAGCCTCTCCGGTCGAGGCCATGGCACGCACCGGCCATTCCTCCGTGGACATGCTGCTGCACTACAGCCATCCCGCAAACCGCACCATCTTCGAGGACGCCCTGCCTTATATGAAAGACAACGAAACCTGATGCCGAACTTAACCCCCTATGCATACTTTAGCTTCTTTTGGTATCATCAATGTAGATACCAAACATGCCTTCTGGAGGAAGACCATGCTTCAGAAAGTTAAGCGTTGGGGTCACAGCCTGGCGATAAGAATTCCGGCCCCTCTTGCCAGAGAACTCCATATCGAACCAGATTGTGAAGTCGATCTCCGCGTTGAAGACGGAAAACTGCTAATCGTGCCTCTCTCTAAGCGGAAGCGTCTCCAGGAACTGGTGGAGGCCATAAACGAAAATAATCTTCACAGAGAGGTGGAGTGGGGAGAGGTTGAGGGAAATGAAATCTGGTGAAAAGTATGTGCCGGATCGCGGAGATCTACTCTGGCTCTCCTTCTCGCCGCAGAAGGGGCACGAGCAGGCCGGACGGCGTCCCGCCGTCTGTCTCTCTCCATCCATTTACAACGCCAAAACCGGTCTGGGATTATTCTGTCCGGTGACCACTAAAATCAAGGGCTACCCCTTCGAAGTACAGTTACCCGAAAACCTGCCGGTAAAAGGCGTAATTCTGGCTGATCAGATACGAAATCTGGACTGGAGAGCTAGAAAAGCCGAGTTTATAAGCCATATCCCCCAAAATATCCTGGAAGAAGTGCTTGGAAAAATATCGGCCCTTCTTTTCGACTGATTACTTCGGATAATACCTGATGGGAGGCCTCCCCCGTGAAGTCCTCCCTCCGGTTAGCGTCCTCTCCGGTTCGGTGAAGGCGTTCCGGTTCACCGGATGCCTCTCGATGAAGGCTCTTAAGTCCGACCACCTTACGAGAAGCTGTTTTCCCGGTTTGTAGGCGGGAAGCTCCTGCGCGTAGATCTTCTTTTTTAGGGTCTCCGCCGGGATGGAGGTGAGCTTTTCCGCCTCCTCAAGCGTTAGATACACCTTTCCTCCCGGGCCGACCCGGCCCTCGATTTCCTCAAGCCTGGCGACCAGCATCCTGAGCCAGGCCACGAACTCCCGAAGATCCTCCCTGATCTCCGCGCTCACTCCCAGTCCTCCTCACCGAGCCCCAGATAGTCCAGAAGTTGCGAGAGCGGTATGCCCGCGGCGAAGGCCACCACGTCCGCCGGATGCCCCTCTCTTATCAGCTCCTCGGCCCTCTCGAGCACCGAAAAATCTATCCTGCCGCTACTGTAAAGCTCCCGTTTCGGCGTGCCGCGGTAGTAGATTACCTCCTCCGAAATGTCGAAAATCTCGGCCACCCTGGTCGCAGGACACCCGGCCTCGATCAGACGATGTATGACCCTCAGGGTCAGATCCTCACCTCCGATTACCATGAGCCACCCCCTCGAGTCCCAGGAGTTTCAACGTCGCCCGGGCCGTTGCTTTGAGCGCCGCCTCACGCTCCCGCGCCGAAAGAGAAGCCATCCTCTCAAGAAGCCCGGAAAGCTTCCTCCCCTCCGCATAGGAAAACCCCAGGACCTCGAAAACCCTCTCCGCCACCTCCCTGCCGTAGGCCGGCTCTATCTCCTCCGTGACCAGCAGCGCGGCCCGGGCCATGCTCGCCACCGCCCTCTCCGCAAGCATGGAAAGTTCCTCCGAAAGCGCCACCCGCTCCGCAAGCGCGGGCCCGGCCTCGTCCAGGGCCAGTGCCTTCACCATCAGGGCGGTGAAACTCATCTCTTACCTCCCTCCGGTATTTTCGAGAGTACGGCCACGAAATGGGCCGCAAGCGCACATCGCTCGCAAAGCCTGGCTATGCGTCTGGCCTCAAGCGGCGAAAGCCTCACCCGGAAATACGGGCGCGAGTTTTCCCCTCTTTCGCGCACCTCGAATATCCGATGCTCGCCCTCCCATTTCACCGCCACCACGAATGGAAGCTCCGGTTCGTTGAGCGTCGCCCGGCCCGCCGCATCCGTGGCCGTGGGGTCCATCAGCATCCCCGCCAGGTGATCCAGAAAGCCCGCCGGAATCACGAACTCCCGGGGCTCGTCCGTTCTCCCCAGGGGATCCACACCGCGCCAGACGAGAGCCAGGTTCCCTCCCCTGTCCTCCACCTCGAGCACCCCGCGATCCCTCAGCACCCGGGTCGAAAGGACGCTCATTCGATCCATTTCTCCTCCCCGGACCGCCTCAAATATTCGATGGCCTCACGGGTGGCCTCCCGCAGTTCTTCCTCGTTTTCCTCCTCAAGCGGCGAAAGGACCACCAGAGTTGACCGCAGAAGCTCCCGCAGGATCCGGGGCCCCACACCCCGGGACCTCAGCAGCTCCGAAACCAGGTCGTCCTCCCGTCCCAGGGCCCGGGCCGCACCTGGAAACGGCACCACCTTTCCCTCCCCCATGAGCGCCCAGATCTCCTCAACCGAAGGCGGTCTCTTAAGGAGATCCACCTCCCGGGCGACCGCGTCCGGGCTTCCGCGCTCGACCACGATCACCGGGACGTATTCCGAAACCGGGGCCCCCTCGGAAAGAAGTTCCTCAAGCGCCGCGGCCCGCTTCCTCCCGTCCTTAACCCGCATCTCCTTATCCGCTATCAGCGGTACCAGCACTTGCCCCCGCCTCCTTATGCTCTCCTTGAGAAGATGAAAGATCCCGTCCCTCGAGGGCTCCTCCCACTTGAGATCCTTCAGCTTCCGGTGTACGATCTGATACTCGATCATCGCTTATCCTCCTCAGCTTCAGGGTTATTTTCTTAGGCGGGGCGGAGTTTCCTCCGCCCTTTTCTTTTCCGCCGTTTGCGGTCCCCGGAGGAAGCCCCTGCCTCAGGGTTTCCTTCAGACCCTTTGCGAAATCGTCCGCCTCTACCGCGGCCTCGAGCTGCTCCCTTCTCTCCCTTACGGCGGAAAGAATCTCTGCCCCAAGTCCCGCGGCCGCCTCCTGAAGATCGGTCACCAGGTCGAGTAGCTCTCCCGCATCCACCTCGGCCTCCTTCACGAGCCCCACTACCATCTCCCGAAATTCCCGGTTCTGAAGAAGCCCGGTCATGGCCATGAACATGTGAACGAGCTTTACCGGAACCACTTTGAGGGCCCTTCCACCGAGAAGGGCCTTGAGCCTGGCGTTTTCGGTTTTGGCCTCGACCAGTAGCTCCTTAAGCTCCCGGTTCTTCTCCCGGAGCTTCTCGAGTTTCCTTTCGTAGTGCCTGGTGATCTTGTCTATAAAGCGCTTCTTTGCCCTCTTCTTTTCGGGATCTATGCCTTTTACGAGCCTCTGAATGTGTCTGCGGGCCTCCCTTAACTCCTCTCTAAGCTTTTCGTTCGCTTCAAAAAGTTTCCTTCTTTCCTCCTCAAGCCTGTCTTTTTCCTGCGAGAAGGATTCCGCCTCCGCTCTGGCTTCCTCAAGCTCGGCCTCTAGCTCCGAAAGCCTGGCCCGAAGACGCTCCATTTCGGCTTCAATCCCGGGATCCACCACCGTGACCACTTCCTTCTCCGGCTCCCTCTTTAGCATTTCCTCAAGCTCCCTGAGACGCTTCTCAAGATGGGCCTTCTCAAGCTTAAGGGCCTCCATCCTGCTTTCCGCCTCCGAAAGCTCCCTCAGCCTCTCCTCAAGCCTGCGCTTCTCTTTCTCAAGAGCCTCCGCTCTTTCCACAAGCTCCCTCACCTGCGGAATTTCCATAAGGTCTTCCGGCCTCAAGCCCTTTTCGTCTTCCTGATCCCTGGAATCCCCGGAAACACCGGCTTTGAGAGCCGAAAGAAGTTCTCTTTGCGTTTCCTCATCCAGATATCCCAGAAGAACGGATATCCGGGAAAGCTCCGGGATCCTTTTCTCGAGGTCCCTCCATTCCTCTATCAGCGCGCCCCGAGCCTCCATCTCCGGTCGGGCCTTCCGGTAGATCTCCCTCGCCTCCGCCATCGTGATCTCTCCCTTCCGCAGGGCCTCGAAATCCTCGGGGAGAAAACGGCGTAGCCAGAGGGCTATTCGGAGATCTCTCGAACTAACTTTGAAAATTTTCCCGAGGAATAGCTCTCTTTTTCCACCGTGTTTGTCGTAAAGCCCCAAAAGGCTTCTGACCAATACCTCAACCTTTTCATCCCACTTATAGAGGTCATTCATTGAATGACCTCTATGGACCCCCAAGTCATGGCACACATCTTGCTTGTAAAATTTCAGCCCCATCCTTCTCCTCTCCGCCGCCACCTGCTCAAGCAGCGAGTAGCAAAGGGCCGCGTTGGCCGCCCGGATCCCGGTTGGGATGTCCCTCCGGTGGTAGGCCGTGGAGAAGATGAAGTAGGGAAGTTCTTCATCCGGTATGTCCACCTCGACCACGGCCACCTTAAGTCCCAGTTCCCTTGCGGCGCGAAGCCTGTTTTTCCCGTCCACCACTTGGTTCGTCCCCCGGAGGACCCTCACCGCCTCCGTCTCGAGGAATCCCTTGAGACGCATACTTTCCTTGAGAGTCTCAAGCTCCTCCGGGGTCATGTCCGGGACGAGAACGGCGTTAAGCGGGTGAACCTCAAGCTCCTCCGGATCGGCCCAGCGCACTTCAAAGGTTTTGGTTTCCATTGCCACCCCTCCTCTTTCTGGCTTCATCCAGTTTTTCCCTGATCAGAGCCTCGAAGACCTTCGGAGAGGGAAGATTTTGCGTGGCCTCGATCCTGAAACCCAGATCCTGATAAAGCGCCCTCAGAACCAGCTGCTGTCTGTAACCCCGGATGTTCCAGCCCTTCAGATATCGCTCCACCGCCCTGTAAGCCACATCCTCTCTGAATCCCTTCTCCCTTACCCAGTCGTAAAAAGGCTGCCCCAGCGCTACCGAAAGCCGGACCACCGTT
>DRMH01000009.1 GCA_011322625.1 Thermosulfurimonas dismutans | reverse complement strand
GGTAAGGTGCACCACCTCAAAACCGGTTTTCTCCTTGGCCATGGCAATGTTAGGCACCAGGGAACGTCCCGGGCATCGACAGCGTAAGAATCCCACCACCTTCACCTCGTCTTCATAGGCCGCAAAGGGTCCCTTCTTCTCCGCGGCGGAAAACAGACACTTCCAATCCGCCACGCAGGAATGAGACGTTTCGGCATAAGAGCCGCAGGCTACAATAAGTACCTTGGGCATGATCCACCTCCTGATCTTTTATTTCTTTCCCCAAGTTTAATACCGGACCCCTTATTTTCTGAAAGCCAAAAATCCCCATTCATCTCGCACCTGCCGGGAAATAAGGTCCAAATTCCGGTAAGCCTCCAGCATTTCCGCAATTTCCTTGGCCAGAAAACCCGAAAGAAACAGCCGGCCCCCGGGGCGCAGTCTCTCCCGGAGAACCGGAGCCAGGGTTCGCAATTCCCAGGCCGAAATATTGGCCAGGATCAGATCAAAATCCGCCTGTATTTCTTCTATCCGCCCCGAAAGCACCTCCACTCTTACCCCGTTGCGTTGTACGTTTTCCCGGGCCGCCTGGCAGGCCCGGGGATCTATATCCAGGGCCACCACGTGTTCTGCCCCCAGTTTGGCCGCGGCTATGGCCAGAATGCCCGTTCCGCAGCCCAGATCCAGAACCCTGCCCGGGGGTCCCTCCCGAAAGAGACGATCCAGGGCCTCAAGCATCAGGGCCGTGGTGGGATGATGCCCGGTACCGAAGGCCTGCCCCGGATCAATAACTATCTCCACCTCCCCCGGATCCGTCTTTACCCGCTCCCAAGGGGGACATACCCATATCCGGGAGGAAACCCTGAGGGGCTTAAAGCTCTCCCGCCAGGTACTTGACCAGTCTTCCTCCGGCACCTCCCGAAAGGAAATCTCCTCCCAGCCATACCTGCGGCAGGCCTCCCGGAACCGCTCCCGGTCTTCCGGAGAAAGATAAAAGATCACCCGTACTTCCCCGCCCTCCTCCACAAAACCGAACCCTCCCCATTCCTCCGCCAGAAGAGGCAAATCCCTCTCCAGAGCTTCAGGGGATACCCTAAGGGTAGCCTCCAGGAGAAAAGACTTTTCGGTTTGCTCTCCGGCTCCCTTCATGTTAGAAATAGGCTAACGGAATCCTGCGCCTTTACAAGGGAGAGGGTGCATGAAAAGAATGCTTCTTCTGGGGCTTTTTTTTGTGCTGGTGGCGGCACCGGCCCGGGCACTTCTGCCCTCGGACCTCAAACAGGATCTCAGCCCTCTTACGGCCCTGGTCATCGGCCTTAACGGCAATCAGATCATCCTGGATAAGGGGCGTGCTCAGGGAGTGAGGCTGGGGGATCTCTTCACCATCTATCGCAAGGGCCAGCCCGTTATCCATCCCCAGACCAAAAAAGTCCTGGGTTATCTCAAAAAACCGGTGGCTCTGGCCGAAGTGATCCAGGTGGAGGAGAACTTCGCCACGGCTCGGCTTCTCTCGCGACAGGAAAACTTCCCTGTCCCCACTCCGGCCATTCGTTACGGAGACCTGAAGATCCTAGTCCTCTCTGCCTCCCCGAACCTGGCCGATACCTATCTTCCGGAACTGGAAAGCCTGCTAACCCGCTCCCGTCTTCTTTATGAACCCCGGAGGACCCTGGGTTCTCTCTCCCCGGCCGGGCTACGTCAGGAAAAGATCAACCTGGTCTTCTACCTTGAACCCGGAGCCCTGAGGATTTACGACCCTAATCTTAACCTTATCCGCACCTATACCCTCCCCCGGATAGCCACTCCCCGCCCGACCCCAACTCCCCCCTCGGCTCCTGCCACCCGGGGTGTCCCGGCCTCCCAGGCCGCTCCCTCCCCCGCACCGCCTCGTACCGCCGCTTATACCCGCTATCCTTATTCCACCCTCACCTACGCTCTGCCCCAGGCACCTCGTTTCCGACGGGTGGGAAGACTTCCTCAGATAGTTGCCCATCTGGAAATAGGGGATCTCAACGGGGATGGAAAACCCGAGGTGGTTTATCTTACCCCCGAGGCCCTTTACATCGCCGAATACAGGGGAAGACTGCTGGCCCGGTACCAATTCCGGGGCTTCGGTCAGGTCCTGACCTTCTCCCTGGGGCCCTCCGGATGGATCGCCCTGGACATCTATCAAAAGGGGCGGGGGATGGTGAGCGAGCTTCTGCGCTTCGATGGCCGAAACCTGGTCCCGGAGATTCGGCCCATCAACCTCATCCTGGCCTTTATGGATTTCAACGGAGACGGGATCAACGACACCCTGGTGGGACAGACCTTCTCTCAGGAGGATTTCTTCGGCTCCGAGGTCTATATCCTGGGAAGAAAGGGTCGGAAGATAATCTATCAGAAGAAACTGGTGGTTCCGGCCGGCTTTCGTTTGATCGGAAGCACCTTTGCGGATCTCGACGGAGACGGCTATCTGGAGACCATCTTCATCAACCGCGGACACAAGCTGGAGGTCTATCGTTACACCCAGAAACTCTGGACCTCATCCCGCAAGGTCGGGGGAAGCCTTTACGGGATTCAGGTACGCGTGGGGCCCTACAAACAAACCTACACGCAGACCATCCCTGCGGAGGTAAATTTCCTGGTTCGTGATCTAAACGGAGACGGGCGCAAGGAGGTCCTTCTGGTTTCCAATCACAGTGCCCACCACGACCTCCTTCCGGGCATACCGGCCTATACCGCCGGAGAGGTCATGGTCCTGCGATACTCCGCGGCTGGCTTTGAGCTCCTCCCCTTTTCCGGGCAATTCGAAGCCCCGGTTCAGGGGCTGGGGATCTTGGGCTCCGAACTCCTGGTAGCCCTTACCCGGGGCAATCCCTTCACTCAGGAGGGAGAATCTTACCTGGTAGCCATGCCCCTGGTATCTCCGGGGCACTTTAGAGCTTACGGGCCCCGGGGTGGCGGGCCAGCCATTCCTTAAGAAAGGCCTCGGTAAGAGCGGAAAGTCTTTCCTGGTACTCCTCGGTGGATATCCGGGCCCCTTTAAGCCCGCCCCGGAGGTTTATTTCCATAAGATACGGCCCTCCCTCTTCCGTATAAACCATGTCCAGATGGGCGTAGGGGAACTGTCCGCGGGCCATCACCCGAAGACAGAAATCGCGTTCCTCCCGGGAAAGATCATAGGGCCTACTCCTTCCGCCGAAATAAAGATTATGCCTGAAACTATAGGGGTGTTCCCGAAGATAAGCCTCCTGATAATCCCCGAGAATAATCACCCGAATATCCCGAACTCTGGAAAACCGGGGCTGTAGCACAAAAGGATAATTCAGAGGAGGAAGACCGGCGTGGTTAAATACCTCTTCCACGTTACGCCAAAGATGGATCCCCAGACCACAGTTAGCCCGATCTTCTTTGGTAATCACCTCCTCTATTCCCAGCTCGGCATAAAGGGAAAGGGCCCGAATAAGGTCGTGACGATCCCTTATCACCAGGGTGGCCGGAGGCATGAACTCCGTCAATACGGTGGCCTGAAGGGTTTTGGATCGGGATAAGGCCTGGGCCAGAAGGGAGGGATAGGCCTCCACTCCCCGGCTGGAAAGATCCAACAAAATCCCTTCCTCTCCGGGCTTGAGACTTATCCGGCCCAGGATGAGATCTCCCTTACATAGCTCCTGATACCGTTCGCGGAAGACGCGAT
>DRMH01000008.1 GCA_011322625.1 Thermosulfurimonas dismutans | reverse complement strand
TCGGCGGGGAATAAACGAACTTCACCCCGGGGATCTCCCACAGGAGTTTCTCCATGGGATAGATCACCCGTTCCTCTATCTCCTTGGAGGTGGCCCCGGGCATCTCCACGAAGACATCGATCATGGGGACCACGATCTGAGGCTCCTCCTCGCTGGGGGTGTTGATGACCGCAAAGAGCCCCATGGCAATGGTGGCCATGATAAGGAGGGGGACCAGCTTGGAGTCCACGAAATAGTTCACTATCCGGAAGACGAACTCGCGCATGGGCTATTCCTCTACCCGGTCTCCCTCTTTAAGTCCCAGCGGGGGGTGCGCCACCACGCGTTCTCCGGGCTCGATCCCGGAAAGGACCTCTACGTAGCCCCGGCACTTCAGCCCCTCACACACCGGAACCCACTGCTTTTCCCGACGCCAGTAGGTCTTGCCGATTCGCACCACCCGGAGATAGACCAGCCCCTGCGGATTCACCACGAAGAGGGCCTTGAAGCCTCCGCGGTCCACCAGGGCCTCCCGCGGCACCAGGAGGGTCTTCTCCCGCCCCACGGGCAGAAAGACCCGGCCGTAGGTGCCCGAAGGCAGACGCACCTCCTTCGGAAGATCGAACTTGACCGTAAAGGTGCGGGTCTGGGGATCCACATCCCGAACCACCCGGGAGACCCGGAGGGTGAGACGGAGATTGCGACCGGGAAAGAACACCCAGGCCTTTAGCCCGGGATGAATCCGACCGAAAAGGGCTTCCCCGGGATGACAGACCAATCGATATCCGGCCTCCTGGTTTTCCACCTCCAGGAGCGGCTGACCCGGCCCCACAAAGGTGCCTGGATCCACGTACTTACGCACCACGTCCCCGGAAAAGGGAGCCCGCAGAACGGTATAACGCAGAAGGGTGCGCACTTCGGACAGACGGGCCTGGGTTTCTCTTATCCGGGCCTGAAGGGCTTCCCGCTGGGCCGCCAGGGCCTGGTATTCGGATTTACGGGCCTCGTACTCCTCGGCGGTGGCCGCCTGGGCGGCGAAGAGCTTGCGGAAACGCTGAAATTCCGCCCGGGCGTAGGCCTCCCGGGCCGAGATGGCCACAAGCTCGCGGCGCAGGGCCTGCACCGCCGAGGAAAGGGCCCGGATCCGGGCCCGGAGATTCCGATCATCGATGCGTAAGAGGACCTCCCCGGCACGGATCCGATCACCCTCCTTCACCCGAACCTCGGTGACGAAACCGGAGACCTTGGAGGAAAGCACCGCCCGCTGGCGAGCCTCCACCGTGGCCGGAAGTTCCCGAAAGAGGAGAACCTCTACCGGAGAGGCCACATAGACACGGGTCTTGACCACCCTTCCCGCGGAGGAAGACTTCGAATGTTCCTCTCCCCCCTTGCAGGCGGGAAGGATCAAAAGAAAACACGCCAGAAGGAAGAGCCACCTAGGGTTTTTCATGGCAGGCCTCCGCCGGGGAAATCCTTTCTCGGCCCATGATTCCAGCCGCAAACCGCAGACCACTTTCCGCCAGGCGCCACCCGTAAAGCGCCTCCAGCCGCATCAGACGGGCCCTTTTCAGCGCGGTCTCCGCATCCTGGAGTTCCACCAGGAGGGCCAGCCCGGCCTCATATCGCTGACGGATGATGCGCAACCCCTCCTCGGCCTGGGCCACGGCCCTTTCCGTAACCTCGTATTCCTTCTGCGCCGTAAGGTACCGGCTATAAGCCTCCTCTACCTGTTGTTCCACCTCCCGCCGGTACTGACGGTAGCGTTCCCGGGCGGAAAGATATTCGGCCCGGGCCCGGGAAAGACGGGCTTTATCCCGAAAACCCTTGAAGATATTGAAATCAAGCTGGGCCATGATGGTATAGGCGTCGCCATCGGCGCCTCCGGAGAGGGGGTCCTCGGCGTTCTTCTCATAGATCCCCCGGAGGTTGAGCGAGGGGAGGAATCGCCAGCGGGCCTCCTTTACCCGCAGGGCCGCGAGCTTTACCCGGTGTTCCTCCACCTTGAGATCCGGCCGGCGGGCCAGGGCCGCACATCGCCAGAGGGCCAGCCCCTCCCGTACCCTGGGCAGACCGGAGACCGGGGCCAGCTTCCAGTGGGTGGTAAGGGGTACCCCCAGAACCAGGTCCAGCCTGGTCTCGGCCACCCGGGCCTGGTGTCGGGCTGCGGCCAGGTCCTTCTTCTGACGGGAGAGAAAGACCTGGGCCTCCAGAAGATCCGATTTCAGGGCCCGGCCGGCCTGAAACCGGCTCCTCACCACCCGCAGATTCTCCTCGGCCGTACGTACCGCCTCCTCCATAACCCGCACCCGCTCCCGGGCCAGAAGCAACTCCAGATAGGCCCGTTCGGTGTCAAAAAGCACCCTCTGGGTTATAGCGGCGAGATAATTCCGGGCCTGAGAAAGAGCGATCCTGGCCCGGCGATAGCCCAGGATCTCCCGCCCCTGATTGAAGATGGGCTGGGTAACCACCACCTGGGTCTGCCAGTTGGTATAGTCCTCGGGATGATTGAGATTGGGCAGGAGGAAATCCTCGGCCTTGAAGTTCTCCTGGGCCAGCTTGTAACTGAAAACCTGGACCGGACTGTCCGTCCGGGCATAGACCAGGCGAAGGTCCACCCGGGGCAGAAAGGCCCCTTTGGCCTCAGCCACCCCGTGTTGCGCGGCCTCCACCTCGGAACGGGCCGCAGCCAGAAGGGGATTTCGAGCCAGGGCCAGTTGATAGGCCTTCTCCAGCTCGAGCACCCCGGCCCGAGCCCCCGCCGCAAACCCCAACCAGATAAGAACTACCGCCCACCAAACCCTGCCCATACTTCCCCCCACTATAAGCCTCCCTCCGAATTTAGCAACCCCTCATTCCATTCACGATCTTTACCAATCTTTGTTTTTCTTTCGCTTTCGCCCCTCTTTCCAGGGGAGTTTCTTCTTTTTACCCCGGGTTATTTTTCGATAGGGCTGATCTTCCTCGGATTCGACCCGGAAGGGGATGATGGGTTCCGGTTCGGGTTCCCTGCGAGGGGAAGGGAGATAACGGGCCCGGAACTTTTCGTCCACCCGGGGCCCGCGCAGGGCCCGGGCCGGTAGCCAGGCGCTAAGGTAAAGTTTCTCTATAAAGCGCAGGAACACCGCTCCGTCTTCCCGGGCCAGGGTGGTATCCACCTCCACGAGCAGGGCCCCGCGCCGGCGGGCCAGACGCTCGGCCAGGTCCCGCTCCGGGGCCATCAGGGCCGGACGAGCGGCACGCAACCCCTCCTCGGCCACCCGGATCCAGACCCGGGGTTTTACCGGAAGATAAAGCCTGCGCGGAACCTCCTCTACATAAACCGGGGGAGCGAAATGGATCTCTCGGGCCCGCACCCGCCCCTCCTCCCGGAGATACTCGAACTCGTCCCGCCCGAAGACCTCCAGCAGGGTCTCCAGTTCCCGCCTGCGCACCCCCCGAAAGCCCTCCGTCTCCGCCACCGCCAGATGCAGATCCCGCACCTTCACCCACCCCTCTTCCTCCGGGCAGAGACCGAACTCGTCCGGCCGACGGGAGAGGATGTAGCGAACCAGCTTGATTAAACGCCCCGGATCCATTTGACTTTTAATCAATCAATGTTTATCTTGTAAGAGGACTTGTCAAGGGGCCAAATATTTGTTATGAACTGGAAGTTCATACTCCTCCACGAAGGTGGGTGAGGAATTATGAGCGCGAAAAAGGAGCTGGAGAAAAAATTGCTGGAGATGGGTAAAGAAGGGGCCATCACTTACGAGGCCCTCAACGAGGTCCTGCCGGAGCATTACGACGACCCGGAAAAAATCGAGGAAATATTCGACTTTCTTTCCAAGAACAACATCGAGATCCTGGATGAGAAACAGCTTTACGAGAAGGAGGACTGGGTAGAGAAGGAGGCCCAGAAGAAGATTCAGGAGCTGGCCACTATTTCCGAGAGCGAGCTCGAGCCCTCCGAGGAAGGGCCGGAGACCGGGGAATCCGAGGAGATCACCAGCCTCTATCTCAAGGAGATGGGCAAGTATCCCCTCCTTACGCCGGAGCGGGAGGCCGAGCTCTCCCGGATCATTCGGGAGGGGTTCTATGCCATCATCGAAGCCATAGAAAAGTTTCCCGAGGATCTCCCCGAGATCCTGGCCCTCAAGGCCGAGATCGCCCTGTGGCGCAAGCGCGATCCGGGGCTCAAACCCAAGAAGAGCCTGCTCAACTTCCTGGTCAAGAAGGCCCGGGAACTGCGCGAAACCTACCCCGATAACCCCAGGGTGCAGGAATTTTATCGGTTGGTGGAGGAGAAAGCCGCGGAGGTGGAGGCCGCCAAGGACGAGATGGTCAAGGCCAATCTCCGGCTGGTGGTCTCCATCGCCAAACGCTATATCGGCCAGGGGTTGCCTCTGGCGGATCTCATTCAGGAGGGCAATCTGGGGCTGATGCGGGCGGTCTTCCGTTTTGATTACCGTAAGGGCAACAAGTTCAGCACCTATGCCTCTTGGTGGATCCGGCAGGCCATCACCCGGGCCATCCTGGACAAGACCCGTACCATCCGGCTTCCGGTGCATTTCCTCGAACTGCGCAGCCAGTTCTTCAAGGCCTTTTATGAGCTGGTCAAGGAACTGGGGCGGGAACCCACCCCGGCCGAACTCTCCGAGCGTACCGGGCTGCCCCGGGAAAAGATCCTGGCCATCTTCGAGGCCTCCCGGGAGCCGGTCTCCCTGGAACTGCCCATCGGAGACGAGGACAGCACCCTGGGAGATTTCATCGAAAATAAAGACAGCCCCTCCCCTTACGAGGAGGTGAAGGATCGAGACCTTTCGGAGAAGATCCGCAATCTCCTCTCCACCCTTTCCCCGCGCGAGGAAAAGATCATCCGTCTGCGTTTCGGCATAGGGGAGGAAGGGGAGTGTACCCTGGAGGAGATCGGGAAGCGTTTCGGGGTTTCCCGGGAACGTATCCGGCAGATCGAAAAGAAGGCCCTGGCCCGTCTGCGCCAGATGACCGAAAATGAAAACATCAAATATCGCGAAAAATAAGCTCCTGCTCTTGGCATCGGCCCTCTTTCTGGGGGTGTTTCTGGGCCGCCCGGAGACGGTGCGGGCCCTTACTTATACCGACCTTTACCCCTTCCTCCCGGATCTTCCGGGATTTAAGGCCGAGCCCCCTTCCGGGAGCAGCATGCAGACCCCGGCCGGCACCTTCACCTCCGCCGAACGCACCTACCGGGCCGGGGCGCGTTCCCTTCACGTGCGGATCGTTACCGGGACCATGGCCCAGATGATGTGGATACCTCTGGCCATGCAGATTAGCTACGATACCCCGGAGGAACGTCTGGAGACCATCACCATTCAGGGGTTTCCGGCCAAACGGCTTACCCGAAAGAAGGAAAAGAGCGGCACCCTGCTCATCCTCCTCTCCCGGGAGAAGACCCGCACCCCGGCGCTCATGATCATAGAGTGTGAGGGGCTCACCCCGGCGGAAGCCCAGAAATATCTTTCCTCCTTCCGTTTGAAGGACCTGGCCTCCAGGCTCAATCCCTGAGGGCCTCGGCCAGAAAGTGGAGGATTTCGCGGGGGTGGGAGTAGCTCTCCCGCCGGGCGGCCAGTTCTCCCAGGTCCCGATCCCTTACCCGGAGACCGCGCAGGCGTTCCGCCACCTCAGCCCCGGAGACCGGATACCGCACCCCTTTGAGCCGGGCCAGCACCTCCGCCGGCCAGCCCACCCCCAGGATCCGGGCCCCCTCCTGAATCACGCCGGCGAAAAAGACCAGGGCGTCGCGGCCCTCCTTGATCTCCCGATAGGCCAGTTTGGCCAGGCCCCCGGCGGTATGGGCCTTGGGGGTCTTCTCCTGAAGCTCACCCTCCAGTTTCATCATCACCAGTTCCGGATCGGCCCGCAGGATGTTGCGCACCGTCTGTCGGGTAAGCCCCAGAAAGGCCGCGATGTCATCCTCGGTCTTGTAGGCCTCCTCGGCCAGCACTATGGCATAGGCCGCCTCCATAAGGCTGGTCACCCAGGTAAGATTGCGCAGCTCGATAAGTTTGCGCGGACCCCCCAGAATCTCCAGGGCCTTGAGGAAGACCCGCAGGGCCTGCGTATCCACATCCCTTTCCCGGATCTCTTCCTCCCCCAGGATGATGGGCATCTCCTCCCTCCTGACTTGGCCTTTTTCCTTCCCGGGGTTAAAAATAAGAACTAAAATTCAAGAATCCAGTACGGGAGCCCTCATGTTACCCTATCCCCACATCAATCCGGTAATCTTCCGGCTCGGCCCGGTGGCGGTTCGGTGGTACGGTCTGATGTATCTCCTGGGGTTTCTGGCCGCCTATTTTCTGGCCCGAAGGGACCTCCGGCTGGCAGGTCACCCCGAACTCCAGAAGACCTTAGAGGACGTTATCTTCTGGGCCGGGGTGGGACTCATCGTGGGGGCCCGACTGGGACACGTCTTTTTCTATTATCCCTCCTATTATCTTCATCGGCCGCTGGAGATACTGGCGGTATGGCACGGGGGGATGTCCTTCCACGGAGGCCTTCTGGGCTCGGTAATAGCCGGATGGCTCTATGCCCGGCGCCGGGGGCTCAACTTCTGGTGGTGGGCCGATCTCCTGGTGGTCTATGCCCCCATCGGTCTGGGCCTGGGAAGGATCGGAAACTTCATCAACGGAGAACTCTACGGACGTCCCACCCACGTGCCCTGGGCCATGGTCTTTCCCGCCGGAGGTCCGGTCCCCCGTCATCCTTCCCAGCTCTATGAGGCCCTGGGTGAGGGCCTGATCCTATTCCTGATCCTCTTTTCCCTGCGCCGGAGAGGGTGGCCCGAGGGGTTCAAACTGGCCCTTTTTCTGGTGCTCTACGGAGGTATCCGTTTCGGCCTGGAATTCTTCCGGGAACCGGACCCGGGAGTGGGCCTTTTCTGGGGATGGATGACCCGGGGGCAATTCTTCTGTGTGCTCATGTTTCTGGTGGGAGTCGGGCTCTTCCTCCTCCGCCGGAAGGCTCCCCAGAAGGGCCCCTATCTTGCGGGCTAGGGCCTTCACCCGTTCGAACTCCCGAACATAAGTCTTTCGTTCCCCCCGGGTGATCATCTCCGAAAGCCTGCGGGCCGAACGCCAGAAGAGCTCCCGCACCTCATCCCCCAGAGGGTTATCGAACTGGATGGCGGCATAGAGATCCGGATCCTGCAGGGCCAAACGGGCCAGGATCTCCAGTTGATGCCGGAAGCTGGGGGTGGAAAGGGCCACCACCTTTTCCAGGTCCAGCCCGCTTTCGGAAAGGACCTCCCCCAGCACCATGAGCCAGAAATGATTCAGCACCTGCACCAGGGCCATGAGACGGTCGTGTTCCTCCGGGGAAACGGTGACCGTGCGGGCCCCCTGTTCTTCCAGAAAGGTTTTGAACCACCGGTACCAGTGTTCCCCCCGGGCCGGACACAGGGCCACGGTCTGCCCGGCCAGGTCCTTTTCGTAGGGCCCGAACAGGGGATGAGCCCCCACCACCTCGCAGACGGTATGCTCCAGCATGGCCTGCACCTGCCGGGCCTTCAGGGAACACAGATCGATGAGACCGGAATCCCGGGAAAGCACCGGGGCGATCTCCTTCACCACCTCCGGAAAGACCTCCAGAGGCACGGAAACCAACACCACCCGGGCCGTCCGGGCCACCTCGCGGTTGGTAAGCGGGGTCCCCAGATCGGAGATCAACACCCGGTATCCGGCCCGGGAGAAGATGCGGGCAAACCAGGCCCCCATCCTTCCGAGGCCGCCGATGATGCCTACGGTGAGGGGTTCCATCTATTTAGCCGCGGTACGGGTACACACCAGGTTGAGGTCGCGACAGGCGGCAGGGGTGGTGAGGGAGTACCATCTGCGACCCCGGGGCCCCAGAAAATACCAGTGCCCGTGCTGGAGACGGGCCACTTGAGCCCCGTGATATTCCTTGAGCATCAGCACTTCCTGCAGGGAAAGGTTCCCTACCGGACCGGACTCGATCCGCGCCTGGGCGGTGAAATGTTGCAAAGCCCAGCCCAGGCCCAGTACCAACATCCCCCCGCAGATCCAGCACCAGTTTTTTCGCCAGAAACGTTTCAACTTTTCCATACCTGTTTTAATCTTAATGATCGTGCGCGCAGGTGTCAAAATCCATTTCTTCCCGGAAGTGGAAAGCACCATGGATGTGGCCCGGGAGCTGGCCCGCAGGGGGGAAACAGGGGCCGTGGTGGCGGATATACAGAGGCGGGGACGGGGACGGCACGGACGCACCTGGCTCTCCCCCCGGGGAGGCCTCTATCTCACCCTCATCCTCCGCTCCGCCCCCCCGCGGCTCTCCCTTCTTCCCCTGGCCGCGGGGGTGGCCGTGGTCCGGGCCCTGCGCCGGCTCTACGGAATCGAGGTCCGGCTCAAATGGCCCAACGATCTCCTCTACCGGGAACGTAAACTGGGGGGTATCCTGCTCGAAGCCTCCTTTCACCGGGAGATCCCTGAATTTATCCTCCTGGGCCTGGGGCTGAACCTGAACACCCCGGTATCCGGAGAGGAACCCCGGGCCATCTCCCTCCTGGAGATCCTGGGGCACCGGGTGGATCGGGACGAACTCCTCCGGGTGCTTCTTGCGGAGATCCTGCACAGCCTGGAGCTTTCCCCGGAGGATATTCTCCGGAGCTGGAAATCTCTTTCGGCCACCCTGGGGCAGGAGGTGCGGGTACACACCCCGCACGGAGAGATCCGCGGACGGGCCCTGGACCTGACCCCTCAGGGAGGGCTCCTTTTAGAAACCCCGGAGGGATTACGGGAGGTCCTCTCTGGAGATTGTATTCATCTGCGCTCGACCTAGCCGCACTCGGGGTGGGGGCAACCGGTACAGAAGACACAATAGGGCTGCTGGGAAAGAGGTTCCCCGCATTCCGGACACACCCGCTCCCGGGCCAGGCGCAGAACCTGCTCCGGGCGAGACCCGTACCGGTACACCGTGACCCCCTTGAGCCCCAGGGTATAGGCCCGGAGATAGATCCGCGCCACCTCCTCCCGGGAGACCCCGGCCGGGAGGTTTACCGTCTTGGAGACCGCGTTGTGAGTATGCCTCTGAAAGGCGGCCTGGATGGCCAGGTGTCTTTCCGGAGGGATCTCAAAGGCGGTAACAAAGAGTCTGCGCAGGTCCTCGGGAATCCCCTTCACCCCGGCGAGCCCCCCGGTCTCCAGGATCTCCTGGATCAGGTCCTCCCGGTAAAGCCCCCGCTCCTCAAGGGCCCGGAGGAATCCCGGGTGGACCTCGGTCCACTCCACTCCGTCCAGGGCCCGGCGTCGATAGACCAGGGCAAAAAGGGGTTCTATGCCCGAAGAGGTCCCGGCGATGAGGGAGAGGGTCCCGGTGGGAGCGATGGTAGTGGTGGTGGCATTACGCAGCGCGGGGAAACCCTTCCGATCCCAGATACTCCCGGGAAAGGCCGGAAAACTCCCCCGCTTCTCCGCCAGTCTCCGGCTTTCGGCCAGGGACTCTCTCTCGATAAAGGCCATGACCTCCTCGGCCACCCGCACCGCCTGGTCCGAGGAGTAAGGAATCCCCATCTGGATGAGCATATCCGCAAACCCCATCACCCCCAATCCGATCTTCCGGGTAAGACGGGTCATCCGGGCGATCTGCGGAAGCGGAAAACGGTTCACCTCGATCACATCGTCCAGAAACCGCACCGCCAGGTGCACGGTTTCCCGCAGTCGCGGATAGTCCACCCGGCCCTCACGCACGAAACGGGAGAGATTGATGGACCCCAGATTGCAGGACTCATAGGGCAGAAGGGGTTGTTCGCCGCAGTTGTGAACCACAAAGCCGTTGGCATCGAAGGCGTTTATTCCCGGCACCCGGCAATCGTAAACCTCTTCCTCTCCGGCGGGTACGATCTCGCTTACCTCCACCACGAACTCCTCCGCCTCCGGGACATCCCCGTAGCGGGAAAGAAGCTCCCGGAGGCGTCTATTCCGGCCCGGATGAGAAAACCCCACCCGTTCTTCAAAACGCCGAAGACTCCCCCCGGAGATGATCAGGGTCTTTCGAGAACGAGGCCCTTCCTCCGAACCCGAGGGCTGGAGGCGGGAAAAGATCCCCAGACGGAGGAGCATCCGCTGGACCATCTGGAGCAGATCGACCTCCGATAGTCTCAACCGGAGGCCGAGGCCTCCTTCCTCCTCGTTCCGGACCGAGGCCGCGGTGTCAAAGAGCGCACGCAAAAATCCCCGGTAAAAGCTACTTGAGGCCTGCTCCAGAGCCGGGGAGCCCCCTCCGGATTCCAGTCCGAAGTCCCGGGCGAGATCCCGTAAGAAGGCCCCCTCCCGGTCCTCCTTTTTTCGGGGCCGGTCTTCCTCAAGATCCCCCTTGGCGCAGAGGAGCCCCAGAAGGTACCCCTCCTCAAAACCTCCCTCCCCGGGCCAGAACGGGGAGCGAAGATGAAGGTTAAGCCGCAGGCGATCCCCGGGGCGAAGCCTTCGCACCGCCACCCATTCCGCCTTCGGGGAGCCCCCGGTGAGACCGGAGACCCGCAGGAGGGGGTGATTTTCCGTGGCCCGGAGGGTAAAGCCCTCCCTGGTCCGGATGAGGTAAAGGGGTCTCCTTCCGGTGGAGAAGAAGCCCTCGGGGGAGGGATAATCCCTGCCGTCCAGCCGGCATATAAAGGGACGGTGGAGGAGGTCTTTTATCCGGCGGGGACCCTCGGAGGTCATGATCCAGGTATCGCCCGGCAGACAGGGGTTGGTGCTTTCGATCTCGCCGAGAAGGGGGGTGGGATTGGCCCGGTTGATGGTGTCGATAAAGATCACTCCCGGATCACCGGTGCGCCATGCGTTTTCGACCAGGAGATCGAAGAGCTTTCGGGCCTTTACCCGGCGCACCTCGCGGCCGGTGCGGGGGTTGATCAGGGGAAAAACCTCGTCCCTTTGCCAGGCCTCCATGAAGGCGTCGGTTATGGCCACGGAGAGGTTGAAATTGGTAAGCTCCGCGGGGTCGCTTTTTATCCGAATGAACTCCTCGATGTCCGGGTGATCGATGCGCAGGATCCCCATATTGGCCCCGCGGCGTTTTCCTCCCTGTTTGATGGCCTCGGTGGCGGCGTTAAAGACCCGCATGAAGGAGACCGGGCCGCTCGCCACCCCTTGGGTGCTGCGCACCATGTCCCCCCGGGGACGCAGCCGGGAGAAGGAAAAACCCGTTCCTCCGCCGGACTTATGGATCAGGGCCGCGGCCTTGAGGGCCTCGAAGATGGCCTCCAGGGAATCCTCCACCGGAAGGACAAAGCAGGCCGAAAGCTGCCCCAGGGGAAGCCCCGCGTTCATCAGGGTGGGGGAATTGGGCAGAAAATCCAGCGAGGCCAGGAGACGATAAAACCTTTCCGCCCATTCCTCGGGATCTTCCCCGAAGATTCTCTCCGCTTCGGCCACGGCCCGGGCCACCCGCCAGAACATTTCCTCCGGGGTCTCCACCACCCGGCCCTTCTCGTCCCTGACCAGATAACGATAGGCCAGCACCCGCAGGGCGGATTCCCTCAGGGGGAGTTCGGTCCGGGGAAGCTTCATCCTTCCATTATACCAGATCACGGGGTTGACAGGGGATGGTCCCCGACTAGGGTAAGGGGATTATGGGGGTTCTTCTGCACCTGATTCTCACCGTGGTGGGGCTGGTGGTCCTTCTTGCCGGAGGGGAAGGGATGGTCCGCGGAGCGGTGGGGCTCTCCCGGCGGATGGGCATCTCCTCCATGGTGATCGGGCTCACCGTGGTGGCCTTCGGCACCAGTGCCCCGGAGCTGGCGGTGAACGTGGCCGCGGCCCTTAGGGCCGGGGAGATTTCCTTCGGCAACATCGTGGGGTCCAATCTGGCCAACATCGGTCTGGGGATCGGCCTGGCGGCCCTGGTGCGCCCCCTGCGGATCCTCCACGTGGTGGTGCGGCGCGAGATTCCCATGATGTTACTGGCCACCGCCGCGGTCCTGATCGGCGGCCTGGACCCTTATCTCTCCCATACCCCTGCCCTGTATCAGCGCTCGGAAGGATTCCTCCTGCTGCTCTTCTTCCTGGTCTTTCTCTATTACAATCTCCTGGAGGTCCTGGGAAATCGAACCGAAAAACCCGCCTCCCCCCTGGCGGAGGAAATCTCCGGCCCGGTCCCTTCGGCGCTCCGCTCCCTGCTTCTTTTCTGGACCGGGGTGGCGGGGCTGGTGCTGGGCGCCGAGATCACCGTGCGCTATGCCGTGGCCCTGGCCACGGATCTCTCCCTCCCCAAGGCCTTTATCGGCTTCACCATCATCGCCCTGGGGACCAGTCTTCCCGAGATCGCCACCTCCCTGATAGCGGTGCGCCGGGGCGAGACGGATCTCCTGATCGGAAACATCGTGGGTTCCAATATCTTCAACCTGCTTTTCATCCTGGGAGTCACCTCGGTCATCCGTCCGGTACCGGTTCCGGCCCAGGGTTTCACCGATCTTCTGGTGCTCACCTTCTTTTCCGGGCTCCTGTTTCTGGTCTCCCTGGACGGGACCATCCGTCGCCGCGAGGGCCTGCTCCTGGTGATACTCTATCTCCTCTACATGGCCTTTAAGACCTTCACCGCCCCCTCCCTTGCTTGACAGCCCCGGGCCAACCATTATCCTGAAAACATGTTCGAAAATCTCAGCGATCGCCTGGAAGGCGTTTTCCAGAAGCTCCGGGGCAAGGGCAAGCTCACCAAGGAGGACGTGGAGCGGGGGCTGCGCGAGGTGCGCCTGGCCCTGCTGGAGGCGGACGTTAATTACCGGGTGGTCAAGAATTTTGTGGAGCGGGTGCGGGAACGGGCCCTGGGGGCCGAGGTACTGGAGAGCCTCACCCCGGCCCAGCAGCTCATCAAGATCGTCCACGAGGAGCTCATCCGCACCCTGGGCGAAACCCCGGCTCCTTTAGATCTGGGGGGGCCCCGGCCGGTTCCCCTGCTTCTGGTGGGGCTTCAGGGTTCGGGAAAGACCACCACCGCGGCCAAACTGGCTCTTTTCCTGCGCAAGAAGGGGCATCGGCCCTATCTGGTCCCGGCGGACGTATATCGCCCCGCGGCCATCGATCAGCTCAAGACCCTGGCCGAGAAGGTGGGGGTGCCGGTGTACGACACCCAGCCCTCGGAGAACCCGGTGGATATAGCCCGAAAGGCCCTGGTCGAGGCCAAGGCCCAGGGGCGGGATGTGGTCATCATCGACACCGCCGGGCGTCTGCACGTGGACGAGGCCATGATGGCCGAGGCCGCGGCCATCAAGGAAGCGGTCTCCCCCCGGGAGGTCCTGCTGGTGGCCGATGCCATGACCGGTCAGGATGCGGTGAACATGGCCCGTAGTTTCCAGGAGAAGGTGGGGCTGACCGGGGTAATTCTTACCAAGGTGGAGGGCGACGCCCGCGGCGGAGCGGCCCTTTCCATCCGGGAGGTCACCGGGGTACCCATCAAGTTCCTGGGAACCGGCGAAAAGATAGACGCCCTGGAGGTATTTTATCCCGATCGTCTGGCCTCCCGGATCCTGGGCATGGGGGATGTCCTCACCCTGATCGAAAAGGCCCAGGAGACCTTCGATCTCAAAAAGGCCCAGGAATTCCGCGAAAAACTGCGGCGCCAGGAGTTCACCCTGGAAGATCTGCGGGAACAGCTGCGTCAGGTGCGCAAGCTGGGTTCCCTGCAGGAGGTGTTCGGTATGCTCCCGGGGATCGGGAAGAAGATCAAACAAATCCCCTTTGACGAAAAAGAGATCGTCCGGATGGAGGCCATCATCAACTCCATGACCCGCCAGGAACGGCTCAATCCCCGGATCATCAACGCCAGTCGCAAACGACGGATCGCCCGGGGTTCGGGCACCACGGTCCAGGACGTAAACCGGCTGCTCAAGAGTTATGAGGAGATGCGCAAGCTCCTGAAAAAGGCCCGGGGAGCCAGGGGGCTTGAGCGCCTGGCTCAGCGTCTGCTGAGGGCTATCTAGGGGTTACCAGTTGAACTTCCCCCAAAATAGTTTAAATTGGAGCCCAAAGACCTTTAGGGAGGGATAAAGGTGGCGGTAAGGATCAGGCTCATGCGCATGGGAAGGCGGAATCGTCCTTTTTATCGGGTGGTGGCAGCCGAGGCCTCGGCCCCGCGCGACGGGAGATTCCTGGAGATTCTCGGGTATTACGACCCGGTAAAAGAACCCTTCGAATTCAAGGTGGATCCGGAAAAGGTCAAAAAGTGGCTGGAACGGGGGGCCGAACCCACGGAGACCGTAAGGGCCCTCCTGAAGCGTACCGGGGTTCTCCGACAGATCGGCTGGACAAAGCCGCTCTAGGTGGCAACGGTAAAAACTCGACAGTGAGGAGGTAGATCATGGGCAAGCTCAAAGAACTGGTGGAGCAGATGGCTAAGGCCTTGGTGGACAATCCGGACGCGGTTCAGGTGAACGAGATCGAAGGCGAGCAGACCTCGGTGATCGAGCTTCGGGTAGCCAAGGAAGACCTGGGTAAGGTTATAGGCAAGCAGGGGCGCACGGCCCGGGCCATGCGTACCATCCTCAGCGCCGCTTCCACCAAACTCCGCAAACGGGCTGTGTTGGAAATTATTGAATAAAGAACGAAAACCGGGGCGGGTGCCGGTAGGGCGAATCACCCGCCCCCACGGTTTGAAAGGAGAACTCCGGGTTCAGCCCTTCCTCCGGGAGGCCGATCTGCTGACCCGTATCCCCGTGTTTTATCTCGGCCCCCGGGATCCCGTCGAGAGACTCCATCCGGTAAGGGTTCGTCAGGCCCCGGGCGGGCGCGACTTTCTTTTTTTCTTTGAGGAGGTGGAAACCCTGGAGGCCGCTGAAGCCCTGCGCGGAAAGACCCTCTATGCCTCCCTTTCCGATTTTCCACCCCCGGAGGAGGACGAATACTATTATTTCCAGCTGGAGGGGCTTGAGGTGCGAGACGAAAAAGGCCGGGTCCTGGGGAGGGTAAAGGGGGTCATGCCCGTGGGGCCCTACGATCTTCTGGAGGTGGAGGATCCGAAGGGTCGGGGCTTCTATCTCCCCATGGTGGAGGAGGTGATCCTGAGGATCGATCTTTCCGGGGGATATATCCTGGTTCGCCCCCTACCCGGTCTCATCGAGGCGCAGATAAGCCCATGATCTTCGATGTGGTGACCATCTTTCCGGAATATTTCCATTCTCCCCTGCGGGTGGGTCTTTTAGGGAAGGCCCTTGAGCGGGGCCTTATTACCGTACGCACGCACAATCTGCGGGATTTCGCCTCAGACAAACACCGCACCGTGGATGACAAACCCTTCGGCGGCGGGGAGGGGATGCTCCTTAAGCCCGAGCCTCTTTATCGGGCCCTTTCGGCCCTTCGGGCCGAGTCCCCGGAACCCTGGGTGATTTATCTCTCCCCGCAGGGAAGGCTCTTTCAGCAGGAGATCGCCCGGGAACTGGCGCAAAAGAAACGGCTGGTCCTTCTTTGCGGTCGTTACGAGGGGATTGACGACCGGATCCGGGAACACTTTGTGGATGACGAGATCTCCGTGGGGGATTACGTGCTTTTCGGGGGCGAGGCCGCGGCCCTGGTCCTGATCGAAGCGGTGGCCCGCCTGGTGCCCGGGGTGGTGGGATGCCAGGATTCCGTGGCCCGGGATTCCCTGGCACAGGGTCTCCTCAAACATCCCCAATATACCCGCCCCCGGGAGTTCATGGGGTACCGGGTGCCGGAGATCCTGCTTTCCGGGGACCACGCCCGGATAGAACGCTGGCGCAGGGAAAAATCCCTGGAGGTCACCTTCGAGAGACGACCCGACCTCCTCTCCCGGGCCCCTCTCTCCCCGGAGGATCGCGAGTTCCTCCGGGCCCTGAAGAGGGAGCGGCTGCGGGTTTATCTGGCCCTGGTGCATTACCCGGTAATCAACAAGGAGGGGCGACGGATCGCCTCCTCCTTCACCAATCTGGATCTGCACGACATCTCCCGGGTCTGCCGCACCTATGGCCTCAGGGGGTATTATCTGGTGCAACCCCTTTCCGATCAGCGCTCCATCGTGGAGGATCTGCTCTCCTTCTGGCTCTCCGGTCCCGGGGCCCGGCACAATCCCGACCGGGCCGAGGCCCTGCGGCTGGTTCGGGTGCGTTCCTCTCTCAAGGAGGTGCAGCGGGAGGTGGAGGAACGGGAGGGGGAAAGGCCCCTTACCCTGGCCACCGACGCCCGGCCCGTGCGCGAGGCCCTGCCCTATGAGGAGGCGGCCCGGATCATCCGCCGGGGACGTCCGGTGCTTCTCCTCTTCGGGACCGCCTGGGGCCTGGCCCCGGACCTCCTGGAGGAGGCGGACCATTTTCTTCCTCCCATCCGGGGGGCCCTTGACGACTATAACCATCTTTCGGTAAGATCAGCGGCAAGCATAATTCTGGATCGTCTGTTAAGGGAGGTAACGTGATGTTTCCGCTCATTCGCGAGGTGGAAAGCCGGTATCTGCGTAAGGATCTGCCGGAGTTCCGTCCCGGAGACACGGTACGGGTGCATTATCGCATCCAGGAGGGGGAAGAGAAAGAACGGATACAGGTCTTTGAGGGGGTGGTGATTCGCAGGCGCGGCTCCGGAACCGGGGCCACCTTTACGGTGCGCAAGGTCTCCTTCGGGGTGGGAGTGGAGCGGACCTTTCCGCTCCATTCTCCGCGCATCGAGAAGATCGAGGTGGTGCGCAGGGGTAAGGTGCGTAGGGCACGGCTCTACTATCTCCGCGGCCGTTACGGAAAGGCCGCCCGCATAAAGGAGCGGTTCTAATGATGATGCTCTGGTCCCCGGAAGATCTTACGGGAGAACGCTGGGCCCGGGAGAAACGGTATCGGCAGGTGGGTTATCGGTTCATCGCCGGGGTGGACGAGGCCGGACGCGGGGCCCTGGCCGGCCCGGTGGTGGCTGCGGCGGTGGTCCTGCCCGAGGGGTTCGATCATCCGGATCTGGCGGATTCCAAAGTCCTTTCCCCGGAAAAACGGGCCGAGCTTTACGAGATCATTACCCGCGAGGCCCTCACCTGGGCCATAGGCGAGGCCTCGCATGAAGAGGTGGATGCCCTGGGCGTCCTTCAGGCCAGCCTCCTAGCCATGGCCCGGGCGGTGACCGGGCTCTCCCTTACCCCGGAGCTGCTCCTGGTGGACGGTCGTTTTACCCTGCCCGGATGGGGTGGTCCGCAGAAAGCCGTGGTGGACGGAGACGCCCTGTGCGCCTCCATCGCCGCGGCCTCCATCCTGGCCAAGGTGCATCGCGACCGTCTCATGGAGTCCCTGAGCCCGGAATATCCCTCTTACGGGTTCGCCCGGCACAAGGGATACGGCACCCGGGAGCACCTGGAGGCCCTGCGTCTTTATGGACCCTGCCCGATACATCGCCGCACTTTTCGCCCGATTTGCCAGGCTCAGGGATCCTAAATCCTTCGGTCGGGAAGCCGAGGCCCTGGCCGCCCGTTATCTGCGCCTGCGGGGCTACCGGATCCTGGAACGCAACTGGCGTACCCGTTTCGGGGAGATCGATCTCATCGCCGAGAAGGCGGATACCCTGGTCTTCGTGGAGGTAAAGGCCCGCCGGGGAAGGGGGAAGGGGCTCCCCGAGGAAGCCGTAACCCAGGCCAAAAAACGCAAGCTCTTAACTTTGGCCCGGGCCTACTTATCTTCTTATCGGGGGAAGGCCCGGCGGGTGCGTTTCGACGTCCTGGCCCTGGAGATGGCCGGCGGCGAACCCCGCATTCGACACCTCAAGGGGGTACTCGAGGATGGCTGAAAGGTCTCTGCCCCTTACCCACGAGGATCTTCTGGCCCGTCCCGCCCGGGAGGCCGAAAAGATCCTGGCCGAACTCCCCTTTCGGGATCAGCTCCAGCTGGTCCTTTCCACCCCCTGGGCCCTGAGACCACGGATCATCACCCTCTCTCCGCTGGCCGAGGGGCTGGTGCGCAACCTGCCTCCCCAGGAACTCTTTCTCACCCTGAAGGCCGCTTCCACCGACGACGCCATCGACCTTCTCTCCTACGCCAAGGGGGAACAGCTTCAGCTCCTCCTGGATCTTGACGCCTGGCGCAAGGATCGCATCGTGGCCGAAAGGTTCATGGCCTGGCTGGTGCTTTTCTTCGAGGCCGGCGAAGACGTGGTGGCCCGGTGGCTGGAGGTCGCGGATTTCGATTTTCTGGTGGCGGTGCTCCAGCGCTTCCTGCGGGTGGTAAAACTCCCGGAGGATACGGAGCTCACCGAGGCCCTGGACTGGCTGCCTCCTTACACCCTGGACAACGTGTATTTCGTGGAATTCAAGACCGAGAAATTCGAATTCTACTTCCGGCGCATCATCGAGATCATCCGGGACCGGGAGGAAACCTATTATTTCAATCTGATGGAGGCCCTGATCTGGGAACTCCCCTCCCATGTGGAGGAGATGGCCTATCGTTGGCGTCGGGGGCGTCTGGCGGATCACGGGATCCCCGATTACTTCGACGCCCTGGATATTTATGCCCCTCTGGTGGGAAGGGAACCCCGGCGTATTGATCCCCGCTATCTTCCCGGAAGGGTCCCGGAGGAGGAACCCCGGGATACCGGCGCCGCTTTCCTTCCGGCCCTGGCCTACCCCGGGGCGGAACGGTTCTCCGAAGCCCTGCGTCGGATCACCGACCCGGCCCAGCTGGACCGTCTTCAGCGGGAGCTGGCCTGGATCACCAACAAGGTCCTTATCGTGGATCACGTAAACATAGACGAGATCTCCCAGGTGGAGGATTCCCTGCGCAAGGTGCTGGGGTATTTGAACATCGGGGTGGAGTATCTGGCCGGACCGGATCCGGAAGCCGGGGCCCGGGTTCTGGAGACCTATTTCCTGGAGGACATCTTCCGCACCGCTCATACCCTGATCGTGGGGCTGAGGAAGAAGGCCCGCGAGATCTCCTCTCAGGAAGGGCTGGACCCCAGGGTCCTGCGGCACCTCGATGAACCCTATGCCTCCTACCTGCGCGGGGTAACCGTACGGGACGCCAATCGGATCCGGCTCTACCTGCCGGAGAAGGCCGGAACCGACGAGGAATATCGCTGGTTCAGGGAACTTTCCGAGGTGCGGCGGGTGGAGAGAATCCTGGAGGAGATCGGATACTGGGCGGTCCTGATCCAGAAGGCCTTCGGCACCCCTCCCCTCTGGGTGGCGGAGATCGCCACCGCCCGCACCAACTTCCTGGAACCTCGGGACATCACCTGGTCGGCCCTCATCCTCACCGCCCTTTCCCACTGGATGGAAACCGGGGAGTTCCGGTTTGCTCCGCTTCCGGCGGAAAAATGGCCGGAGATCTTTCGTCGGCTCCTGGAATTTCGTCCCGAGCCCCAGCGCAACCGGTTCCGCCCGGAGCTGGAGGAAAAACTCCATCAGAACTTCCGCTGGCTGGCCCAGAAGGAATTCTACTATGACCGGGAACTTACGGAGAGTTTCCTGCGTTTCGTGATCTCCCGCCTGGAGGAGGAACTGGCCTTTGCGGACCCGGACCAGCCGCCCTCTCCCCGGTACCTGCGTTACATCCTGGTGCGTCTTTAAGGGGAACCCCCGGCCACAGCCCGATAAAAGGTCTCCCCTCTGAAGACCACGGGCCGGACCCGACCGCGGGCTGCGAGTCGATCCAGGATCCCCCGTACCTCCTCCGGAGGAACGCCGAAGGCCCGGGACAGCTCCTCCACCGGAGCCGGCCGCCGGGAGAGGTAGCCCTCCACCTCCTCCGGGGAAAGCCCGGCTCCCCTCCGGCCCTGCCCCCGCGGGGCTACGGTGAGGGGTTCGGCGGAGAGTTCCCGGGAAAGGGCCAGGATCTCGGCCGGGGTCAGTCCCCTGGCCCAGGGTTCGGCCGGAGGCCTGACCACGGTGTTGAGCTGGGCACGATGCGGACGAATACGCTCCAGGGCCTGCCTAAGGGCCTCTATATCCTCCGGGGCATCGTTGATCCCCCGCACCAGGAGGATCTCCAGCCACAATTCGCCCCGCATCTTTCCGCGCAGGGCCATCAGATTCTCCAGCAACTCGCGGGCCGAAAGCCCCGGGGCCGGACGATTCACCCGGCGGAAACTCTCCTCCCGAGCCGCATCCAGAGAGGCCAGCACGAAATCCACCTCGCAGAGGGCCTCAAAGACCTCGGGCACGGCCAGGAGGGTACTGTTGGTAAGCACGGCAAGAGGCCGGGGGGTGAGGCTCCGGATGCGCTCCACCACCTCGGGAAACCGCAGGTTCAGGGTGGGTTCCCCTGAACCCGTGATGGTTATCACGTCGAATTCCTTCTCCCGGAGGGCCCTTTCCAGGGCCTCCATCACCCGGGAAAGGCTCCGGTATTCCGCCCGTTCGGTGGTAAGGAGGGTGGTGCGCCCCACCTCGCAATATACACAATCCATGGAGCAGACCTTGCGGGGGACCAGATCCACCCCCAGGGAAAGCCCCAGGCGTCTCGAACGAACCGGACCGAATACAGGCATTCTCCCCCTTAAGGCACCGACCTCCCCGGGACTCCCGGTCGGAGGAAAAAGGTTACCTCCGGGCCAGGTCCCGCATCTTTTCGTAGGCCTCGCGGGCGATACGCATGTGTTCCAGGAACCAGGGCAGTTCCTCCAGGTACAGGGCCTGAGGCCCGTCGCACAGGGCGGCCTCCGGCCGGGGATGAAATTCCACCAGGACCATATTGGCCCCGGCGATAACCCCCTGCGCCGCTACGTGATAGATATCCTTGATCCCGTCCGGGGCCTCCACCCGGGAACCTATGGGATGGGAGGGATCCACGCAGACCGGGAGCCGGGTGAGTCGTTTGACCACCGGAACATGCCCGAAATCGGTCAGGTTGCGATGGGGATCTCCCAGATGGGTCCTCACCCCGCGCAGGCAGAACACGATACGGTGATTTCCCTCACTGGCGATATATTCGCAGGCGTTGAGCGATTCCTCGAGGGAGAGCCCCATACCCCGTTTGTACAGCACCGGGAATTCCTGCTGACTCCCCACCGCCCGGAGGAGCTCGAAGTTCTGGGCATTGCGGGTCCCGATCTGAAGCATCACCCCGGTGGGATGCCCGGTGCGCTCCAGGGCTTCATAGATCTCCTCGATATGGTGAGGAGCCAGCACCTCCATGGCGATGACCCGGATGCCGTATTTCCCGGCCAGCTCAAAGAGCCAGGGCAGACAATCCTTCCCCAGGCCCTGGAAGTCGTAGGGAGAGGTACGGGGTTTGTAGGCCCCCA
Organism: Thermosulfurimonas dismutans; assembly: GCA_011322625.1. Classification (GTDB taxonomy): domain Bacteria; phylum Desulfobacterota; class Thermodesulfobacteria; order Thermodesulfobacteriales; family Thermodesulfobacteriaceae; genus Thermosulfurimonas_A; species Thermosulfurimonas_A dismutans_A. The sequence continues at coordinate 21,088 of DRMH01000008.1, read as the reverse complement.
TCCGGGCGGTAACGATCCCGGCCTCGGAGAGGGCCTTAAAGATGGCTTCGGCGTTCTCCCGGCTGTCCACCGCACAGAGCCCGGCGAAGATGTGGAAGGAATCCTGATCGAAATGCAGGCCCTGATACTCGAATCCGAAGGGCTCCAGCGAACCGTGTCGCCCTATGCGCCGGTATTTGGCCGAAACCCTGATGGCCCTCTCCACCCCGGGCAGGGCCTGGACCTCCTCCAGGGGAACCCGCTGGGTGTCGCCTATGAGATGGATCTCGGTGACCCTCCGGGTCATCCCCTCGTATTGAGCTACGTGGAGCCTCAGCCCCTCGAACCGGGATAGATAATCCCGGATCTTCTGAAACTCCGGGCTATCCGGACCGACCTCCGGTTTCAGGATGATAATCATGGCCCTCCATCCTCCGGCAAATTCAATCTATACATAGTGACGCAATTTTGCGAAAACACAACCCCGCCCGGGTCATCTTCCCTCTTGACAGACTCCGGCCCCGGCTGCTATCCAGGAAGAAACTCGGCTTTCTTCAGGGGGGGTGGAGTTAAGCGGTCTCCCTTCTTTCAGGATATAGAGCGGGGCCTTTACCGGGAATTCTGGGAGTTCCTGGCTGCGGTCTTTGATCTGGAAGAGGACGAGAAATGGGCCCTGCTTTTGCCCTTCGCCCTGGAGAGCGGGTATGCGGACTCTTCCGGCGAACCCTCCCGGGCCACGCCCCGGCTTCTCCTGCACCTGACCGGGATCTCCTATCCCCGGGCCCGGGAACTCTTTCATCCCCGGGGGAAACTGCACCGTTTTCGGCTCCTTCGCTACGTAAGAGATACGGAGGAATATCCCCTGCTGGACCGTCCTTACGGGCTCCCGGAGGCCCTGATGGACCGTCTCTGCGGTCTTAAGCCCTGGCTGGAGGGGGTGGAGGAACTCCCGGCCTCGGATGCGGGACGGGCCGGGCCTCTGGCCGGCCGGATCGTTTCCCTGGCCCATAAATCGCGGCAGAGGGAAGAACCCTTCCTGCTGGAACTTATCGGAGAAAGGGAGACCGCACTTCTGGCCCTGGAGGAGGCCCTGGCGGAGATGGGGCTTCCGGCCTGGTCCGTCTCCCTCCCGGAGGTGGGGAAGGAGGGCCTGGGCGAGATCCTGCGGGAGGCCCTTCTGGAGGGACGTCTGGTGGTCCTTACCGAGGCCGACCGGGAGGAACTTCCCCGGGGGCTACTGCGGGATCTGGCCCTTTATCTGGTCCTGGTGGGAGAGCGCCCCCTGGGGTTTGCGGAACACCGTCTAAGTGTCCCCTCTCCCTCGGGGGACTATCTGGCCGGGGTTTTCCGGCAGTTTGGGCTTTCCGGGGCCTGGTCTTTCCCGATATGCCGGCGGGAACTCAAAAAATGGGTCCGGGCCGGGCTTACGCCGGAGGAAATCCTACTTGAGAAATACCGTCGCCGGGCCCGGGGGCTGGCCCTGGTGCGGAAACCCTGCCGGTGCCCCGAGGATCTGATACTACCCGAAAGGGAAAGAAGGCTCCTGGATCACCTCCTGCTCCGTCTGCGGCGCCGGACTCAGATCCTGGAGGATGACGGACTGGCCCGCCTGGCCCATCCCCGCAAGGGGATCAACGTCCTCTTTTCCGGGCCTCCGGGCACGGGTAAAACCCTGGCCGCGGAAATCCTGGCCGGATCTCTAGGATTGCCGCTGCTGGTAGTGGATCTGGCCGGAGTGGCCAGCAAATGGGTGGGAGAAACGGAAAAAAACCTGCGTCTCATCTTCGAGGAACTGGTGAGCCCGGAGACGGTGGTGGTCTTTGATGAGGCTGAGGCCCTTTTCGGACGCCGGGTGGAAAACCGGCAGGCCCAGGATCGTTACGCCAACATGGAAATAAGCTATCTCCTTCAGCGACTGGAAGACCATCGGGGGTGTGTGATCCTGGCCACCAATCTGGAGCCTGCTCTGGATCAGGCCTTCGTCCGCAGACTGGATCTGATCATCCGGTTCCCTTTCCCGGATGAGGAGATGCGGGAACGGCTCTGGCGGCAATTTCTGGCCCGGCTTCCCCGTACCCGGGGGCTGGATGTAGCCAGGCTGGCTCGAGAGTATCCCCTGAGCGGCGGACAGATCCGGAACATCGTACTCACCGCGGCCTATCTGGCCGGGGAGGAACCGGTGGGTCCCGAGGAGATAAAAGAAGCCCTGGAGATCGAGCTGGCCAAACTCGGAGCCATGCTGGAGGCGAGATGAGGGTACCGGCCCGGGAGGAAAAAAGAGAAGGTGTGGACCTCCGGGGACGTCCCGGAAAGGAGGTGGTGGAGGAGATTCAAAAGCGGGTCCCCCGGGGGCAAAAAAGACGTCTGATCTTTTCCTATGGAGCCATGGCCCGGGGGGAGATAGAAATCGACCACCGCCACGGTCTCCGGGGCCAGGGGTTCCTGCCCCTGCTCAGGCCCGCTCTTCCGGTAAAGGACCTGGGGCTCTGGGTAAAGGTGACCTCCCGGGGTCCCACGGGGTATCTGGCCTTTCGCACGGAAAAAGGGGTCCATAATCTGAAACATCTGGCCCTTTTCCTTCGGCTTCGTCCGCGGGCCCTGGGACTTCAGGGAATCCGGATAAGTGGTTCGTCCCGGATCACCAATCGTCTTACCGAGCAGGGAGGGCTGGAGTTTGCGGCCTCCGGGTTAAGACTTCGCATTAAGGAACGTTTTCGAGGGCACTTGGATCTTTCTCTTACCGATCGAGGCCCCCGGGTCACCCGGGCCGGGGCCCTTCTGGATTTCGGAAAGATAGCCCGGGTAGAAATGGAGCTGGTTCCCGCGGAGGACGGTTATCTCACGGGGAAGGTTCAGACCCGGGTCACCCTGGGACGAGCCTCGGGAAAGGCGAATTTTCTCTGGGACCGAAAAGGTCTTCAGGCCCAGGGAGACCTGAATTACCGGGACGAAAAATTCGACGGAAAGGTCCATCTGGAGGTGGTGAGCAGCGATCGGGCCGGAAAGGTTCTGGGATCCCGGGTTCCCCGTCGGCGGCCCTTCCCTCGGCCCTATGCTCTGGTGGCTCAGGGGGTTCTGCGTTTCCATTTTACGGACTGGCTTACCGGGAGCGCCAGGGTCTTTATTGATCCCTGGGGACATTTTACCGTCTGCGGGGAGATCACCCCTCAGGCCGAAATCGAACTCTTCCCTCAGAAAAATTACGGTCGTGAGCTTCCCTCGCTTGAGGCCCGGGCGGCTTACGGTATTCCGGTGCTCGGCAACGTGTTCCTCTTCTTGGGGATCGGGCTTGAGCTCTGGGCCGTGGTGGGGCCGGCCAAATTCTACAACCTCAAGGTGAGCGGACAGTACTCCACCGATCCGGCGGTAGCCAAGGATTTTCGAATCCAGGGGTCCCTGAACATCTCCGCGGCGGCGGGGCTGGATGCCCGGATCGAAGGCGGGGCCGGGGTGGAGATCGCCGATCACGACGTGAAGGCCGGTATCGGACTCACCGGTCGGGCCGGCATCAAGGGATACGCCGAAGCCACCCCGGTGGTGGGGTACCGGGAAAACCCCAAGACCGGCCAGGGAGAATTCTTCATTAGCGGAGACCTGGAACTCGGAGCCCAGCCCTTCCTGGGGCTTTCCGGGGACTTTTTCCTCCGGGTGGACAGTCCCTGGTGGTCGCCTCTGGGGGATCGCAAATGGAGCTGGCCTTTTGTACATAAGGAGTGGCCCCTTCCGGGCACCCTGGGTATCCGGGCCCGGGTAGATTACGTCTTCGGTTCCCGGGACTGGCCCCGGATCGAATTCGGGCGGGTGGATTTCGATCCGGGAAAATTCGCTTCGGATCTGGTTCACCGCCGGGTAAAGAGCGGCCGTGGAGAAAGGGAAGCCCCGGGACGCTGGAAAGAGAGAAACCGCGCCGGGGCCCGAGGGCCTTCCGCCCCGGGCAGGAAACCGGGGGTCCGATCCGGAAGGCCAACAGGGCGGATGCGGAGGAGGGGTCTTCAGGCCCCCGGACACCGGGCCCGGGCTCCGAGCAGGAGGAGGACCTGGCGCAAAAGGGCCCGCCCACCGGTCCGGAGCCAGGGGAAGGGAGCCCCCGGGGGTCTTACCCGCAAACGGCCAGGGGTCTCCGGCCAGACCCCTCCTGATCCGCGCAAGGCTCGGGCCCTGGCTGCGATTCGAGCCGCCTTCGCCCGGGAGAAAAAACCCCTTCGGCTGCGCCGGCTCTATTCCCTGACCCGGGAGCTCCGGCGGCGGTATCGGTTCCGACGGTTGCAGGTGGCGGTGCGGGGGAAACGATTCCAGATCCGGGCCGCCATGAGCAGGGGTAGAACGATCTATGAAGGGCCGGTGGAGGAAGGGATTCCGCTTTTCGGGTCCGATCCCACCTGCACCTCGGCTTACCAAATAAGCGGCGACACCCTGATCTTTCGGACCTTCTTTCTCCCTCGGCCCAAATACTATACCCAGGGCCCCGGAGGCGAATACTTCTATCGTTCGAGATACGAAAAAAAGACCCTCGTCGCGCAGGTTTCCGCGGTCCACCCGCGCGAGGCCAAGGCCCAGCGGAAGGCCTGGGAGGCGACCTATGCCGAGCAGGCCCTGCAAAACATTGCTAAATTCCTGGCCTCTAAGGTTCGGTCCCAGGAGATCAAGGTCCGGAGCAAGGAAAGGACTTCTTCCGAGCAGACTCGGGAGAACATCCGTGAATCCCCGAAGGAAAAGAATCCCTCCCTCCAGATCCTCCTGCAGGAGATCGTAAGACGCCGCTGGCACGTATTCCCCGACTGGGGAAGGAAGGAGTGTGACAAGTCCGTCTTCTATGACGTGGATCATATTGTGGAACTGGCGGTGGGAGGGAAGGACGATCCCCGGAAAAATTATGTACTCCTTACCTCCCGGGCCAATCGTTCCAGCGGCGGGGCCTTTGCCGCCTATTTTCGGGCCATGCGCAAGAAGGCCACGGAACTGGGAAAGAGCCGGGTGAAACTGGTCAAATTCTCCGGGGAACCGGTTCATCTCGGTCGGGGTCGGGTGGGAGGCGGGGATCTCTGGACCGCCCGGGAGATTGCCTCCGGGGAACACATAAAACGGTGTTATTCCCTGCTGATGAGGAGGCTCGGGGCTGTATGAGCCAGATAATCGCCGATCTGGGAGAGACCCTGGTGAGTATCCTCCGGGAGGGATTTGAGGGGGTGATCCCCCATCCCGAGGAAGCCATTGTGCTCTCCTCCCCCGGGGATCTGGGTCCGGCGGAGAATCCGCGGCTCTGTCTTTTCCTCTACCATCTCCGGGAAAACATCGCTCTGAGGAACGCCTTTACGCCGGAGGAAAGAAGACCTCCCCTGGCGCTGGATCTCTATTTTATGCTCACGGCCTACGCCCCCTCGCGCCTGACCGACCGCACCTCCGCCACCCTGGAGGAATACCGTCTGCTCGGGCGAGCCATGGCTATCTTTCACCGCCATCTTGTCCTCCGCGATCCCTATCTGCGGGGCGAGCTGGCCGGACAGGGACTGGAGTTTCGGCTTATCCTGCATCCTCTGCCGGTGGAGGAGATGGCCCGGATCTGGAACGCCTTCCATTCCCGGCCCTTCAAGCTCTCGGTCTGTTACCTCCTTACCCCGGTCATTATGGAAACCCCGCTCCGGGAAAAGGAACCGGTGCGGGAGATCCTTCTGGACCTGGAGGCCCGGAAATGAAACGCATCCTTCCGGAACTGATCCTCCTTATCACCGACGCTTACACCGGGCAAAGTCCCCATCTCCCCTATCTTCTGAGGATAGATCCTCCGCCGGTGCGAAGGGTGAGAAAGCCTCACGGGTATTATCTACTTTTTTACCGGCTCTACGGGGAAAGACCGGAGATAAACCTTTCCGTATCCGGGCCGCATTATCGACCGCGCGAGTTAAGGCTTTCCCTGCCCCGGGAGGAACCTCTGGAGATCGAACTCTGGCCGGAAAAGATTTATCCCTTTCCGTCCGGAGCCACCCTGCTTTGCGGACAGGTGTTTCGGGAGGGGCGTCCCCTGAGCGGGGTCCGGGTCCTTGCCAGGACCCTTTTTGAGGAGATCCTCACCCGTACCGACGGTCGGGGATCCTTTATCCTCTTCCCGCGGAGGGTGGAGGGCAAGAGGCTCCTGCGCCGGGGGCAGGGGCTTTTTATTCCCGGGCTCCGGGGCGGCCGTCGGATCACCCTCCAGGTGGAGACCCCGGAGGGGGTGATCATCCGACGGCATCTGCGCTGGCCCGTAGGGGAGAAAACCCGGATCCAGGTGGAGGTGTGAACTTGAAAGCGGCCTCCGCCGGTTCCGAATCTCAAATCACCAGGAAGGAGGAAGACCTATGCCGGAATATCTTGCACCAGGGGTTTACATCGAGGAGATAGAACTGGGGGCCAAACCTATCGAAGGGGTAAGCACCTCCACGGCGGTCTTTCTGGGGCGCACCGAACGGGGTCCTACGGAAGGACCGGTTCTGGTGACCAGTCTGACCCAGTTCCGACGCCTTTTCGGGGGACCCTTTTCCGCGGAGGCCTATCTTCCCTACGCCCTGGAAGGGTTTTTCCTGAACGGAGGGAAACGGGGTTTTGTCTGCCGGGTCCTGGGCGAAGGGGCCGAGGAGGCCGACTTCACCCTTAACGGCGCCACCAACCCCGTTTTTCTGGCCGGATCCAAGGGGGCCTGGGGGAACCGGTTACTGGTGGTGCTCCGTCCGGACGAAAAGGATCCAAGCCAGATAGGCGAACTGGAGCTGGCCCTGGTGCCGCGGGAGGAGGCCCTGGAGACCCTCATGGGCACCGACACCCATAAAGCCTGGGGAGACGTGGATCCCATCGCGTTGAAGCGTCTTCTGGAAAAGGCCCGGGATCGCGAAACCTATATCCCCCGCCCGGGAAGCTCCTCGAGGCTGGAGGATCTTCAGGCCCAGCTTAAACGTTCCCAACTGTTGAGGTTGAACCTGGACCAATCCCAGGCCCAGAACCTTACCCCCGGGGTCTATCGCCTCTCCGGGGGTAGCGACGGGACCCTGAAGCTGGAAAATTACCAATCCTTTTTCCCGGAACTGGAGAAGATAGAAGAAATTTCCCTGGTCTATGCCCCTTACGAAAAAGATCTTTACGCGAATCTGATTCCCCGGCTCCTTGCCCATTGCGAGAAACTGAAGGATCGCTTCCTGGTCATAGACCCGCCTCCGGGAAAGACCCCTTCGGATCTGGCCGGTTCTCCCCCGCGAAATCGGTGGGAAAGCAAGTATGCGGCCCTTTATTATCCCTGGCTCCGGATCTACGATCCCCTAACCCAGGGACTGCGGGCCGTCCCGCCGGGGGGACACGTGCTGGGGGTCTATGCCCGCACAGATGCGGAACGGGGGGTACACAAGGCCCCGGCCAATGAACCGGTGCGAGGGGTGGCTGGTCTGGCCTATCGGGTAGGTAAAGGGGAACAGGAAATTCTCAACCCCCTGGGGGTCAATTGCATCCGGGCTCTACCCGGGAGGGGAATCCGGATCTGGGGAGCCCGTACCCTCTCCTCCGATCCCCTGTGGAAATACGTCAATGTCCGGAGGCTCTTCATCTTTCTCGAAAAATCCATCGAGCAGGGGCTACAATGGGTGGTCTTCGAACCCAACAGTCCCAGGTTGTGGGCCCGGGTCCGTCAGACCGTGACCCAGTTTTTAACCGGGGTCTGGAAGGACGGAGCCCTTACCGGGGCCACTCCGGAGGAGGCCTTTTTCGTGAAATGCGACGAGACCACCATGACCGAAGAGGACCTGGAAAACGGTCGTCTGGTGGTGATGGTGGGGGTAGCCCCGGTGAGACCGGCTGAGTTTGTTATCTTCCGGATCGCCCAATGGTCCGGAGGCAGCGAGGTCAGCGAATAACCCCTTACAAGGAGGTCCCTTATGCCTGTAGGACAGAGGAAGGATCCCTATCGTAATTTCCGTTTTCTGGTGGAGATCGACGGCATCGTTCAGGCCGGGTTCAGCGAGGTAACCCTTCCGGATAGCACGCAGGACGTGGTGGAATACCGGGAGGGTCACGAGCCACCGGTATTGCGAAAGCTGCCGGGTCTGGCCAAGTACGGCAATGTAACCCTCAAGTGGGGGGTTACCGATTCCCTAGAACTCTACAATTGGCGTCGGCTGGTGGAACAGGGGAAGATGGGTGAGGCCCGACGCAACGTGGCCATCATCGTCCTCAACGAGGAGGGGGAACCCGCGGCCCGGTGGGAGTTTTATCAGGCCTGGCCGAGCAAATACGACGCCCCGGACCTCAACGCCAAGGGCAACGAGGTGGCCATCGAGACCCTGGAGATAACCCACGAAGGCATGAAACGCACCGACTAGGAGGCAGACCATGTTACAGACGGAATTCGAGTTCACCCTGCCCAAGGGCTACGTGGATGAGGAGGGTCGTCTTCACCGTCAGGGGGTTATGCGCCTGGCCACCGCCGCGGATGAGATCCTGCCCCTCAAGGACCCCCGCGTACAGACCAATCCGGCTTATCTAACGGTCATCGTCCTCTCGCGGGTCATTCTCCGGCTGGGAGACCTCCCGGACGTGAATCCTCGCATTATCGAGGGTCTCTTCTTGGAGGATCTGCTCTACCTCCAGGATCTCTATCAACGCATCAACGGCGGGGGCGGGTACACCCTGAAGACCAGGTGCCCGCAATGCGGACAGGAAGTGACGGTGGAGGTGACCAACCCGGGGGCCTAAAGGGCTACCCCCTGGAGCGTCTTTATGAGGAACTGGCCTTTCTGGCTTATCACCTGCACTGGGGTTATCAGGAACTCCTGGAGCTGGATCATGCGGAAAGGAGGCGCTGGTGCCGGGAAATAAGCCGCATCAATCAGCGACTGGCCGAGGAAGAAAGACGCCGGGGGTAGCCCTATTCCAACCCCTGGGTTCAGGGATCTTCCTAGCTGAAGAGATCCAAAAACGACATCGCCCGAGAAGGGGATCCCCACCTCTTCTTAACCTGGTCTGGTGGATACCGGGAGAAAGGTTCTTCCGGCCCCTGCGGCTCCGGACGGCACTCCGGCCGGAAAAGCCCTCCGGAGATAAAGGCCCGGGGCTCCTCCTGCGGGTGATCCGGGTAAGAGAGAAAACCCCCGGGAAAACCCTTCTTGCGCCGGTCGCATCCGGAGCTTCCGGAGGAACGGGGTCTGAAACCCTTACCCGCTATATCCCCATCCCGGAACCGCCGGTTTTTCTCCGGGAACGGACTACCCTCCCCGGGGTCCTATCCCCGCCCGAGTCCTCCTCTCTCCTGCCCTCTCATCCTCCCGTCCCGGAGAAGAGGGGCTTTTCCAGGCCGCCGCGAGATCCGCTGGAAAAGGAATCTCTCCGCCTGGTCCGGGAAGGAAGCCCGGGATCTCCGGTTATCCCTTCCGGAGGAGGGTCTTCCCGGAAAGAAATTACCCGTTTTCTGGAAACCGTGCAGGAAAAAAGGGACCCTACCGCTCCGGTGGGAGGGGGCCGGCGGGAAAACTTCACCCTCCTTTGGCGGGTCCGGAGGAATCTTTTAGAGAGGGAGAGGGTTTTTCTTGCCCGGAGGGAGTCCTTTCCCGGAGCGGGTCCCGGCTTCACCAGCCGGAGGGGGGTCCCCGGAGAAGATAGCCAGATCTTCCCGGTAATCTTCCTCGAAAGGGAAAAAAGGCCCGGAGAGAAAGGCTCGGGTGCGGTAGAGGAAGGTCTCCGGGGCGGGGAGAAGTTACCGCTTTCCCTGATCTATGCCCGGCCTCCTCGCCCCCGAAGGGATATCTCCGGGGAAAAGGCTCCCGGAAGGGTCCCGGAGGTGGAAAGTTCGGAGGATCTTCGGCCCCGGCCGTCTTGGCCGGAGAATGGGGGCTCCTGTTCCACGTTTACTCTGAGCCTTCCCGAGATTCGGCATCTGGTAGAGATCCTCTTTGAGCCCTTTATGGAACGCTGGCGCAGGGAACTTCGGAAGAGGGGGTATCTGCATGTTAGGTTCCCGTAGGGATCCCCTTCTGGCCTATCGTTTTCTGGTGGAATGTGAGGGTCTCCTGGTGGCCGGTTTCCAGGAGATCTCCGGGCTGGAACTCTCGCTGGAGGTGGAGGAAGTGGTGGAGGGAGGGGTTAACGACCTGGTTCATCGGTTACCCAAGGGGATCAAGGCCGGAACCCTGGTCCTTCGCCGGGGGATCTGTCGGGCGGAGCTCTGGGAGTGGTTCAGCCGGATACGTCGGGCCCTTTCTTTTCAGGGGCCTCTGGAGGTACGCACCCTTTATCTGGTCATCCTCGACGAAGCCGGGGAGGAGGCCCTGCGCCTGGCCGTAACCGGGGCCTATCCGGTTAAATGGACCGGGCCGGAGCTGAAGGCCGACCAGTCCGGGGTGGCCCTGGAGAGCCTGGAGCTGGTTTATACCGGGGTGGAGAGGGTCTGATGCCGGCCAAAGCCGTACTCCGAATCCTCAACGGAAAAAATGCCGGACGGGAATTCGTCTTCGATTTCAACCCGGCGGAATACACCGTGGAAACCGGCAATCGCTTTCAGGTGGTCAATTTTCCGGAACTCTCCGCTCCTCTGCTCCAGTTCCTTAGCGGGGAAGGAGAAACGGTCTCTCTGGAATTCCTGCTGGACGATACCCTGCCTCCTCACTCCGGACAGAGGCCCCCTCTCTTGGAACGGCTGGCCCGCCTGGAGAAGGCCCTTTCCGTGGATCCCTCCCTCCATGCTCCTCCCCTGGTCTCCTTTTCCTGGGGGCGGGAGATCCTGCCCCGGGCGGTGGTGGAGAAATTGAGCAAGCGTTTCGTCCTCTTCGATCACCAGGGCCTCCCGGTAAGGGTTCGTCTCCGTCTCACCCTGAAACGTTATCTCACCCCGGAGGAGCAGAGGGAGGAACGGTCTCCGGAGTCCGCGGACATAAGCAAACTCCATCTCCTGCGTGAGGACGAAAATCTCTTTCTGTTGGCCTTTCGAGAATACGGAACCCTTTCCGCCTGGAGACTCATCGCCCGGGAAAACCGGATACGCGATCCCCTGGAGGTACCGGCCGGCACCCTGCTCAAGCTTCCTCCTAGGAGGAGCGGCGGTGAGTGAGGAACTGCGTTTCTATGCCCCGGGATTTTCCCTGAAGGTGGAGGGAGAGGAGCTCGGTCCCCGGGGATTCATTTGCAACCAGATTACAGTGGAACAGTCGGTGGAGGCCTCCGCACGGCTGAGTTTTTCCGTTTTTCGGGCCGGCACGGAAAAAGACCTGGCCCTGTGGTTGGAGGAAGCCCTTTCCTTCTTCCGGCTCGGGTGCCGGGTGGAAGCCCGGGCCGGTTACGGTGGAACCCGTCTCCTGATCTTCCGAGGGTGCCTCACCTCTATCTCTTATTCCCTCTCCGTGGACTCCATCGGGGAGATCCATCTGGAGGCTCAGGACTTTCTTTTCCTCCTCATGAAGGGACGGGCCCTTTCCTCCCGTCATCGGGGCGGTTTCAGCCAGGTCCGGGATCACGAGGTGGTGCGACAGGTGGTGGATCTCTATCCGGTCTTTGAGGAAAAGGTCATCCAGGAGACCGAAAGCCGGCATCCCAAAGTCCAGCAGAAGCAGGAGGAATTCGATTACCAGTTTCTGAAACGGCTGGCCGAAAGAAACGGATATCTTCTCTATAGTCGTTTAAATCAGGAGAAAGAAAAGGCCGTTTTCTGTTTTGAAAACCCGGAGGATGGGCACGGTCGGAGACACGAACTCCTTTTCGGGCGGGAGCTTCGTTCCTTTACCCCTCAGTTCGATCTCAGCGGGATGATTTCCCGGGTGGTGGTGAGGGGCTGGGACCCGATGCGGAAGAAGGAGATCCAGGGGCAGGCCGAGATCCGGGAGGGGGGCGCCACCGAGGAAATTCGGATCCTCTGGCCTTCGCCTCCCACCCTAGAGGTATCCCTGCCGGTTCGGGACCGGCAGGAGGCCCGGAGTCGAGCTCAGGCCCTTCTCCGGAAACATCGCACCCTTCTCCAGGTGGAAGCCGAGTGTCTGGGGCTCCCGGAGATCCAGGCCGGGGATCGGGTGGAGATAAAGGGTCTTCCCCTGGTTCAGGGGCCCGGCGGAACAGCCCTTGAGGGGGCCTTTCTGGTAACTCAGGCCACCCATCAGATCGGGGAGGGAGGATACCATCTGCGCATGAAACTCAAGAGGGTTCAAAAATGAGTTTTTTTGAGGAGCCATCTCCGGAAAAACTTTACGGAATCTACGTGGCCATTGTGACGGACCATCGGGATCCGGAGGGTCTGGGCCGGGTAAAGGTGACCTTCCCCTGGCGGGGCACCAGGGACGAGAGTTTCTGGGCCCGGGTGGTTTCCTTTGCCGCGGGCAAGGAGGCCGGGGCCTTCTTCCTGCCGGAAACAGGAGACGAGGTCCTGGTGGCCTTTGAGAACGGGGAACTGGAACATCCGGTGGTCCTGGGAGCCCTGTGGAACGGGAAGGATAAACCCCCGGCGGAACCGAAACGGCGGATCATCCGTTCGCGCAGCGGTCACGAGGTGATCCTGCATGACGGGGAAGGAGAGGTAACCCTGCGTTCCTCCGGCGGACGGGAGATCCAGCTCAAGGACTCCGGAGAGATAGTGATTCGCGATGCCGCGGGCAACGAGATGGTATTCCAGGAGAACCCGCCTTCCCTGCGGGTCAAGGGGGCCTTCCGGATGGAGATAGAGGCGCGGGAGATTCACCTGAAGGGGATGCGCATAGAGGTGTCCGCGGATACGGAACTGGTACTCCGCGGCTCTCTGGTAAGAATCAATTAGGAGGCGCGTATGTTTCTGGCTCGATGGACCGATCTTTCCACCCATGGAGGAACGCTACTTCCTCCCGGGGCCATTCAGGTGCTGGCCGGGGGACTGCCGGTGGCTTTCCTGGGGAGCAACCATGTGTGTCCCCTGCCCTTTCATCCGCCGGGGGCGCTGCTGGCCACCGGAACCCGGCTCCTGGTTCAAGGCTGGCCTGCCGGGCGGGTCCAGGATCCTCTGCCCTGCGGAGCCCAGGTCCTGACCGGGGAGTTCACTATCCTGGTGGGGGGATAAAACATGGAAGATTTCCTGGGACGCGGGTTGGCCCATCCCCTGAGACTGGATCCGGAGGACGAGCGACTGCAACTCGTTTCCGGAGAGGAAAGTATCGCCCAGAGCATCCGTCTCATCCTGAAGACCCGCCCGGGGGAAAGGATCACCCGGCCGGATTTCGGCTGTGCGGTGGAGGATCTTCTCTTCGGCCCGTTAAACACCGTCACTCTTTCCCGGATGGAAAACCGGGTGAAGGAAGCCCTGCGGCGTTTCGAACCCCGGATCCTGGTAGAGGAGGTCACGGCCCGGGTCCGCGGCGCCGGGGGCTGTGTGCTGGTGGAGGTGGTCTATAGGATCCGGCGCACCAATAGCCGGCACAATCTGGTTTATCCCTTTTATCTGGAGGAACGATGAGCCCGATCCTGGATCGCGATCTTCGCTCCCTTCTCCATCAGGCCCTGGGGGCGGCCCTGGGGAAAGCCCCTTCCTGGTCGCCCCGGGATCCGGTCCTGGGAGGAATCCTGGAGTTCCTGGCCCACAGGCTGGAGGAGGTCCGAGAAGTCTCGGAGGCCTTGCCCTCCAAGGCGCTTCTGCACCTCTATTCCCTCTTGGGAGTAGGGGTTCCGGACCCGGAACCCGCACGGACCGTGGTGGTCCTGAGGATATCCGACCATGCTCCGGAGCCTCTGGTCCTGGAAAGAGGGTTAACAGTGGCTGCCGGGGAGATCTCCTTTGAAACCGAGGAAGAGATCCTGGCCCTGCCCGGTGGGTTCTCCGCAGCCTATCTTTATCTTCCCGGGAAAAATTATCTGGCGGAGGTAAGCATACTCCTGCATGGGGAGGGGCTGGATCCGGAGGACCTGCCACCGGGGCGGCGTTTCACCTTCAGGGTTCGTTTCTCGCGGGAGATCCTTTCCCCGGGGCAGAGGTTCACCCTACAATTTACGGAACCGCCGGGAGGCCTGGCCCTTTTTGCGGAGGGTAAAAACGGCCGCCGCCCCCTTCGCCCGGAAAAGGGATACTTCTCCCTGCCCCGGGATCTTTTACCCCTGGAGGATTCCCGGGGAAAATATTTCTATCTCTACGGAGAAAGTACCCATCCCGTCCCCGGGGAGGAATTCCTCCTGCTTCCCGGCCCTCGCAGGATAACCCATATCTTCTGCGGAGATCGCCCTCTGGAACCCGAAGAACCCCTGCTCCCGGGGGCCTTTGGACCCGGCTCCCGGATCTATGCTCCTGAGGAAGCACAGGAGCATCTGGCCCTTCGCAATCCCTTCGGCCAACCATCGCTGCCAGGAACAAGTCTCTACCTGGGCGGATTCTGGCTCCTTCCCGGGACACGCTGTCAAATAGAGGCCCACGGGGTCCATCCCAGGGATCTATCCCGGGAATACTTCGATGGAGAGACCTGGAAAGCCCTTCCGCTCCGAAACGGGGAAATCCTTCTACCCGAGGACCTGGCTCCCACCGAGGTAAACCGGGTATGGGCCCGGTGGATCCGGATCCGATATCTGGGGCCCTTCGTTTCCCCGGGCGAAAGCCGGATCCCGGATTACTATCTGGGCTTCTCCTTCTTCCTGGCCGGGGGCGCTTTTCCTCCGGAGGAGATTAAGATCTCCAATCTGGGGGAGGAGGGAGACTCTTTTCCTCAGAGGGCTCCGGAACACGGACTATCCCGGGGGGAAGCGGCTCTTTATCTCCGGCTGGAGAAACCCTACTCCGGTGGTCCGGTCAGTCTTTACTTTGCCGGTGAAGCCCCGGAGGAAATCCTTCAAAGAGCGGAGGTTTCTACCGCTTCCGGTTTCCGGACCGTAAGTTTCAGGGATACGACCCGGGGGCTCCGGGGTCCGGGATTCCTTTATTTTTATCTTCCGGAAGACTTCTCCGCCCGGACCCTTTTCGGAGAAGAGGGAGCCTGGATACGTCTGGTCCTCAAGGAAGGGGTCTTCTGGAGGTCCCGAATAGAGGGGCTGTATCTCAACGCCCTGCCGGTGCGTGAAGGAGAGGACCTCCGATTCCTGGCCCGAAGCACCGGACAGCCGGACCAGGAACTGCAACTAAAACCCCTGGCCGGAAGGGTCCGGGTTCAGGTAGGCGGTCGTAGCTGGAGGGTGGTGGACGATCTCCGTCCCTTCGGCCCCGGGGATGAGGTGGTGGAACTGGACCCAGAGGAGGGGCGTCTTCGGTTCGGGGACGGGGTTCACGGAGCCATTCCGGGCCGTGGAGCTGTAATCCGGGTGGATTACCTAAGCCACCACGGAAACCGGGGGAATCTTCCTGCGGGAAGCCTCCAGGAGGTGGTTTCTCCCCCGCCCTTTGTGGAAGGGGTGCATCAGCTCGAAGCCGCGGTGGGCGGAAGGACCAGGGTGCCCCTCGAAGCCCTCCTGGAACAGCTGCCCGCGGGTCTTCGCCATCGCTACCGCGCCCTCACCCGGAGCGATCTCGAGGACCTTTTAGCCCAGGTGGAGGGAATAAAACGTCTCCTGCCGGAGGTCCTCGGGACCACCCTTCTCCTTTATGTTCTTCCCCGGGCCGAGGATCCGTCACCCCGGGTATCCCAGGGGCTGGAAGAAAGGATCCGGGAAAGACTGGCCGGGTCCCTGCCTCTAACTCTGGGGAGTCTGGAGATAAGGGACCCCGTCTATGTCCCCGTGGAGGTAAAGGCCCGGCTGATCATCGAACCCGGGATCTCCCTGCGACGGGTCCTGTCTCTGGCCCGGGACAGGATTCGGGATTTCCTGCACCCGGTGAGGGGAAATTTTGATCGGCAGGGATTTCCCTTCGGACACTTCCCCTATTTCTCGGATTTTTATCGTCTTCTTCACCAGATTCCGGCCGTCCGGGCGGTGAAAGAACTGGAGGTCAACGCGCGGGTGGGAAGGGAGCCCCGGCCTTACCTTAGGGGGCGCCCCCCGGTCCTTCCCCGCGGGGCCCTGCCTACACCGGGTGAAATCCTTCTTGAAGGAGAAACGGAATGAAGATCCGGATCCCCAGCCTGGACCGAGGACGTTTCCAGGATCTCTGGGAGCTCGCCCTGACCGAACTCCCCGGTCTCACCCGGGAATGGACCAATTACAACCCGGCTGATCCCGGAGTGGTAACCCTGGAGGTCCTTCTTTTTCTTCTGGATATCCTTTACTGGCGCCTGGATTTTCTGGATGAAGAAGAAATAAAAGCCTATAGACGCCTTCTGGGGATTCCCGCCGATGAATCCCTGTCCTCCTGGTGGAGGAAGTATCTTTCCTGCGGGGCTGCAGTTACCCCCGGAGACCTCGAACGTATCCTCCTAGAATCCGGGCCCTTTGAAAGGGTCTATCTCTATCCGGATCTCCGGGCCCGGGAGGTTCGGGTCACGGTGATTTCCTCCTCTCCTATTGTTCCGGAAAAATTACGTCAGCTGGAAAGAGAGATCCAGGAACTAGGGCTTCGTCCCCTGACCCTGGAGATCCGGCTTGAGCCTCCGCGAAAGACGCTCTTTTCTCTGGAGACCCGGCTCTATCCCCTCCCGGGATACCCCGGGGAAGAGTTGCGTCAAAAGCTGACAACGGCCCTCTCCCGGTACCTTTCTCCTCTTGAGGGACTGAACGGCCGAGGATATCCTCCGGGACGCCCCCTCTACCTTTCGGAGATCTACGCCTGTTTGGAACAGACCCCGGGGGTGGATGGAATAGCCGACCTCTCGGTTCGGGTCTATCCCCCGGGCCGATTCGACGGAGAAAAGATCCTCCCCGGAGAGGAACGTTTTCCGGAACTCCTGGGGATCTCTCTTCATCTCGAGGAAAAGGAGGTTCTCCCTTGTCCTTAAAGGTTTTCTTTCGTCGGGCGGCGGAACTCCGGTTCCCGGAAACCCTGGATCTCACTCCGGAGGGGTTAAGGCTGAAGAAGGAGGAACTGCTGGTCCTCCATCCTCTGAAGAGATGGTCTTTTCCCGGAAAGATCCTTTCGGCGGAAAGGACCCTCTGCGACCAACTCCTGGTTCTCCTTGAGGACGGAAGACTCCTGGTGGTGGAGGCAGGGTTGCGGGAACTTCTCTCCACCCGGGCTGAGGCCCTGGCCGCCTTCCCCGGGGGCCTGTTCCTGGTAGGACGGGACCGGATACGGCTCCTTTCCTTCCCCCAACTTCGGGAATTACACCGTTTCCAAGGGCCGGGTCAGACCGTGCTCTCCGCTACGGTGCGTCGGGAGCGCCTTTATGTCTTAACCTCCTCGCACGAGGTATGCGTATATACCCTCTCCGGGAGAGAGGTTACCCGGGTGCGGGTATCCCCTTCCTATCGAGCCCTCAAGGCCCGGGGATTCCTTTACTGGTTCGATGGAACCAACCTCCACCGGGGAAGGAAAAAGATCCCTCTGGATCTTCCCCGTCCCCGGGCCATTTTCCTGCCCGGTCGGGGAGGACCCTGGTTTCTGGAGCCCGAGGGCACGCTGCTGGCCGGACGGCGAACCATCCGGACCCCTCCGGCGAAAAGGACCCGGATCTCCTTTCTCCTCCCCGGGGCCTACAGTGAAGGATTGCTCTTCCTGGCCGGAAATGGATCCTTCCGGATCATCTTTCCGCAGACGAAACGCTCCGGACGCCTGGCCCGGATTCCTGCCACGGAAACGGAGCTTCGGGTGGAGGTGGAACTCTCCGGGGAGGAAACCGTCCTGGCCGGAGTGCTGGCGGTTCCTCCGGCCGTGGATCTCCTGGATCTGATTCCTCCGGCTTATCGAGAAAAGGCCGAGGAACTGCTCCTGCCGCTTCTTACAGCCTTCCGACTGATCCATGATGGGATTCTCCTTTCCAAAGACCTCCTCTTCCGGAGTCTTTCCGGGGAGGGAGACCGGGAGGAACTCCGATTCCCCGCACAGATATTGGGTTTTGGGGAAAGGGGGCTTGCCGGGGAGGAACTTCGGGCCTGGTTGAAGGCCCTTCCGGATCTCTACCGTTACCGGGGCAGTGTGTACGGAATGCGGGAAGTTCTGAAACGGTGCGTGGGCTCCAGGGCCTTCCTGCACGAGGCCATCGGCTGGAGCAAAACCGAAAGGGAAGGAGGACCTTTCTCGCGTCTTTTCGGTCGGCAGGGGAACCTCTTCCTGGTATTCGTAGCCCCGGAGGTGCCTCCGGAAAGGATGGCCCTGGTGCGGGAAATGGTTTCCCGGTGGACCCCTCTGGGAACGGAGGGAAAGGTGTGGCCCCTCAAACGGCGTCTAGTGCTGGGAGAACCCCTGGCCCTGGGGCTCAACACCGTTCTCGCCCGCGCGGAACTGGTGGTAGGACAAAGTCGCCTGGGCCGGGATTCACGACTTGCGGACGGAGGTCTCTGCGGACGTCTTGATCTGCGGGCCACGCTGGGACGAGAGGCCCGTATTTAAAAATACCCTTTAGAAGGAGGAAAAAATGTCCTTACCTCAAAAGGTTATCCAAAGGTTTTCACTGGGGCTGGAAAGGAACACCTATTTTTTCGGCAAACTCCTTACCGCCGAGGATTTCAACCTGGAGCAGGACTATCTCCTGGCCCGGGAGGCCCTGATCAACGCCACGCTCCTGGGGCCGGGGATCGTTTCCGGCCTGGAGGTCCGGGATCTTGAAGACCGGGGTGATCACCTGCTTTTTACCCTGACTCCGGGGCTGGCCATCGATCCGGAGGGGCGTCTCATCTTTGTGCCGCAGGAAAAACGGGTGCGCGTGAAACCGGAAACCCGGGCTCCGGAGTTGATCCTGGGGATCTTCTACCAGGAATGCCCCCGGGAACCCACGGTGAGCGTATGCGATCCCAAGGAGTGTCAACCCAATCGAATGCGGGAGGAATTCCGCATCGAGGTCGGGACCTCCCTTCCCGGAGGGATAATCCTGGCCCGTCTCCATCTTCGGGAAGACCGCTATCTGTTACGTCCCACCCCTCAGCTCCTTCTACCCCGGGCGGAACTTCCCTCAGAAAGACTCCTTGGCTTGCGCGAGATCCTTCGCACTCTGCTGGGGCTTAGCGGAGGCGTGCGGCGGGTGGAACAGGAGCTACAGGCCCTGCCCCGGATAAAACGACGGGAGATCACCTTCCTTTCCTCTCCGGAAAAGAATCCCGTAGAACTGAATTACGGACTTCGGGAATTGCCCCTTACCCAGATTCTCTGCTATCTTCCTCTCAAATACGAAATTTCCCCGAAGAATCCCCAGAGGGTGGCGGAAGAACACCGGGAAGCCATCGAGCGCGGGGATCTTATGGTAACTTCTTATCCGGTGCGGGATTTTTTCCGGGCTCCTTCGGCCCCGCCAGGGCCGGGGGAAGAAGCTCCCCCTCCGTCGGGAGCCCCTGTGGCGCCTCATCTGCGTCCGGCCCTGCTCCTGCGGTCTCCTATCGTAACCCATCTTCGGGGGCTGCGGGCTCTATCTCCGGAGATCACCCTGGAGGAAGCACGGAACCGGACCCGGGATCTGGGGGTGGATCTTCGGGTGGACCCCGCGCTACCCCTCAACCGACCTCTACGGGATCTTCCCGCCTATACCCATGTCCTCTTCTATCCGATCTTCGATGGCACCCTGGTCCCCTATCTCACCCTGGAATTCATAGATCCCTTTCGAGGACGGGCCCGCTTTCGTTTCGACTGGGAAGGATTCCAAAAGGAAGAATCCGATCTGGCCCGGATGTTCCTGGATAAATTTAAGGGTATTCGTTTTCGGATTATTTTTCTGAGCGAAACCCAACCCTAAAAGGAGGTGAAGCATGGGTACCACCTATCTGGCTCTGGTCCTTTCGGATCTTCACCTGGGGGAGGAGGACAGTATCCTCATGCATCTGGATCCCTCCCGGGGTGTCCATTGGCCCTATCTGGAGGCCCTGCGGGGATATCTGGTCTCCGAGCTGGACCTCTCCGAGGTGCGGTATTTGATTCTTCTCGGGGACGCTCTGGACCTCTCCCTGGCCCGCAGACGACGCGCCTTTCCGGCGCTCAAGGCCTTCCTGGAGGTCTTTCAGGGCCTGGTCTCCGAGGGAATCATCTATATCCCGGGTAACCACGACCACCATATCTGGGTGGCCTTTCAGGAGGAGACCCAGGTCTTCTGCAAGCTGCGCCAGGACCGCCCGGTGGAACCCTATTACTACGTGCTCTGTCCCTATCTGGATCCCGAGGGAATCCATCTTCCGGAACACCACATCAGTCGTCCTTACGGCCGTGAAACCTTCCTTTACCACCTGCTGCCGGAGGCGGCCCGCTCTCGCGATCTGGATCTCCTGGTGGCCTATCCCCATATCTATCTACGCACCGAAAAGGCCTCGGCCCTCCTTACCCACGGACATTTCTTTGAGGAAACCTGGACCCTCTTCACCGATCTCCTCGAAAAACCCCTCCGGGAAATAACTCACCTAGACGAGATTACCCTGGCCAAACTGGAACAGATCAACGCGCCCTTCATTGAATTCGGCTGGTATTCCCTGGGACAGGCCGGGGAATTAAGCGTGTTGCTGGAAAAGATCTGGGACGAATTGCACGAACGGGGAGCCGGGCCGATAACCGAGTCCATCCTTCAGGACCTTCGCGACCGTCTGGACCGGGAAATACACTTTCCCTGGTGGGAGGCCTTCAAGGAGGTGTTCAGCGATCTGTGTCTGGACGGCCTGGTCCAGGGGATCAAAAAGCTTCTGGAACAGCAGGCCCGGGAAAAACCCCGCTCCGGGTCCTCCTTGCGCCATAAGCCCGAGATCCTTAAGGAAAAGAAGACCCGGGAGCGCATCCAGAGGTATCTGCGCCTGAGTCTTCCGGATTTCCCCGGGATGAACACCCTGGTCTTCGGCCACACCCATGTCCCCTTTCAAAAACGACGCCTTAGCCTGGAGGAGGACGGTTCCTCAAGGACCATCTCCTGTTTCAACACCGGGGGCTGGGTAACCGACGTCTATCGGGTTTCCCATCTCCTCCGGTCCAGGCCCCTGGTGGTGGCCTTTTCGGAGGAGGGGATCCGGACCCTGGAGATTCCCTGGCCCGAAAAGGAGGCCCTGGCGGAGATCCTCCCGCGGGGCAGGAAAAAGCCGGCCACCCCGGAGGAAAAGGAACGCCTTCGCCGACTCATTCGCAGCCAGCTACTTCGCGCTTAAGCCCGAAGTGGTAAAATAAGCCCGCGGCAAAAAT
>DRMH01000007.1 GCA_011322625.1 Thermosulfurimonas dismutans | reverse complement strand
TCTTTCGCGAAGGGAGGTTTACATCACCAACGTGGTCAAATGTCGGCCACCGGGAAACCGCACCCCGGAAAAGGAAGAAATTGAGGCCTGTCGCCCCTATCTGGCCCGGCAGATAAAGCTGGTAAAACCCCGCATAATTCTGGGGCTGGGTTCGGTAGCGGCCAGGAGCCTGCTCCTTACCGAAGAGCCTCTCTCCCGTTTGAGGGGGCGGGTCCATTATCTGGAGGGGATCCCGGTGATACTCACCTATCATCCCGCCTATCTTCTGCGTAATCCCGCGGCCAAACGTCTGGCCTGGGAGGACCTGCAACTCTTTAAAAAGACCCTGGATGGTATGGCATGAGTTTTCGGGTGAAGCAAAGGTTCTGGAGGACCCTGTTGGTGATCCTGGGGGTCGGACTCTTCTGGATACATCCGATTCGGGGGCAGGCCGCGGGCCCGGTTCTGCTGGTCCAGCTTGACGATGCCATCACTCCGGCCTCGGCGGCCGTGTTGATAAACAGCCTTCGGGAAGCCCGCACACAGGGGTTTCAGGCCGTAATCTGGGAGATCGATACCCCCGGAGGGCTGGTGGAATCCACCCGAAAGATCGTAAAGGCCGTGCTGGCCTCCCCGGTGCCGGTAATAGTGTACGTGGCTCCTCCCGGAGCCCGGGCCGCCTCGGCCGGGACCTTCCTGGTGCTGGCCTCCCATGTAGCGGCTATGGCCCCGGGGACCCATCTGGGAGCGGCCCATCCCATAACCCTCATCGGGGGAAAACCGGACCCCAAAACCCTTCAAAAGATCGAAAACGATCTGGTGGCCTGGGCCAGAAGCCTGGCCCACCTGCGCGGACGTAACGAAAAATTCGCCGAGGCCGCGGTGCGCGAAAGCCAGACCCTCACCGCCGAAGAGGCCCTGCGACAGCGGGTGGTGGATCTCCTGGCCGATAACCTGAACGAACTTCTGCGCAAGCTCAACGGACGGCGGGTAAAAATGGAAAACCGGGTGGTGGTCCTCCGTACCCGAAACGTCTCGGTGGTGATTTATCGGGAGGGACTCAAGAGTCGCATCCTGCGGCTCCTGGCCCATCCCCAGATAGCCTATTTCCTACTTATGCTGGGGCTGGCCGGTCTCTATTTCGAGTTATCTCACCCGGGAGCGGTGTTTCCGGGGGTGCTGGGGGCCATCTGCCTAGTGCTGGCCCTCTTCGCCCTGCAGATACTCCCGGTGAACTATGCCGGCCTTCTGCTCATCCTCCTGGCCGCGGTGCTCTATTTCCTGGAGATCAAGGTAACCAGTTACGGCCTGTTGACCCTGGCGGCCACCATCTCCCTTTTCCTGGGATCGATCATGCTCTTCGGAAAGAATCCTCAGGGACTTCGACTGCCTTACGGTTTCCTGATCCCCGTGACCTCGGCTATAAGCCTTTTCTTTTTGACCATAACCTGGCTGGCCGCCCGGGCCCTTCGACGCAGGCCGTTTTCCGGACGGGAAGGCCTGCCGGGCAAAGAGGGACGCTGCCTAACCGAGGTGGGGCCAGCCGGTGGACAGATCTTTCTGGAGGGCGAGATCTGGCAGGCCGTGGCCGATGAGCCCATCCCTGCGGGCTCTCCGGTGAAAGTGGTGGAGCAGAAGGGTCTCAAAGTCAGGGTATCCCCTTTAAGGGACGAACCCTCTGAGGGGGCTTAGGTCCGGAGGGGTGCCCAGAGGAGAAAAGAAGAATTCCCGGGACCGATAACTTAACAATACCGATTTGATTCGGGAGGCCAGAGAAGGAGAAAGCCGGCGGTGAAAAAAGACCACCCAGCGCACCTTTCCTTCCAGACGGATAATCTTCAGCCTGGAGGCATAGGGGCGGGCAGCCCGCAGGGAAACCATCCCCAGTTTCTCCTTTCCGTTTAAGACCGCAAAGACCACCAGGGGTTCCGCCCCCAGGAAACGGACTCCTTTAGGGGAGAAAGCCCCCAGACGTGAGGAAAGATAGGCGGCCTGGGCCAGGTATCCTTCGTAGGAATAGGGCCACACCGCAGCTTTGCCCCCGGAGAAATTGGATCGGAGAGTGCCCCGACGGAAGATGATTACCGGGGTGCGGGGATCCTCCATCCGTAGCACCCCCCGATAGGGGGCGCGGAGGAGAAAACAACCCGGAGAAGCCAGGGCCAGATGAAAACGCCCCTGTCGAAAGGCCTGTTCAAACTTGGGCCAGGGAAGGGGTTGCAGACGGACTTTTCTTCCCAGATCCTGTTCCAGAAAAAGGGCCAGGGGTCTGAAGCGCAGAAAGGTGTCCCGCACCTCCGAGGAGACCAGCACCCCGAAGACCAGAGTTTCCGCCCGCAGGGGGGAAACCCACAGAGTCAGGATACCCACCAGGGCCAGGAGTAAGGTCTTCCCGGATCTCACAGGGACGATCCCACCCGGAAGTAACTTACGGCTTCGTGAAGTCTCTCCGCCACCTCCAGGAGTTCCTCCACATCCACCTGGATTTCCGTAGCGGCCTCGGCGTTCTTCGAAGCTCCCTGCACCACGGTCTGCATGCGGCGGCGGGCCTCGGCGGTTTCCTCCCGCTGAGTGTTGGTGTCCCGGCTGATAAGATTGGCATGTTCCACGATGGTGCCGAAGACCTCGCTCAGACGATCGGCCACCTCGGTGATGGTCC
Organism: Thermosulfurimonas dismutans; assembly: GCA_011322625.1. Classification (GTDB taxonomy): domain Bacteria; phylum Desulfobacterota; class Thermodesulfobacteria; order Thermodesulfobacteriales; family Thermodesulfobacteriaceae; genus Thermosulfurimonas_A; species Thermosulfurimonas_A dismutans_A. The sequence continues at coordinate 2,559 of DRMH01000007.1, read as the reverse complement.
CGGTAACCTCCAGGATCTCCCGGCTCACCTTACGCAATTCGAACATGGAACGGGCTGCCTGGTGCCCCAGTTCTTCCTGCTTTTGTGAGGATTCGAAGATCTCGCGGGCGGCCTTTTCCAGATCCTCCATAGCCCGGGCGGCCTTACTTACCTCCTCGGCCTGAGCCCGGGTAATGGTGGCCACCTCCTGGACTTCCCGGTGATTGACCTCCGTGGCCTCCAGGATACCCTCCAGGGCCTGGGCCCCCTTCTCGGCTATCTCCTCGCCCTTCCGGGCCTGTTCCACATTCTGCTCGATGAGGGAGGCTATCTCCTCGGAACTTTCGGCAATACGCTCGGAAAGCCGCCGGATCTCCTCCGCCACCACCGCGAACCCGCGCCCGGCCTCCCCGGCCCGGGCCGCCTCGATGGAGGCATTCAGAGCCAGAAGATTGGTCTGATCCGCAATGTCTCGAATAAGATCGATGATTTCGGACATGTGGGTTACGCTTTCCACCACGGTCCGCATGGTCTGGAGGGATTCGCCGAGGGCTTCCTGACCGGTGCGGACCTGGGACAGGGCCTGAGCCGCGCGCCTGGCCGCCTCGTCGCTTCGGGCCATGGCCTTACGCATCCCCTCCGCGGCCTCGGCCAGGATACGGGCCGTTTCCGCGGAGACCCGACTCTGGGTCTCGGCCTTCTCCCGCACCTCCTCGCTCATCAAAACCATGTCCTGGACCTGGTCCAGGGCCACGCCTCCCTTCTCGTGGTTTTCCGAGGAGAGGGAGGAAATCTTCTCCGCTATCCGCGATAGTTCGTTTACCGTATCCTGGGCCTGACTTACCGCCCGGGCACTTTTACCGGCCTCTTCCTCTATCTCGCGGGCCAGCCCCTCCAGCCCCTCGATGAGCCGGAAAACCCCCTCGCTCTCCCGGGCATTGGTTTCGGCCCGTTTGACGATCTCCCGGGCACTGTTGGCCAGCTCCCGGGCGTGTTCACGGAGGGTGCTCTCGGCGGTGGTGATCTCGCGCACCGTCTCAGCCAGCTTTTCCAGGAACTGGTTGATAGTCATGGCCATATCCGCCACCTCCGGCACCCCCCGGGGAGGCATGCGCCTTTCGAGATCGAAACTTCCCACGATCTCCTGGAGATTTCGCAACTGCCCCAGAAGGGGCCGGGTTACGTTCCTTTCCAGGAGGAGAAACAGAAGAATGACCAGGATTCCTCCTATCCCCACCAGGGCCATAAAGAGACGCTGATTAAACTTCAAAAAGAGGGCCAGGCTTTCCTCGGATACCGCCAGCCCCAGAACCCATCGTTTTCCCAGCACAGGAAGGGGGCGAACCGAGGCAAAATAGACCCTGTCTGCCAGGCGGACCCGGGTGATGCTCGCCCCCAGCCTGGAAACCCCGGGAAAGGGTATGGAGCTCCAGATCAACCCCTTCTCTCCCTGAAGAAAGGCCTGCGCCCCGGGAAGGATAAGCATATTTTTGATCTCCGTTCCCAGGGTATGCACCGGAATAAGGGCCAGAAGCCACCCCTTTTCTCCTCCCCCACCCTGTACCAGCGAACCGATCCCGAGATACTCCGCCCCCTTGAACTTTAACTTTTCCAGGATAAAAACCCCCGGCTTGCCCGGCAGAACCACCTGAAGGGTATAACCGAGACTTTCGGGCCTTCCCGCGGCAATGACCTTCCTTCCGGAATCGAGAACCCAGATATCGTGATAAATTCGATACACGGAAAGAAGGTTCCGAAGATAATCATTGGCCCCGGCCTGCCCCCCGCCGATGAGCACAGAGGTCTTTATTACCTCCGTACCGCTCCAGCTCTTTACCTCCAGGGACGCCTGTTCAAAAAAGTCCTGCAAACGGGCCCTTAAGGTGTGAAACTGACTGGTAAAACTCTCGTGCAGGTTCCTTCGGAGAAACTTCTGGGTCTGAATATGGTGATAGAAGAGGACCCCCTGAACCACCAGAAAAGCGAGAACGGCCCCCAGAATAAATCTCGCCCTGAAGCCCCATCTCATATCCTAGCCTCCTTTTAAAATAAGGTGAGGATCCACCAGCAGGGCCGTGCGGCCCCCGAGAAGAAGTTGCCCTTTTATGCCCGGAGGCATGTCTTCCACCGGCTCGACCGGATCTTCCACCTCGTAGCGGGCCCCCAAACGCGAGGCCCCAAACCCCACCGGCTCCTCTCCGGTGCTGACCACCAGGTAACGCACCCCGGCTGAAGAGGTTCCCCCCAGATATCTTTCCAGGTCCACCACCGGGACCGTTTGCCCCCGGAAAAAGGAAAAACCCACCAGCCACTCCGGACCCCAGCGGGCCGGAAGGATACGCTCGGCTCTGGAAACTCCCTCCACCGTTTCGATCTCCAGGGCAAAATAATGCTCCCCCTTCCAGAAGGAAAGATATACACCCATTGAGCTTATTCTAAGCTAAGGTTATTTTAAAAGTCAAGGAAAGACTCCCATGGAGGGAAACTCGATGAGTGATCTGGTAAGATTCGGTGTATCCATACCGGCTTCTTTATTGAAAAAGTTCGATGAATACATCTCTCGCAAACACTATCAGAATC
>DRMH01000006.1 GCA_011322625.1 Thermosulfurimonas dismutans | reverse complement strand
TTCCCGCCGAACTGGTGGAGAGGGTTTTTACCGATCCGCGGGTCCGATTTCTTCCCCAGATCATGCCCCGCAAGCTTACCTGGGATGAGACCAAGCTTCCCTATCAGCAGTTCCTGAAACCTCAAAGGCTGGCCCGGGCCCGGGCCTTTCTGCGGGACTATGCCCCCTTGCTTCGCGAGATCGAGAGTACCTACGGGGTGGATAAAGAGGTCCTGGTGGGCCTTCTCCTGGTGGAATCCGATCTGGGGCGTCATCGGGGTCGATATCGAATCTTCAACGTCCTGGCCAGTATGGCGGTGTCGGCTGACTGGCAGCGCGTCAAATCCTATCTTCCCCCCGGCCTCTCTCCGGAGGAGGAAGCCCGCTTTCGAAAGATCATGGCCCGTCGCTCCCGCTGGGCCTATCGCGAACTTCGCGTTCTTCTCGAGCTTTCGCGAAAATACGGAATGGACCCTCTGGCCCTCAAGGGCTCCATCTTCGGGGCCTTCGGTTATCCCCAGTTTGTTCCCAGCAGTTTTCGGAAATACGCCGTGGATGGAAACGGTGACGGGCGAATAGATCTTTACACCCTGACCGATGCCCTGGCCAGTGCGGCCAACTATCTTCGGGCTCACGGCTGGCGTCCGGGGCTTTCCCGGGAGGAAAAGAAAAGGGTGCTCATGACCTATAACCACAGCGAACCCTATGCGGAAACCATCCTTAAAATTGCGGAGTATCTGCGTGCTTCCCCGAGACGAGATTCAAACACGCCTTGAGGGGCTGAGGCGGGTCCTTTCCCGGAAAGGCCTGGACGCGGCCCTCATTACCTCTCCGCTGCATCTCTTTTATTTCACCGGGGCTTTTGCCCTGGGACACCTTCTGGTCACCGCCCGGGAGGTACGTTTCCTGGTGTTCCGACCCCTGGAAAGGGTGAGGCAGGAGAGTCCGCTCCCGTCGGAGCCCCTCCGTTCCCTGAAGGCGCTTCCGGCTGTGCTTGATAGCGCAGGCGTCCGGCGCATCGGGATGGAACTTTCGGCCCTCTCTCAGGAGCGTTTCCAGCGCTACCGGGAGATCCTGGCGGATTATCAGCTGGAGGACCTTTCTCCGGATCTCCTCAAGCTCAGGATGTACAAGTCGTCCTACGAGGTGGATTGTCTGCGCCGGGCCGGAGAACTTCTGGCCGAGGCCCTGCGAGAGGCCCTTCCGGGGTTGAGGGAAGGGATGAGCGAGCTTGAGGCCCTGGGGAGGGTGGAACTGGCCCTGCGTCGGCGGGGACATCCGGGGCTGGTGCGTTCGGCCAGAGGAAACGAGTTTGCCACCGGTCTTCTGGTCTCCGGAAAGGAAGGGCTGGTCCCCTCCTACATGGTGGCCGGGGAAGGGGGATGCGGGGTCTTCGGCTTTCCCTCCGGGGCGAGCCCGAAACCCCTTCGTCGCGGGGAACCCGTGTTGCTCGATTTGGCCGGCTTTTACGCCGGCTATTATGTGGATCAGACCCGGATGTTCTGTCTGGGAAACTCCTCACCGGAGGTGAAGGATCTCTTTTCCCTGGCGTTCCGACTCATGAAGGCCGGGGAAGAGGCCTTACAACCGGGAATCCCCGCCGAGGAGGTCTATTCCCGGGTAGCCGAAGAGGCCGAACGTCTGGGGGTGAAGCGCTACTTTATGGCTCACGGCCGGGAAGGGGTGGGCTTTGTGGGCCACGGCGTGGGCCTGTGTGTGGATGAGGACCCGCCCCTTGCCCCGGGGGTTCGGACCCTCCTTCGCCCCGGAATGGTCCTGGCCCTGGAGCCCAAGCTACACGTTCCGGAGGTAGGGGTTATCGGGCTGGAAGATACCTTCTATCTTTCGGAGGAAGGGCTGCAACGCCTGACCGTGTTTCCGCGCGATCTTTACCTGCTGCCGTAATTATTGGTTTCCAGGCCGGTGTTTCTTCCACCAGCGCAGGAAGAGTTTGCGCTTGAGAGGGGAGAGATAATCCACGTAGAGGATTCCGTTCAGGTGATCCAGTTCGTGCTGGATGGCCCGGGCCCCGAGGCCGGAGAGTTCCATCTCGAAGGGTTTGCCCTCGCGATCCAGGGCCCGAACCAGGACCCGGGCCGCCCGTTTAACCCGGGCCGAATACCCCGGAATGCTCAGGCAACCCTCCTCTTCATAGAGTTCCCCCTCGGCCTCCACGATCTCGGGATTGATGAAGACCATGAAACCCCGGGGAAGCCCCTCGCGCTCCCCGAAATCGGTTACGAAGACCTTCTCTAGCACCCCTATCTGGGTAGCGGCCAGCCCCAGACCCTTGGCCGCATACATGGTTTCCCGGAGATCCTCGATAAGTTCCTGCAGACGGCCGTTTATTTCCCGTATCTCCCGGGCTTGCTCCCGAAGGAGCGGGTCTCCATATAAGAGAATCCTTCTAACCGCCATCTTTTTCGCTATCCTGATTCGTCTTTAAGGGGAAGATCTTAGCCGATATTGCCAGGAAGTTTGAGTATTGTCAAATACGGTACGGGTGTTAAAAAGGACCGGATCCCCTGATCGGAGGCCGGTGACATGCATCCACTGCTTTCCGCGAAGGAGGGTGAAAGGAGGCTTCTTCTCGGGAATGAGGCCATTGTGCGGGGGGCGCTTGAAGCCGGGGTCCGGGTGGGTGCGGCCTATCCCGGGACCCCTTCCTCGGAGATCGGAAACCATCTCTTTACCCTCTCCCGGGAACTTCCCGGGCTTTATTTTGAATTTTCGATAAACGAAAAGGTGGCCATGGAGGTTGCGGCCGCAGCCGCAGCCGCGGGTCTGCGTTCCCTTACCTGCATGAAACACGTGGGGCTCAACGTGGCCGCGGATCCCTTTCTCACCCTGGCCTACGTGGGGGTTAAGGCCGGAATGGTGGTGGTCACCGCCGACGATCCCTCCTGCCATTCCAGCCAGAACGAGCAGGACAACCGCTACTACGCCCGGCTTTCCGGGGTGCCCATGCTCGAGCCGGCAACCCCGGAGGAGGCCCGGGCCATGACCCTTTACGCCTTCGAGCTTTCGGAAAGACTGGAGCTTCCGGTGCTCCTGCGGACCACCACCCGGGTCTCTCACGCCCGGTCGGTGGTGACCTGCGGGAAGCTTGCGGATTATTTCCGTTCGGAGAAGGGACGTTTTGAGAAGGACCCCGGGCGCTGGATCCCGGTTCCGGCGGTGGCCCGCAAGCGACATCGGGTGCTCCTTGAAAGGATGCGTGAGGCCGAGGAACTCGCGAACCGTTCTCCATGGAACCGCATGGAAAAGAGGGGCCCGGTGGGAATTGCGGCCTCCGGGGTCTCGGTGAACTACGTGCTCGATGCCGTGAGGGAACTCGGGCTTTCCGATCGGGTCTCGCTCCTTCTTCTGGGTTTTACCCATCCCTTTCCGAGGAGGCTTGCTGCGGAATTCCTCTCCGGGGTGGAAAGGTGCCTGGTGGTGGAGGAACTCGAGCCCTATCTCGAGGAGGCCTTAAAGGTAGTTGCGGCCGAGGAGGGACTATCCACCCGCATCCTGGGGAAGGCCGAAGGGTATCTTCCCCGCTACCACGAGTTCCATCCCGGACTGGTTAAGGAAGCCCTGGCCCGGGCCGCGGAAATAGAATATTCTCCTCCGGAAACGCCGGATACCTCCTGGATACCGGAACTTCCCCCGCGCCCGCCCACCCTGTGCCCGGGATGCCCGCATCGGGAGACCTATCGAGTGGTAAAAGAAGTCCTCCGGGAACTCGGTGAGGAGGAGAATACGGTCTATCCCACGGATATCGGCTGCTATACCCTGGGGCTCCTTCCTCCTTTAAAAATGGCCGACTATCTCCTCTGTATGGGCTCAAGCGCGGGCTCGGCCTGCGGTTTTTCCGTGGCCACCGACCAGCGGATCGTGGCCTTTATCGGGGATTCCACCTTCTTTCACGCCGGGATCCCTCCCCTCATAAACGCCCTTTACCAGGGACATCGCTTTACCTTAGTGGTGCTCGACAATGACACCACGGCCATGACCGGCCATCAGCCCGTGCCCTCTCAGGAGCTTAGGCCGGAGCCCCTTAAGGAAAAACCCGTGATCTCCATCGCGAAGTTCTGCGAGGGTCTGGGGATCCCCACGGTGGAGATCAATCCTTATAAGAAGAAAGAGGCCGCGGAGGCCATAAGGCCCCTTCTTTCCTCCGGAAAACTGGGGGTGATCGTTTCCAAGGCCCCCTGCGTGCTTTACCGGGCCAAATTCAAGGGCTAGGAGGAGATCATGGCTCAGGGTTTCCGGGTTCTTGCGGTGGGGGTTGGCGGACAGGGTATTCTCCTTTTTTCGCGGGTCATCGGGGAGGCCGCGCTCCTTGAGGGTCTTCCCGTGGCCATGAGCGAGGTCCACGGCATGGCCCAGCGGGGCGGGGTGGTGGAGACGAGTATCGTGCTGGGGGAGGTTAAAAGCCCCTATATTTCGCCGGGGGAGGCGGACGTTCTGGTGGCCCTTGAGCCGGTTGAGGCCCTGCGGGCCCTTTCCCGCTGTCGCAGGGAGGCCACGGCTATCCTGAGCATCGATCCGGTGGTGCCCCAGGTGGTGAAGGACGGGCTTGCGACCTATCCGGAACTTCCGCCGCTCCTGGAAAAGCTGCGCACGGTTCTTCCTCGAGTATATCTTCTTTCCGGGGAGGATCTGGCCCGGAAGGCGGGTTCCGCAAAGGCGCTCAACGTGGTGCTTCTCGGGGCCCTTGCGGGCTCGGGTACCCTTCCGCTGGCCAAAGAGGCCTTCCTTGAGGCCCTGAGGAGGGTGGTGAAACCCGCATATCTTGATCTCAATCTGCGGGCTTTTGATCTGGGCTATCAGGCCGTCTTATCCGCTCAATGATCCGGGTGGTGGAGACCTGAAAGCGAAAGGGCAGGCGCACCACCCGCCCGCCGCGGGCCTTAACGAAATCCGCCCCCACGATTTTGTCCTCCGGCCAGTCCGCCCCCTTGACCAGGATTTCCGGCGAAAGCGCCCGGATGAGCCTTTCCGGGGTGTCCTCCTCAAAAATCACCACGTAATCCACGCAGGCGAGCGAGGCCAGCACCAGGGCCCGCTCCCTTTCGGGATTTATGGGGCGCTCCGGGCCCTTGATTCTTCTTACCGAGGCGTCGGAGTTAAGGCCCACCACCAGAAAGTCCCCGAGGCTTCGGGCTTCGTAAAGGTAACTTACGTGGCCGGCATGAAGGAGATCAAAACACCCGTTGGTAAAGACCATCCGGTGCCCGAGGCACCTGCGGCGAAAAACCTCGGAAAGGAGTTCGGGAAGGGTTTTTATCTTTTCCTCGGGCGGGGTCGGCGGAGGCGAGGCCGAGGTGTTAAAGAGCCTGCGGGAGGCGGCAAGCTTTTCGGGGTCAAGCTCGACGGTGAGGACGGTCTCCTCCCTTCCGGCGTGAGCCAGGATCTCTCCCCGGGGGGAGATCGCGAGACTTTCCCCGCAGAGTTCCGCCTCCCCCGCCCGCCCCAGGGCGTTTGCCACCACCACGAAGACCTGGTTTTCCACGGCCCGGGCCCGGGCTAAAAGCAGAAGGTGCTCCCTCCGGCTTTCGGGCCACTGGGCGAGCACCAAGAGGACCCCCGCCCCCCGCGAAACGAGCCTTCTTGCAAACTCCGGAAACCGCAATTCATAGCAGAGAAGCACCCCGGAAAAAAGACCCTCCTCGAGCTCAAAGATCTCGGAGATCCTTCCGGGGGAAAAGCCGGCCCCGGGATCAAGCCCGGGGAAAAGGGCCCGCTTTTCCGCCACGAGCTCAAGCCTTTCTCCCGAAAGGAGATAGACTCCGTTGAAGATCCGATCCTCGCGCCATACAGGATGTCCGAAAAGGAGTTTTTTCCCGGAGGCACCGAGGGCCCGGCGAAGCTCCTCGAGGAGCCCCAGGGCCTCGTCCCGACTAAAAGGGGCATACCCGGTTAAAGCCAGTTCCGGGGCCACGAGCCATTCCCCCGGAGCCCTTTCGGTAAGCGCAAGAAGCCTCTCAAGGTTTTCCTTCCCCGCCCCCGGAACCACGCGATACTGGAGGAGAGAAATGCTTAAGCATCCTTTCGTATTCCTCATGAGTTCCGATCCATACCCAGATATAATCGTCTCCGTCCCAAATGGCCAAGGCTCTATAGTAATCGCTTATTCTTACCGACCAAAACTTTCCTACCTTTTTGAAGTGAAGCGAAGGATGACGGGGATCTCGTTTAAGCAATTCAAATTGTTCTCGGGCTCTTTTTTGTACGGTTCGGGGTAAAGATTCGAAACATTTCCAGAATCTCGAGGTCGCTTTGTGCACTAAAGGTCTCTCAGTATTCCTTTTTTCTTTTCCTCAAGGGCTTCTTCAATTAGAAAATCCAGATTTCCTTTCCGTGAGTCCTCTTCGATTTTTTTATCCCATATCTCCCAACCCTTTTCTAGAATCCAGTTGCGAAGATCAAAAAAATCCTTTTCAGGCAGTCTTTCAATTAAGTTTTTAATTTCCTCCACGGAAAGCATATAATTTTCCTCCGCGTTGACACTTTATTGAGCTTAGTATCAATATACCACAATCTACGCCCGGGCAAGGACGGCCACGGTGACCTCCCGGGCTCCGGCGGCGCGAAGCACCCGGGCGCACTCCTCCACCGTGGCCCCGGTGGTCATCACATCGTCAACAAGAAGCACCCGTCTTGCGAAGACCCGGGTCTCGTCTTTCACGGAAAAGGCCCTTCGCACATTTCGACCTCGTTCGGAGGCCGGAAGTTCGCTCTGGGGAGGGGTCTCGCGGGTCCTTACCAATATCTCGTCGAGCCTTCCGAAGGCAAGCCGGGCGAGAAGCGCACTCTGATTGAAACCGCGCTTAAAAAGCCTTTTCCTCCCCAGGGGAACCGGGACCACGAGATCAAAGGAAAGCTCCCGGGGAAGATGCTTCCGTAAGAGGCGGGAAAGACCCCGGGCAAGCGTAAAGTCTTCGGCAAACTTTAACCTTTTGATCCAGTCCGAGACCGGGGGCACGTAAAGGAAGGGGGCCAGCACCCGGGAGAAGGGCCTTCCGGAAAGGCAATCGCCGCAGGGGTGAGGCGGAACCCCTTCGGGATAGGGCCTGGCACAAACCGGACAGAAGTTTCGGTTGATAGGAAGACTTTCCTCACATTCCGGGCAAAGGAGGCCTCCTTCGGGAAGGTATCTTCCGCAGGAAAGACAGTATTCCGGAAAAAGGAAGGAGAGGACCCTTTCCGAAAGCCCGGCTAAGAAGGAAGAAAGATTAGACCTCAAGGGTTAGGGCCCGGTAGAGAAGACGCGCACAGAGGACCATGTCCTCCACCACCAGGTATTCCTCCGGGGAATGGACCCGGCGCATTCCGGTGCCCAGGATCACGCAGGTGATTCCGTTCCGGTTAAAAATGTTGGCGTCCGAGCCCCCTTCCCGCCGGGCAAACCTTAAGCTCACCCCCAGGTCTTCTGCGGCTTTAACCAGCCGGCGCACCACCCGGTGATCCTCCGGGACCCGAAACTGAGGGAACATCTCCTCGCGTTTGGCGGAGAAATCCGGACGGCCATCGGTCCCTTTTTCGGAGGTTACCCGGGAAAAAGCCTCTTCGATTTTTCCCCAGAGCGCCTCTATCTTTTTAAGATCGTGGCTACGAATTTCTCCCTCCACCACCACCTCTTCGGGGACGATGTTTACCGCCTTTCCGCCCCGGATGACCCCGAAATTGAGGGTGGTCTCTTCGTCTATGCGGCCCGTGGGGAGGGTGGCCAGGGCCTCGGCGCAGAGTTTGATGGCGTTTATCCCCTTCTCCGGTTCAAGTCCGGCATGCGCCGCACGACCCCTCACCGTCAGGGTGAACTTTATGGCCTCCGGGGCGCGCAGGATCACCTCCCGGGGATCCTCGGAGTCCAGCACATAGCCCTCCCGGGCCCGGATGAGTTTGTAATCCAGATACCGGGCCCCGAGAAGCCCGATCTCCTCACAGGTGGTGAAGAGTAAATCCAGCGGGGGGTGTTCGGCCCCGGTCTCCCGGAAGGTACGGGCAAGTTCGATGATCACCGCGATCCCGCTCTTGTCGTCGGCCCCGATGAGGCCCTTGCGTTCGTTGCGGATGATCCCGCCCTCTTCTACCGGGCGGGCCTCCTCCGTGGGCTCTACCGTATCCAGATGCGCGCAGAGAAGCACCGGCTCAAGATCCTCCCTTCCGGGAAGACGCACGATGAGGTTTCCGCTTTCGGAACGGCTATAAACCGCGGAATGGTCGAAAAAACACTCCCCGCCCAGGGCCTCAAACACCGAGACCAGGTACTGGGCAAGATCGCGCTCCCTGGTTGAAGGGCTGTTTATGGCGATGAGATTCAGAAACTCAAGCTTCAGGCGTTCGGGATCGATCATTCCTCAATACCTTATATTAAAATCCTTGAACTCCCCGGTATAGGGCTCCTCGTGAACCTCAACCCCGGTGACCTGCGAGAGCGGAGAGCCCACATGGCACCAGCGCACCATGGCCTCCACGGCCTCCTCGTCTCCCTCAAAAACGGCCTCAACGCGGCCGTCGGGAAGGTTCCTCACCCAGCCCTTAACCCCCAGACGGTCGGCCTCCTTCTTGGTGTAGGAGCGGAACCATACCCCCTGGACCTTTCCGGAGATGAAGACATGTACCCGTTTTTTGGCCATCAGCCCGCCCCCTCCCTCACCTTTTTGAGCCAGGCGAGAAATTCCTCCACACTTAAGGTATTTAGCACATCTTCCCTCTCGCACCAAGCCCTGCGAGCCACGGCCACCCCCAGCGGGATCTGGGCCATCTGGTCGGCAATGTGGGCATCGGTCCCGATGAGGAGCTTCACCCCGGCCTCTTTGGCTGCCCGGGCGTGAATGTCGTTCAGGTCCAGACGGTTGTAAAAGGCGTTTATTTCCAGGGCCTTTCCGTGGCGGGCCGCGGTCTCAATGACTTTTTTTATATCAATGGCGTAGGCCTCGCGCTCCCCGAGAAGCCTTCCCGTGGGATGGGCCAGGGCGTGGACCAGGGGGTGCGAGAGGGCGGCCACCGCCCGGGCGGTGAGCTGTTCCTCCGGCTGCTGGAAACCCGTGTGAATGGCCGCGATCACCAGGTCGATCTCCGCAAGCACCTCGTCGGGATAATCCAGGGTCCCGTCCGAGCGGATGTCCACCTCGGCCCCGAAGATGAGCTTGACCCTCTTGGAGCGCCGGTTGAACTCCTCTATGGCCCGTTTCTTCTCCATGAGGACCTCAACCGGCACCCCGCCGGCCACCTTTAACCCCTGAGAGTGGTCGCAGATCCCCACCCAGGAAAGCCCCAGCTCCTCGGCCCTGCGGGCGATCTCCTCGAAACTTGACATGCCGTCGCTATATTTGGAATGCACATGGGCGTCGCCCCGGATCTCATCGTATTCCACAAGGTGCGGAAGCCTTCCCTCAAGCGCGGCCTCGATCTCGCCCCGGTCCTCCCTCAACTCGGGCGGAATCCAGGGAAGCCCCACCGCGGCGAAGACCTCTTCCTCCTCCCGTCCGCCGATGCGTTTCTCCCCGCGAAAGATCCCGTATTCGTTGATCTTTAACCCCCGCTCCACCCCCATCTCCCGGATGCGGATGTTGTGGGCCTTAGAGCCGGTGAAATAGGCGAGCGCCGCCCCCCAGCACTCCGGATCCACCACCCGAAGATCCACCTGGATCCCCGGGCTCACCCGCACGCTGGTCTTGGTCTCCCCCTGGGCGATGATCTCCGTGACCTTTCCGAACTTAACAAAGGCCTCCATGACCCTGAGCGGGGCCTTGGAGGTAACGAGAAGATCAATGTCTTTTACCGTTTCCTTCCTCCGGCGGATGCTTCCGGCAACGGCGATCCGCTCCACCGGGGCGCGCCGCTTAAGATATTCCATGAGTTCATCCACCAGCGGAAGGACCTCGCCTAAGGGCCTCCGGCCGATCTTGGTTTTTAAAAGCTTTATCCCATGAAGGATCTTTTCCTCGGTTTTAAGGCCCATTCCCGGGAGCCGGGCGATCTTGTGCTCCCGGCAGGCCCGCTCAAGCTCCTCTATGGTTTTGATGCCCAGGGTGTCGTAGATGACCTTGGCCTTTTTGGGCCCGAGCCCCGGGATCTCGAGGAGTTTGAGAAGATCCTCCGGGATCTCGCGTTTCAGTTCCTCGTAAAGGGAAAGGGTCCCGGTCTCAAGGATCTCTTTGATCTTTCCGGCCAGATCGGCTCCGATCCCGGGAATGCGGGTGAGCTGACCCCTTCGGGCGAGTTCCTCCACATCGCGGGTTAAGGCCTCGATGTTCTGTGCGGCCCGCTGATAAGCCCGCACGCGAAAGGGGTTCTCCCCCTTGATCTCAAGGAGCGCCGCCACCCGCCGGAAGATCTCAGCCACCTCCTGGTTGCGCATCTCTCAACTCCGCTGAAGGATGATGAGCCCGCTTATGGTTAAGAGTATCCCGAAAAGTCTTAGGGGCGTCAAATGCTCCCGGAGGAGAACCAGGGCCAGAAGGGCGGTCACCAGGGGATAGGCCGCGGTAAGGGGGACGATCCTTGAGGCCTCGCCGGTCTTAAGGAGAGAAAAATAGGTAAACATTCCCAGGAAACCGGCCAGTATCCCGCTTGCCGCAAGGACGAAAACATCCCGGGCCGAGACCGCGGAGATTTCGGAGGCCGCACCGGAGACCACCGCCGCAACGATCAGCGCCAGCGCCGCAACCGAGGTGCGGATGGTTAAGGCTAGAAGCGGGGAGACGGCCCTTAGGGCCAGTTTCTCAAGAAGGGGTGAGGAGCCCCAGAAAAGAAGGGTCAGCAGCCAGAGGACGATGGCCTTTCCGTTCATCAGAGAAGTCCGTAATTCCGGAGAATGGTGGCTAATTCCTGGTCGGTTTTGGCCTTTTCTTTTAATACCTCAAGGATACGGGGCAGAAGATTTAAGGCATATCTTTCATCGGCTTCTTTTAGGGCGTATTTTACCGTGCTTCTCCGATCCCAGATTACCAGCGCGATAACGGCCGCGGTAAGGGCCGTAAAGATTCCGGCAAGGATCCAGAGAAACCGCGTGAGATCCTCAAAACGGCGATCGGTATCCTCCCGGAGTTCCGAGATCCTTTTATCCATTTGTTCAAATCTTTTGTTCATGTCTTCAAAGCGGCTATTAATATCTTCAAAACGGCGGTTCACATCCTCAAAGCGTTTGTCTATCTGCTCGAAACGCTTGTCCACCTGGCGCATGAAGGTCTGGAGGGTGGCCTCAAGGCGGATGAGCCTTTCCCGATCCTCCCGGGTAAAACCATTTTCTCCGGCAAAAGCCAGGGTAGAAAATATTAAACCCCAAAAAAGAACCAAAACTCCGATCTTTTTCATGGCTGCCTCCTATTTTCGGTCAAAGAAGATGTTCTTCCCTTTGATGCTCAACGGGATCCCCAGCACCACCTGGGCCGAAAGCCAGCCGAGCCTCCGTGCCGCAACCCCGATGGTGTACATCACCCGGTTGTCCACACAATGTTCCTTGGCCACGCTTACCGCCGAGCCCACGGCGATCCCGAGGTCGAGGAGGCGCATGGCGCAGACCGGGCCCTCATAGTCCCCGGAGGTCTTTTCCGCCTTGAGGATTTTTTCGCAATCAAAGCCGCAGCCCTGACAGTTGACCCCCACGGGTCGCTTGAAATCAAGCCCGATGAGGACCACGGCCTCGGCCTGCCGGACATTCTCCGCATCACGCTTAAAGAAGGCGAAGGCCTTCCCCCTTTCGGCCACCCTTTCCATCTCCCGGGCCAGGGTCTCCTTTTCCTCGGGATCGGTGACCAGTACGGTTACGATTTCGTCCTGCCCCCGGGCCTTAGGGGCCGTGCGGGCCGCGGTGAGCATAAGCCTTCCCACCAGCGCCGCCATCTCTTTTTCGGGGTTGAATTCCATGGCCGCCCTCCTTTCCGCCGGAACTTTTTTCTATTTTAGCCTCAAAAGATAGGAATTATCTAGTCAGGGATCAGGCCTCCCGTTAAGATTAGGCCATGGCTTTCTGGCTGGAGCTGGCCCAGGGTCTGATCCTTCCCTTAAGGCGTAAGTATTTCCGATATTTCATCCTGGCCCAGGGGCTATCCCTTCTCGGACGCTGGGTGCACACCACCGCCCAGCGCTGGCTCCTTTATGAGCTTACCGGTTCCTCGGCCTATCTGGGGCTGCTGGGGGCCCTGGGTTCCTTCCCGGTGCTCCTCTTTGCCCTTCCCGCAGGGGTCCTGGCCGACCGTCTTCCCAAAAAGAAGATCCTGGTGGCAGCGCAACTTCTGGCCGCGGCTTCCGCCTTTTTTCTCTTTCTTTTAACCTTCCTGGGTCTGGTGCGTCCCTGGCATATCCTGCTTCTGGCCTTTCTTATGGGAACCGGGGTGGCCCTTGAGTTTCCGGTGCGAAACGCCTTCATCTATGACCTGGTGGGAAAGGACGACCTGGTCTCGGCCCTTTCGCTTCATTCGCTGGCCTTCAACCTTTCCCGGTTTCTGGGGCCGGCGCTGGCCGGCTGGTTCATGGCCGCCCTCGGACTTTCCTTTTGTTTTCTCTTTAATTCCCTGAGCTATCTTCCGGTGGCCAGCGCCGTGATCCTTATCACCCTTCCCGAAAACCGCAGACCCTCGCGGGGGAATCTCCTCTCGGCCCTGCACGAGGGGCTAGGCTATGCCGCCCGAAAAAGGTCCCTTCAGGGGATTCTTCTCCTTGTGGCCCTGGTGAGTCTGGGGCTTTTTCCCTACGCCGTTCTCCTCCCGGCCTTAACCCGCGAGCTTTATCACGGCGGGGCCCGGGAGTTCAGTATCTTTATGACCGCAAACGGTCTCGGAGCCCTCGTCGGGGCCCTCTTCGCCGGAACCCTGGGGCGAAGACTCCCTCTTCCGAAGGTGATCTTTTCCTCGGCCCTCCTTCTTCCCGGGGCCATCTATCTTCTGGCCTCCTGGGGAAATTTCTTCCTGGGGGCCGGCCTTCTTTCGCTGGTCGGGTTCCTGATGGTAAATATCATTATGAACGGAAACGCCCGGGTTCAGACCCTCTGCGAGGACGAGATGCGGGGCCGGGTGCTGGGGCTTTTCAGCTGGTGTTTCTTCGGGCTCTTTCCCGCGGGAAGTCTTCTTGCCGGAGCGGTGGCCGAAAAGATAGGGACCGCCGGGGCCTTAAAACTTTTTGCTTTTATAGCCGGAAGCCTGATTCTGCTCCTTACCTGGAGGTTCCGGGATGAGGCTTGATTCCGAGAAGTGGGAGTGTCTTTGTAAGCGGGCCAGGGCCCTTTATGAGCAAAACGGGACCTCGCATCGCTGGGATCACGTGGAAAGGGTGCTTGCGCTGGCCGAGCGTCTGGCCCGGGAGGAGGGGGCGGATATAGAGGTGGTGCGGGTTGCGGCCCTGCTTCACGACATCGGCCGGGGAGAGGAGGCCCGCACCCGGGGCCGGGTCTGTCATGCCGAATACGGGGCCGAACTGGCCCGAAAGATCCTTAGCGAGGAGGGCTTTCCTCCGGATTTTATCGAACGGGTGGTGCGGGCCATAAAGCGCCATCGGTTTCGGCGGGGAGAGCCCCCGGAGACCCCGGAAGAGAAGGTGCTTTTTGATGCCGATAAGCTCGATAGCCTTGGGGCCGTGGGAATCGGCCGAGCCTTTCTTTTCGCCGGTGAGGTGGGGGCCCGTCTTCATAATCCGGAGGTGGATCTGGAAAAGACCGAGCCCTATTCCTCGGAGGACACCGCCTGGCGGGAGTTCAAACTCAAACTCTCTCGCATTAAGGATCGGATGCTTACCGCAAGCGGCCGCCGTCTGGCCGAGGAACGCCACCGCTTCATGGAGGAATTCTTCGACCGCCTCCATCGCGAGGTCCGCGGAGAATTGTAATCTCCTATCTCCGATAGAAAAAGAACGCGATCGAGAAGGAAATTCTGAGATTGAGAGTGGTTGGAAAGGAGCTTAAAGGATCAATCTTTTCCATTTCGGCTAAGGCGTCCTGGACCTAATTTGACAGGAAAAGGGG
>DRMH01000005.1 GCA_011322625.1 Thermosulfurimonas dismutans | reverse complement strand
CCCGCCACACGGCCGAACTTCTCTGCCAGGCCCTCGGTGGGGCTCCGGAATTGGTCGAGGAACCCGGATTTCTGGAGATTAATATCCCCCCCTGGGAAGGGCGTTACAAATATGAGCTCCGGTCCGATCCCTCCCTCCAGTACGAGGTCTGGTCCAGGATGCCGCACCGCTTTTATCTCCCGGGTTGCGAGACCCTGGCCGAGGTTTACGGGCGGGCGGTGCGGGCCATGGAAGATCTGTTCCATCGGGAAAGGGGTTCGGTGGTGGCAGTGGTGACCCACATGGTGGTGGTGAGGGTCCTTTTGGTGCATTACCTGGAACTTCCCCTTGCGGCCTATCGCACGGTGCCGGTTCCCAATGCCCTTCCCGTCCTTTTTCGCCGGCAGGGGATGGAGATCCGGGTGGAGGTCCCCTTCGATGAGGGGACCGAGGCCGAGGAGATGCGGCGTTTCCTGGAGAGGCTTCGCACATGAAACGTCTCCTTAAAATAATTGGTCTGGTCCTGGGGAGCCTCGTTCTCCTGGCGGTAATTCTGGGTTTTCTTCTCCCCTATCTGGTTAATCTTTCCACGGTGAAGGACCGGGTGACCCGCAGGCTCTCCCGCACCCTCAAAGCCGAGGTTTCGGTGAAGACCCTGCGTTTGCGGGTCTTTCCCCGTCCCGGGCTCTCGGCCGAGGGGGTGCGTATCCGGGGAAAGATCTATCTCCTCACCGTGGAGAGTCTTCGTCTCTATCCCGAGGTGCTTCCCCTCCTCCATCGAAAGATAGTGATTCGCGATTTTTCCCTCAAGGCCCCGCATCTGGTGTTACGTCTTCCCCGCAGGAAACGGCCTTTCTCCCTGCGGAAGATCCTGGAGAAACTGCCTCCGCTGCCGGCCCTGGAGGCCCGTCTTTCCAGAGGAGAGGTCCGGGTCTTTCGGGAGGAAACCCCTCTGCTGACCTTTTCGGATCTTTCGGCGCAGGTGGCCACCCGCCCCCATCAGATCCTGCTCGAGGCCGGGGGAAAGGCCTCTTTTCTCAAAGAATTTCACCTCAAAGGCCGTCTGCATCTCCGGAAACTGTCCGCGGAGGGGCTTCTGCGGCTTCAACACGTGGATCTTTCCCGCTGGCCCTTCTGGAAGGGGTTCCCCTTCCATCCCGAAAAGACCGATCTTTCCCTGGATCTGGCCTATACCTACGAGGATTCCTCCCTGCTGGTAGGGTTTAAGGGCCAGGCTCCGTGTGTGCGTTTCCGTAAGGCCCCGGAACTTCTTTTTTCCTGCGGGGTGGTGGAGGGGGAGCTGGCCCTGCGTCCGGGGGCCTGGGACCTCCGCGTAAAGAATCTGGTTCTTCGGGAACCGGAACTGGAAGGAGAGATAAGGCTGAGCAGGTCCTCCCAGGCCTATGTCCTTTCGGCTCGGTTGAAGAAACTGAACTTTACCCAGATGAGGGGACATCTAGAGCGTCTTCTTCCCGAGAATCGGGGGGTAAAGAAGTTTCTCAGTCTGGTGCGGGGAGGGGTTTTCAGCGATCTGGAATTCAAATCCCGCTCCCCTGAACCCTCCGGACTCTTCCGGCCGGAAAACTTCATCCTTTCGGCCCGGGTTAAGGATGGGTCGGTCCATCTCCGGCGCCCGGCCCTGAATCTCTCCGGGGTCACCGGCACCTTTACCCTGGTGATGGGGGACCTTACCTTCCGGGGAAAGGCCCGTCTTCCGGAGAGTACGGTTTCCCGGGCCGAGGTGCACCTTCACCTCAAGGACCGTACCGCTCCCCTTTCTCTGCGGGCCGAGTTTTCCGGAGAGGCCCGGGAACTTCTGGCCACGGCCCGTTCCGCCAGCCGTAAAGTGGCGCGCAGACTGAAGGGCTGGTCCGTGCGGGGACCGGTCTCCGGGACCCTTCTTCTTTCCGGCACCCGGGCCGGACCCAGGGTGGAAGTCTATCTTCATCCGCGTCGGGTGGAATTAAAGTCTCCCCTTTTTCCCTGGTCTCTTACGGTTTCCGGAGGGAAGTTCGGTTTGAAGGGGCGCCGTATCTATCTGGCCGGAGCGCAGGTCTCCGGTGCCCCGGGGAAGGTTCGTCTCACCGCGAGTCTGGATTTTTCCCGTCGTCCCTATCGTCTTCGGGTTCGGGAGGCCCGGGGGAAACTCGCCTTTCGGGTCCTGCGTCCCCTGATGGTTCGTTATCCTGCCGGGAAAGAACTTCTCGAGAGGTACCGTTTTTCTCTGCAGGGTCTGGAACTGGTCTCTTTGAGTTATAACGGCCCCCTGGTCGGGGCCTCCTTTAAAAAGAATCTGCGGGTGGAGGCCCGACTCGACGAGGGGACTTTCTATCTCCCCTCCCTGTCCCTTCCCCTATCCTTCAGGAATTTGCCGGTTTCCTACCGCCAGGAGACCCTGAGTTTCGGCCCGGGGACCATCCAGGCCCTGGGAAGCTCCCTTCTTCTGGCGGGCGATAAACCCCTGGCTTCTCCGGAGTTTTCCCTGGAGGGCTCGGGTACGGTATCCGCGGAGCTGATGCGTCATCTTTATCAGAGGTTCGGCTGGCCCCGGCGTTTTTACTTCAAGACCCCCTTTCGTCTGCAAAAACTGGCCTTTTCCCGGGGTGGGGATGGTTCCTGGCGTCTTTTCCTGCGGGGTGTTTCGCCGGACGGGGCCGCGGTGGAAGCGGAGGTAAAGAAGGCGCAAGGGCTTCTGGAGATAAAAGGGGGGAAGCTGAGCTACCGGGATAAAAAACTGGAGTTCGATCTTTCCCGTTACCCTGGGGAATACGATCTGGCTCTGGAGGGCGAGATCTCTCCGGAGGTGCTTACCGCCGTCTTTGAAACCAACCCCGGTCTTAAGGGGTATTTTAAGGCCCATTTTCAGGCTCGAATTCGTCCCTCCCAGCCCCTTCTTTCTTATTTTAAGGGTCTTCTGAAAGGGGGCGACTTTATCCTTCCTGTACGCGGGTCTCCCCGGGTCCTTCGATTCAGTGTACGCGGGCTGGGACGGGTCTTTCGCTTCGATCAACTTTCCGTACGTATTGGGGATTCCGATCTCCTTCTCTCCGGCCGCCTGGAGGCGGCTCCCAGGAACTTCCATTTTGAAGGGGCCCTGCGGTCTCGCCGGCTCGATATTCCCGCTTTGCGCACCCTTTATGCTCCCCGGAGCTCCCGGAAGAAGAGATTCCTTCTCACCGGACACCTCTCCCTGGACTGCGACCGGGTGGTGCTCGGCCCCGGAAGGGAGATTGAGGGCTTTAAGGGAGATCTTTTCCTCTATCCGGGGGTGGGAAAGGTGGTCTTTTCCCGGGCCCGGTTTTGCGGCCTTCCCCTGAGCGGGGATTACAGCTACGGCCGGGAAAAGAGCCTTCATCTCTCCGTCTTTGAGCCGGCAGGGGATTTCGCCCGGCTTCTACCCTGTCTCTCCCGCAAGAAGGAGGTGCTTATCTCCGGCCCCTTTGCCTTCAAGGCCGATCTCTATCTGCGAGGGAAGAAATCCCTTTTCGAGGAGGGGAAGGGGACCCTGCGTCTGGAATCCCCCTCGGGAAGGATCAACCGGTTCGGTCTTCTGGCCAAGATTTTCGGTTTCCTGAGCCCCATTGATATCTTTCGGGGGCAGATCCCCTCCCTGGAGGAGAAGGGGTTCCCCTATCAGGACCTCCTGGTAACCGGGCAGTTGTACGGTTCCCGCTTGCACCTTCAGGCGGTGCGACTGGAGGGACCGGGGCTGCGTCTCTTTGCCTCGGGAGATATTTTCCTCCCGGAGGGGCGTCTGGATCTGGTGGTCCTGGCCTCTCCCTTTAAGACCGTGGATACCCTGATCAGCCATATCCCGGTAGTGGGCTTCGTGCTTACCGGACGGGACAAGATGCTAGTTTCGGTGCCCATTGGGGTCAAGGGCTCCTACCATCATCCCACCATCCTGCCCCTGGATCCCAAGGCCATAGGGGAGGGGGTCTTCGGGCTCTTTAAGCGGGTATTTCAGCTTCCCGGGCGAATCCTAGTGCCCAAGTAGGAGCTTTCCGGATACGGAAGAATTAGCATGTATGGGAATAAATGGAATTTTATGGGATGATTCGGTTATTTGTAGAAATACGGAGCTTTACATGAGAAAGTTTTTGGTATTAAGATGGGAAGAGCCTGTGCAGGGCTGGAAAACTCCATAGAGGAGGTAGAGGTATGGTGCGATATTTGGGTTTACTTCTGGCTTTTCTTCTGGTGCTGCCCGGAGGGCTTCGGGCCTATACCGGGGTGTCGCAGGACGAGCTTCTGCAGCGGATCCAGCAACTGGAACAGGAACTCCAGACGCTGAAAAAACAGCTCGAGGAGATGAAGCAGGCTCAGGAGGAGACCAGTGACACGGTGGACGAGATGAGCGACGTGGTGGACAAGTTCAAGGACAACATGGGGAAGTTCCAGATCTGGGGCGACATTCGGACCCGGCTGGATTCCACCCGCGCCTATGTGCCGGAGAGCTACTGGAGCTATTTCAACGGGTTCCATTATTCGAACAACTATAAGAAGATGGTCCCCATTTACGATGCTACGGACCTGGCTCATTTTCGGTCCATCAAGGGGCATCGGGAAAATGATACCGTGTGGACCAACCGGATGCGGATCAACTTCAAGGTCAATCCCACGGAAAACACCAACGTCAAGGTACGGCTGGCCTATTACAAGATCTGGGGTATGTCCGACGACTATGCCTCTCCGGAGATCTTCCCGAGCATGAACAACAATTTTACCTTCGGAGTCCGTCCCTCGGACAGCCGCCTCTATGTGGATCGGGCCTATTTCAACTGGGTGAACATCGGCGGCTATCCCATCTGGATGTCCTTCGGTCGCCGGCCCACCACCCACGGGGCCCCGCAACATCTCCGTGAAGGGCTGGACAAGAGGGAGGCCTCTCCCTCGGGGATCAACATCGACATCCCCTTTGACGGGGCCACCATCGGGTTCCAGTATCGCTGGCCCTGGCCCGGCCGCATCCGCTTCTGCTACGGCCGCGGCTTTGAGTCCGGGTTCAAGCTCTATCGGGATCGGGCCAAGGACGATGTGGACTTCTACGGGTTCGTGTGGGATGTGCTGGATGACCCCGATCGCAACATGCTGCTCATCGTGCAGGCCTTCAAGGCCGAGGGGGTGATGGACTTCCCCGAGGGGACCTGGTTCATGTCCAAGATCGGCCCCATGCATGTGACCACCACCCACAATCTGGGAGACATTTACGAACTGGGAGCCACCTGGCTCCATAAGGTGGATATTCCTTACCTGGGGCTCGAGGGGGTGGATTACTTCATCTCCGCCGGGCTCTCCATCACCGATCCCGACAAAGTAGCCGCTATGGACTACGACATGTATAACGGTACCGACTATGTGGCCAAGAAGATGTATTACACCCTGCTGGGCGGTTTTGCCCAGGCCAAGAGCCAGGTGAATACCGATACGCACACGGGTTGGGCGGTCTATGTGGGGGCCAGGATTCCGGTACCGTGGGTCTCCGGGGCCAAGCTGGGCCTCGAGTATAACTACGGCTCCAAGTGGTGGATGCCCTTCATGGTGGCCACGGACGATCTCTACATCAACAAACTGGTCACCCGGGGTCATGTGGCCGAGGTTTACTGGATCCAGGATCTCCCGGCCGGAGACGCCCTCTCCAAGTACGCGCGGGTCTTCCTGCGCCTGGGGTTCCAGTACTTCTGGTTCAACTACAGCGGAAGCGGTCTGTGGCTGGGTGAACCTCACGAGATCAACGAGCTTAACGACACCGTCCTCATGGGCGGGCAGCCTATGCCGGCCAACGCTCAGATGTTTGAACCCCTCGACCACATGTACAACTTCTACGCCTCCTTTGAGGTCTATTTCTAAGGCCATTCCGGGGCGGGGGTGATGCCCCCGCCCCTTTTCAGGATTTCTCTTCCTTAAAGAGTTGTATTCAAATTTAAACTGTGGATGGCAAGCTTATTAATCTAACAATTCAAAAAGCTCCAGCCGAGCGGCCCGTCTGTCGAAAGTAAGCACCTTTTGGCAGCCTGCCCCTTTTGCAGAACAAGCGATGAGGATATCAGCTAAATCTATTCTACTTTTGGAGGCTACATTT
>DRMH01000004.1 GCA_011322625.1 Thermosulfurimonas dismutans | reverse complement strand
AGGGTGGCCCGTTTATAGCCGGTCATGCGTCGAGCAAAACCCAGGGTGAGATAATCGGGGTCCAGCAGGGCTCCCTGAGCCACCACCAGCCCTGGATCCAGGTTACCCTCTCTCCAGCGGGCCCGCAAGCGATCCTTGATGAGGTGAATAAGCTCCCATTTGTTGTCCTTGTGCACCTTCCAGAGGACCTCATCCGGGATGCGATCGATCATCTGCCATAGATCCTCGCAGTCGTGGACGTGGATCCAGTCCTCCCCCAGATAATCATTGAGGAGGGTGCGCAGATCCTCATCGATCCAGGTGGGAAGATGGGCCCCGTTGGTGACATAATCGATGGGGACTTCCTCCTCCTCCAGGTCCGGCCACATGAAATGCCACTGTTTTCGGGCCACCTCCTGGTGTCTTCGGCTCACCGCATTGATATATTTACTCAGTCTTATCCCCAGGATGGTGGTATTGTATCCCTCCTCCGGATGCTCGGGGTTGGTACCCAGGGAGAGAAAGAATTCCCGATCCAGCTTGCGTTTTTCCCAGAGAAAATGGAACTGTTTTTCGATCATTTCCAGGGGGTAGGTGTTGATGGCTGCCCGAAGAGGGGTATGGGTGGTAAAGAGGGAGGTATGGCGAACGTAGCGTACCGCTTCCTCCAGAGAAAATCCCTGCTGCACCAGGCGTACCAGACGGGCCACCAGCACAAAGGCCGGATAATCTTCATTAACATGGAATCCACCGATATTCATACCCAGACGTTCCAGGAGGGCATATCCGCCGAAGCCGAGAACTATCTGTTGTTTGAGGCGCATTTCCGGATCCGAGGTATAGAGCTGGTAGGAGATCCGCCGGTGGCGGGTGCTGTTTTCCTCCCCATCGGTATCCAGGAGATACACCCTCACCCGCCCCACCTCCACCTTCCACACCCCGGCAAAAATGGGTTCATCGAAGCAGTAGCACCAGACCTTGAGCCAGTCGCCCTTTTCGTCATAGATCTTCTGGACCGGCATCTCTTCCTTGTGGATATGGTTGGAGAGTTCCTCCTGGGTCCCGTCGGCCCGGATTCGCTGACGGATATAGCCCTGGGGGTACATAAACCCTATCCCCACCAGAGGCAAATTGAGATCGCTCGCTTCTTTGAGGATATCCCCGGCTAAAAGCCCCAGCCCCCCGGCGTAGATATAGAGGGAGTGATGCAACCCGTACTCCGCGGAAAAAAAGGCGATCGGTCTCTTTAAGCGGGCATAGAAGGGGCCCGGGGTCTCCAGATAGTGCCGGTAAATGCGATAGACATATTCTACCTTGCACAAAAAATCGGGGTTCTTAAGCAACTCCGCGATCCGGTCCGAGGCACAGAGGAGGAGCTTGATGGGATTTTCCCGTATCTCGCTCCAGATGATGGGATCGATCCGCCGGAAGAGATCTTTGGCCTCCGGATGCCAGCTCCACCAGAGGTTATAGGCCAGTTCTTTTAACTTTTCCAGATGTAAAATACTCAATCACGGCTCCTGTTTGCTTTATTGATTTTCAGATTGTACTCCCCTTTCTCTAAGAATACACCCATATGGCTTATCTGAATCTTGGATGATATTCTATGAAGGTCCGGAAAGCAAGAGGAAAAAGGCCGGGATGAAAGACCAATTGAAAGAAATTATCCTGAATCTGGCCCAAATTATCAGCGAAAGCGGACAGGAAGCTCTCATTCAGGAATTCATCGCCAATTGGTTAAGAAAGCGGGGAATTCAGCCCGTTTTTCAATCGGTCCCCGGGTGTGGTCCCAACCTTCTGGTCTTTTTTTCCTCTTCTCCGAAACTGCTCCTGGCCACCCACGTGGATACGGTGCCTGTACGTCTGGGGAGATATCCTCCCCGGAACGAAGGGGAAGAGCTTTACGGGGTGGGGGTATGTGACGCCAAGGCCGGGGTGGCCATTCTGATGCTGCTGGCCGAGGAATGGAGCCGACAGAACGAAGGGCCCCCTGTGGCCCTGGCTTTTCTGGTGGATGAGGAAAACGAGGGGCGGGGTTCGGCGGAGCTGGTAAGGGAATACTTTTTCCCCGAGGCGGTGGTTCTGGAGCCCACCCGTCTCACCGTGGCCATCGCCGAAGCCGGATCGGTGGAGTACGAGGTGGAGGTTTACGGACGGGCGGTGCACGGGAGTCTGGCCCATCAGGGAGAAAACGCCATCGAACGGGCCATGGACCTGATCAGTGCCCTTAAACGCCTCCCCTTCCTTTACGAGGAACATCCCCTGGTGGGGCCTTCCTGGTTCAACGTGGAGAAGTTCGTGGGAGGAGATGGGGAGCTGCGGGTGCCGGATAGGGTGGAACTGGAACTGGAGTTTCGCCTCCTTCCGGGACAGGACCTTAACCAAATCATGGCCGAAATAGAGGAAAGATTCCGCAGTTTTTCAGGGGTAAGGTATCGGGTGAAGGATATTTCCGAGGCTTACAGTCTGGAGAGGGGGGCAAACATTGTTTCCCGTCTCTGTGAAGCCTATCGGCGGGTTACGGGGAAAGAGGCCCGGCTTTCCGGGATGCCCAGCTGGACCGATGCCGCCCACCTTGCGGCGGCGGGCACGGAAGCGGTGGTCTTCGGCCCCGGGGACCTGGCCCTCTGTCACACCCCTGAGGAAAGGATCTCCCTTTCCGAGGTTGAAACCGCCTTTCGGGTATTGCTGGAGCTGGCCCGATCCGGCTGAAGATCCTTTTCCATTCTCAACCAGATTCCCACCCTCTCCCCGGGCACGAAACCCAGTCGCTGATAAAAGCGCTGAGCCCGGAGGTTATGTTCCCCCACCCAGAGACCTACTCTGGCGTAGCCCTTCTCTTTCAGATAATTCAGGGCTTCCTGCATGAGTTTCCGGGCTACATTTTTTCCCTGCCATTCCGGATCTACCGCTATTTCGTGAATTTCCGGCACGGGTTCCATTTCCTCCAGAGCCAGGAACCCCACGGGATCACGCCCGGCCCTGGCCACCCAGAACGCCCCCCGGGCATGGCGAAAAAGCCATTTGAGGTAACGCCTGATACGCTTGAGGCCCTGCTCGGCGTAAAGGGGTTCGTCTCGATAGGCCCGGGCGTATATTTCCGTTAGCTGAGCCAGGAGTTCCGCATCCAGGGAAGGGACCCTGGAGATACGGATCATCTTGGCAGGAAGGTTCCCCATGGTTTAAAATTTAAATCCCGAGCCGAGGTGGCGGAACTGGCAGACGCGGTGGACTCAAAATCCACTGGGGTTTACCCCCGTGCGGGTTCGACTCCCGCCCTCGGCACCATGAATCCCTCCTGAAGGCTTTACTTCCCTCTAAGCTTTCTCCTTTCGAACATTTTATCAAGATATCTT
>DRMH01000003.1 GCA_011322625.1 Thermosulfurimonas dismutans | reverse complement strand
TTGCCAGTACTCTGGCTTCCCTTTACGAACGGAGAGAATTAAAACAAGACGACCCTTACATCTTACACCCGGGAAAATTTATTTTAGGGCAAACTTTGGAGAGAGTTGCTTTACCTTTTTCCGACGAAGAATGCTACGCGGCCCGAGTAGAAGGAAAAAGCTCACTGGCAAGATGCGGTTTGATCGTGCACTTTACGGCCCCTACAGTTCACGCTGGGTTCAGCGGGCCGATCACTTTAGAAATCATCAATCTTGGGGCCTTCCCTATTGCGCTTCACCTTGGAATGCCCATTTGTCAGTTAATTTTTGAACCGGTAAAGGGACCGATCCAAGAGACCATTACTCAATTCCATGGTCAAGTCACACCCGAGGGGCTAAAATAGAAGTATGCAGATCCGCTACCGCTATCGCCTCAAACCGGAGATCGAAAGAAAGATCCGCGAGGCCCGGAAGGTAGAATTAGAAAGGAGTATGCGCTTCATTAAACCCGGAGAGTACTCTCCAGAAGATTTGAAGATCTGGGAAGAGGTGAACTTGCACATTATGCCGGGAGTTGACCCGGATTCCCTGATAGAATTGGCTCAGAAGATAAAAGACCGCAAGCTAAGGGAAGGTGTCATTGAGAGCATAAAGCTTTACTACCAAGGGTGCATTCCCGTTTCCGGAAAATGGGTGGAGGGAGCCCCCGACTTCGCTAGCTACCCTCCTTAAGGCGGGATCTTCGTAACTCTTTGATGCGTTTCAAATAGTTGGAGTAGGTATTCGGATCTTTAGGATCTAATGCTTCTCCGAACTGTCGGTAAATGTCTGCCGGAAGGTCGTTCCGTCCCAGTTTGCGGGCCATGGCCCTCTCGATCTCCGCGATAAACTCTTCCGTGTCCACCGAAAGGTTGAGCCTCACAAAGAGTTCCTGGATCTCCCGCTCCGTGAATCCGGCGGCCTTGAGGAGGTTTCGCGCCCTCTCCAGGGGGACCGGGTAGGAGGAAAGCTCTCGCAGGGTCCTTATCGTGGCCGGAACCTCGATCCGCAGGCCGAGCCTCCGGGCCAGGCGCGCCGTTTCCAGCGCCGCCCAGTAGTCGTTCACCACCTCTACTGTATAACGGTACCCCCTCCATACGTCGTAAAGCTCCGTCACCGGGCGTCCCAGAAGGTGACCGAACTCGTGAACCAGGGTGCGGAAGGCCCGAAGCTCCTCCGTGGTGCGAATCACTCCCCTCTCCAGAACCCCGCGCAGGGTCTCATATACCTCGGAGGAGAGCCACATCTGCCCGGTGTCCCAGCGGCCCGCTCCCCTCATCCCCTCGGCCCGTGCCAAGGGGTCCTTTTCGATCACCACGGACCGCGGCGAAGCTATGCCGTAAGCGGACTTGATCTCCGTAAGTCTTCTGCCCAGGGCGGCCATGTCCCTGGGAATCTCCGCCTCTCCGAGAACGAAGGAATCGATCCCGATGCGACGGGCCAGGGCTTCGATCTCCTCTCTTATCTTGTATCTTTCCGCCCGGCTCCACATCCCCGGCGTGATGCGCCAAAAGGTTCCGGCCTCAATCGGGTCCAGACCGAAGCCCTCGGCTGTCGGCCCGAGGCCGGAAAGCTTCCTTTTAGGCGTCACCCGCACGCTCCGCGCCTCCGCCTCCTCCCGGTAAATCGCCCGCACCGTGCTCCGACAGTTGAAATGAAGCGGAGGCCAATTACGGCTCCACCAGGGGTCTCCGGCTGGGCGGATCACCCCGGTGCGCTTTCGGCAGATCTCCGTCTGCCGACTGTCCCGTATGCCCACGAACTCAAGGTAGAGCACATCCGGGGCGCGCATGATCTGCATCCTTCTTCCGGCGTTGTAGGCCGTCTGGATGTTGGTCCGAAACACCGTCTCCCAGTACCACGGATTCGAACGATGAAACCCCGCCTTCCGCAAAAGCTCGTCCTCTCCGGCCTCGGCCATGAACTGCTGAAAGGTTTTCCCCTCCTCGATCACCTTTAAGAGCTTCTCTCGAATGCGGTTCACCGCATCTAACTCCGTAAGCCTCGCCACAGTAAAGGCCCGAAACCTCAGCTTAACTTCTAGCTCGTCCCACTCCTCGCGGGTAAGAGGCACCCTGGCCCGAAAGAAAGCTGCGGCCTCCTCAAAGGGTAAAGGCTCGGGCATGATCTCCGCGAGGCCGGCCATCTCAAGTCGTTCTCCCGCATGGTTCATGCCCATGAGAAAGGCCGTGGCCAGGACCTGATAAGTGAGGTCCCAAAGGCGGCCCGTACTCCACTCCGAAAGCGGGATCTTTTTGCCGTCAAGAGACTTGGTCCTCCGGTAGCGCTTGAGATACTCCACGCCCTCCGGGGTAAAGAACCATTCGGCGTAAGCGGAAAGAATGTCCGCAATTACGGGAAGCGTGCGGTTGAAGAAGCCCTCCGCCAGGCTCTCAAGCTCCTCCCCCTTCCACCACTCTTCTACCAGATGGACCGGAAGGCCCTCCGGGGGAGGCGTCGGGCGAAAAAATCGCGCCCCTCCTCAGAGAACCCCCCTTCTCCCCCCTGATGGAGGGGAGCCGGAGGAGGGTCCGAAAAAGCCAGCCCCGCCTTGGCCGCAACGAGAGGCGAGACGAAAGCATCCTCATCGTCCTCGGGCTCAGGCAGGTTATAGACCATGTAAAGGGCCCTGCGGGAGACGGGCACACCCCGGTCAAGGGCGTCCTTGATCTTCTCCCAGTCGGCCACCGGCTCGAAGTCGAACCTGAAGCGCGGGGCCGGGGCCTCTCGCCCGAAATTAAGCTCCGCGATCCAGCGCACCAGGGTGCGATTGAGGGTGTTCTCCAGGGCTCGGGCGTCCTTCTGCACCAGGGCCTCAAGCACCTCAAGATGCACTCTTCCGTGGGCGTAGGCCCCCCTCTCGCCCACCTCAACCGTCAATGTCTCTCCCAGAATGGCCTTGGAGATTTCGGCGTTGCAGAGGTCAAGGAGGAGCTTAAAGTCCTCTCCCTGGCCGCGAGCATCAAGGCTCTTTATGTCCTTCACTCCGGCCAGGGCTCCAGCCCCGCCGGAGGTGATGCGCAGAAGCTGCTCGCTTATGAAGTCCACCAGCTCCCTAACCTTCTCCTCCGTGGTTTCGGCCTCAAAGAGGGCCGCGAGACTCGGCACGCCGAACTTCTCAAGCAATGTCACCCAGAACTCAAGCCCTGCCATCTTGAAGCGCCAGGGCCAGTAGCAGCGCGTAAGCACGCTTCGCCCGTAAGGGTTTTCCGGCGTGGCCTCGTTGCGGTGCACGATGAACTTGTAAGGCTGCCTCAATGGCACGCGCCCTCGGTCGGCATCCAGCCACACCAGGGTCCCGTCCGGGGCAAACCCGAAACGCCGAAAGTCGTGTCCCAGGAGGCTTTCCGGCACCCACCTTCCCTCCTCAAGCCGCCATACCACCTCGGTCACCGCGTAGCCGTGCTCAAGCGCCGAAAGCATCTCCTCAAGATCCCGGTAAAGATCAAGCTCCTTCTCCAGGGTCTCGGAGACGAATTCTGCCACCGCCCGGGCCCGCTCCGAATCCTCTCCCGGCACCACATCCCAGCCTCGCGAAAGAAGAAGGGCCTTTCTCTGCGCGAGGCAGGCGAAGATGTGCGGGTCCTGAAGCATGCGGTCGAAGACCTCCGGCCCCTCGCGCTCCGCCACTTCGTCCGGGTTCGGCAAAAGCTCAAGGAGCCGGGTCCACACCGGGAGCTTTACCACCACGCCCAGGCTCGGCTTGCTCATGCCTTACAACCTCCCCCAGAATTCACGGAAACCCGAAACCAGCCGCCGGGCCTTGAGCGGAAGATCCACCGCTTTCGCAAAGGGCGTCTTTCTGGTCTCCTCCAGGGCCGAAACGGCCATCTCCAGGGCGTCCACCAGGTCGTCGTGGTCTCCCTTGGGAAAGGCCAGGAGCTGCTCGCGAAGAAGCCTCTGCTCCCGCCTGAAACGCAGAAGACCGTTTTCGATGAGCGGTGAAAGCTTCTGGGCCCGGATCTCCTTGGCCGCCCGGGGCTTTACTTCCTTGATGGGCAGGTAGAGGCCGCGCCGGGCCCCTTCCCGCATAATCTCGTCTTTATAGACCTCCTGGAAGGCCACGGTCTCAAAGAGGATCACGCGCGGCTTCCATCTCTGGTACACCTCAAAGAGGGCCTCCATGAAGGCCCTGGGCGAGACGCGCCGGGCGTAGGTCTCAAGCACATAGAGAAGCCCCGAAGGGGCCCTTCCCAGCACGCAGATGGCCGAGTAGTCCCCGCTGGCCTTTCCCGTGGCCGGGTCCACTCCGGCCACGACCTCCATCTCCCCCGGAGAAGGAAGCTCCGCCGGGTCGTAAAACACGAACCACTCCTCACGGAAAAGCCGGTCTTCCTCCGAAAGAGGTTCGTTCATGTACTCGGTTGCGAACTTAACGGAGCCGAGCGTCTGTTTCTTCTCAAGCAGGGCCTTGCGGCTCCAGTACTGGGGCCAGAGAGGAGTTTCTCCGTCCGGAAGAAAGGCCGCAAACCTAAGTCCCAGCCACCCCGGAAGTTTCCCCTCCTCCATCTCCCGGAGAAGCCGGGAGGGGAGGTCGTCGGCGTGAAAGATGGTGTTTATAACCACGATGAAGATGTCCTTTCCGAGAGGCAAAACCGTGCGCTTGAACCAGTCGTAGAGTTTTTCACGCTGGACGGCGGAGTAGGCCAGTTCGTCCCGCATGATGTCGTCGCAGATGACAAGATCGGGCCGGTAGGTGCGGCCCGTTACGGGGTCTTTGAAGCGCAGGCCCCGCATGCTCTGGCCCGCGCCGAAGGCCTGTATGGCCGTGCCATTCGCAAGCTCTATGTAGTCCGCCCGCCAGGTATCGGTTTTAAGATTGCCGAAGTCGTGAACGATCCTTTCGTTTCCCAGAAGCTCCCACTTGATGAACTTGAGGCTGCGGTGGGCCTCGCGTTCGCTGGCTGAAACCAGCACCACGAAACGCCTTCTCCGGGTAAGCACGCACCAGAGGGGGTAGGCAAGAGCCATGCGGGTGCTTTTGCCGTGGCCCCGCGGCTCGATGTCCACCAGGCCCTTTAGCCTGGGAACGGGCTTGAGAGAGCCGTGGTAGCGGGGGTGAATGAAGCCCTTGAGCCGTTTTACATCCTCCTCGGTCACGGCCTCCCGGTTTATGATCTCGATGAGAACCTTCTGGTAATCAGCGGGCGGGGCGGAGAAGTCTCCAGAAAGATAGGTGCGGCAGAAAAAGAAGAAGTCGCGTTCGGCCCTAAGACGTCGCTCTCTGGCCTCGGGGTCGCTTGCCGCCGAAAGCTCCCGCTCCACCTTCTCAAGGGCCTTAAGCGCGGCCCTCTGCTTGTAGCTCATCGCGCACCTCGCGGATGATCCTTTCGCGAAGCTCCTCGTCCTCCACGGCCCGGGTCACGGCCCGCACCACCTTCTCGGCTACTTCCTCGTAGTGTCGGGAAAGCTGCACCTTGGTGCGCTCCACCCCGGCCGCGGCTTTGCTCATCTTGGCCGCGGACTGCACCAGGGCCAGAAGAGCCTTCAACCGTTCCGGATCAAGCTCCCCGGTCTCGTACCAGGAGACCAGCGCCTGAATGAGGAGGCCATTCGCAATAGCCGCGAGATTCTGGCTCTGGGAGAGAAGGTCTATATCTTCGTCTGTGATGAGGCCCGCGTCCTTGAGCTGAAAGAAAGGTTTGAGTTTTTGAAGAAAGCGATGTATGGCCGAACGGCTCGGGGCCTCGGGGAAGGAAAGCTTCAGGGTTTCCGAGATCTCGTCAAGGCTCTTCCCCTTTCGCCAGAGTTCAACGGCGAGTTTCCGGGCCTCCGGGTCCACCTCAAGCCTTGCGCGCCTTGGCATCAGGAAAGCCCCTCAAGCAAAACCCCGGCATCCACCATCTCCCCGGCAAGCAAAGCCTTGCCCTTCGGAGTGATCACGAACTTGTCCACCCGATCCACCGGAGCCGGAAGGTCCACCCCGCGGGCCTCAACATACCCTCTATCCATGAGCCATCGCAGTTCCTCAAGCACCGAGCGCTTGCAAATGAAGATGCGCCAGTCCGCGAGCAACCCTTCCAGGAAGGCCGCGGTGGCCCCGTCCGGGTAGAGCTGGTCCAGGAACTTGAGAATCAGGCCCCTAATCTGCTTTTCTAAAGAGCGCACGGACGGCCTCCTTTAGCTCTCTTATTTCGGTCTTGAGGCTGGCCTCCATCTTGTTGTGGAAGGCCAGCCATTCGTCGCGCCGTAGATAGCGCTCCGCCACCTCCACTTTGAAGCTTGCCAGATGGTCCTCAAATTTCTCGATACGTTCGAGAAGTCGTCCAAAGTTATCCTTCAATTCCTGGATGGCCTTGTAGTTCAGGTAAAAGATAAGGAAGAAGAGGACGAAGCCCGCAATGGGAAGAAACTGCGAAACCAACACGGAGGCCATCTGTTCCATCTTTACCTCCTTACGGCACGATGATCACCGGAAGAGACAGAGCTCCTAGGCGGTAGGCCTCCCGGAAGGTGCCGCACACAGTGGTCTTAGTTTCGGGCTGAGGCACGGCCCCGTTGGTAATCACATGCAGGGAGGTCCCGGAAGCCCCTTCCAGGCGGAAGTAGCCCGCCACCAGAGCCGAAAACGGTTTTCTGACCGTGCCCCGCACACAGACTCTCTGGCCGTTTAGGGCCGAAGCCTGCGAAAGGACCTCCTCCACCGTGTAAGCCTTGTGACCATGGTGTTTCATATACCAGAAAGCCCCTGCCGCAAGGACGAGAAACAAAATTGAAAGAGACAGCTTCTTCATTTCAGTACCTCCAGCATAGTTTTTAAGACCGAGAGCACACGCCCTCGATCTTTTTCCCCGGTAAGGTTGGAGAGGATCCGGGCCACGCGTTCCTGTTTTTCGGAAAGACGGGCCTTCTCGTCTTCACAGCGAGTTTTTTCGGAACGGCATAGAGAAAGTTCAAGTCGGGTCTCAAGAAGGGCGTTCCGGCTGGGCAGATACCCCAGTCCAAATCCCGCAAGGAAGGCCAGGGCCACCGAGAGGATAAAGATCAGAAGCCGATTTCTGCGGGCCAGATCCTCGTTCATGGCAGCATTTCCTCCACAAAAAAGGCCTCTATGCGGCGCACATAACGCTGCGTTTCTCTCGGAAGCCTGGGGAGAGTGGCCCGGCAGGAGCCGGAGAAGACTCGCCGAACCCGCCCCGGCCCGGCGTTGTAGCTGGCGAAGGTGAGACACAGATCCTCAGGGTAGGGACGCTTGCGCCAGAAGTTTCGCCACAGCCAGTGGTCGTAGCGGATTCCGCAAAGGATGTTCATCTCGGGGTCAAGAAGGCTCCCGCACCCCATCTCTTGAGCCGTAAACGGCATGAGCTGCATCACCCCCACCGCCCCAACCGGGGAGACCGCCCCAGGGCGAAGACCGGACTCCGCACACCCCTGGGCCTTAAACCATTGCCAGGGGTAAAAGGGAAAGAAGAGCCTGCCGTAGCGGGCAAAGTGCCGGTCGTAGCGGTGCGGGCATGAGGCCCCCGCCTGCCCACATAGGGCCAGAAGAGCCAGGAATAGGGCAAGGATCGCACGCCTCATCATCCCAGGACCAGCGCCAGAGCCACGGCCCAGGCCACAATGGCCGCGGCCACCACGATGGCCACCGCCCCGTTTTCCCGCTCAAGTTCTGCGGCAAAGTCAATCTCCGGGAAGATGAGCCGGTCCAGGGCCTTAAGAAACACTCCCCCGGCCAGCATAAGGAGAAACAGCGTAAAAAGCTTCACCCCGGCATAAATCACAAAGTTCATGTGCCCCTCCTAATCGGGAGTGATGCGCAAGGCGATGACCCGTCCGCGGAAACGGGCCGCAAGGTAAAGGGCACCGTCACCGCGCTCAAGCCCCAAGAACTCGAACCCCCTCCGGCGAAGGGAGC
The DNA here is from genome assembly GCA_011322625.1 of Thermosulfurimonas dismutans. Taxonomy (GTDB): domain Bacteria; phylum Desulfobacterota; class Thermodesulfobacteria; order Thermodesulfobacteriales; family Thermodesulfobacteriaceae; genus Thermosulfurimonas_A; species Thermosulfurimonas_A dismutans_A. The sequence continues at coordinate 1,808 of DRMH01000003.1, read as the reverse complement.
GCTTGATGCGCCTCCGCAGGTCCCACTTCGGGAGCTTGAAGGCCCGCTTCCAGTAAAGGCCTATCACTTCCGCCAGAGCCGGACGCGCCTCCTCCGGCACCCCAGCACTGAAGAGGACTTTAGGCCTTTTTGCCGATCTTGCCTTCCGCCTTGAAGCGCCCATAGATGGCCAGCACCCCTCCGATTACCGTGGCCACCGCCGTGGCCACCTGAACCCCCTGCTCCGTGAGAAAGCTTTGCGTGTCCGGTGAGACCTGGTGCCCGGCCAGGGCGAGCAGCCCGCAGGCCGCGGCCACGATCCCGCCCCAGATGGTCTTAGACGCCCACCAAGGCTTGGCCTTCCCGTCCATCTCGGCCCTCCTTTAAGGCATTCACCTAAAGGATAGGCCGTAAAACTTCCGGGCGTGGGAACATAGGGAATATAGGGAAAGAAGGGAATTAGAAATCCAGTAATACCTCTAATTCGTCTGGGAGGGTATTTGCAATAAAATCCCTCAAGATCTCAAATCTTTGATCTTCATCGGCGTTCTCAGGAAAGGTAAATAAACCTTTAGCTTCACCGGTCCTACCATAGGCTTCCAAAAGAACCTTCGCTAAATCGGCATAAGTCCTATCTCGAAAAGCCTCGATGTAACCAATCAGATCCATAAGAAGACACCCCGGATTCTGCTTGATGAATAAAACGGCGAGAGTTTTTACCTCCTCCTTCAGCGCCATAAAGAACCGATCAATCGTTGATACTTGAGCTACCTCAGCCCCTTGGACTGCAGATTCAAGTAATGAAACACCTTTTCTATCAGGAGATTCTATATAGTAGTAAGCACCGTCGGTTAGCAACCGGAATGTCCCGAAATCTTTTGCAACCCAAAGCTTCTGATCCGGAATGTAGAAAGACTCATGTTCTGTAAACTCTCTAGCCATAGCCAACCTCACAGCGTGTAGTATTTAGGTATCCAGAGAAAAACTCTCAGCAGGAAGATATAGAATTCGTACTTTTCACCCGGTTGCATACCTGGAGTCTCCTGCGACAACGATAAGAAGGCATTCTTCCTTATAACTGGAGCAAGAAAACTAGACCCTGCCATCTTTACTACGTTGTATTCTGTAGGACCAAATGACACTACTCCCCTTGCGGGGGCCCATCCAATTGAGCAACTCGGAGGTAAAGGCCACTCATACCAATCAGGAGAAAAACGAAATTGAGTAGGGGAGTTGAAATTTCTAGATCTGTCGGAAGAATTCGGCTGAGGGTCTCCCGCTCCGGCTATAAGATAAAGCTGAGCAAAGACTGGCACTTCTCCAAGTGGAACAAAACTAAGGAAATCATCCAACTTTCGAAAGCTAAAATTCACTACAAGTCCCAAACTAAAGGTGGTTCTAAACCTAAAGTATCGGTCCACATCCCAAGAGAGAGCGTCCTCCAGACTTCCCTCTACAATTTCTATAGCTCTGTCTCCCCCAGGAAGATAATTAGGAGAAATTCCAATAAGAAGCATATCTGTTACATCAATCAGAGAGAAAGATTCGACACGTACCATCTTAGTACTCTCACAGCGTAATAAATGAAGTCGTAAGTCCCGTAGTTAACAGGAGTTATAAAGTGGAAAAAGACTTCTCCTGACGCTAAAGCAGGAAAGGTAGCCACCTCACCGCAGACGTTGTAGGTGCCTGAGTAGAATTTAATTTCCCACTGCGGGAGTGTCCACCCAACTGTGGAAATTGTAGAATGAGCAAATTACCAAAAGGAGGGTGGACACCATGAGCAAGATCAAGAGAGTTCCGAAACCCGCCGAAGTACAGGCCGCCAT
>DRMH01000002.1 GCA_011322625.1 Thermosulfurimonas dismutans | reverse complement strand
CGCCAATCGTTCACATCCAGTATGTCAAAAAGCTAAAGAAATTTCTCCTGTTTTAGATGAACATGATTTGACCTTTTTGGCGGTAACAATCAGAACAAACGATAAAAAATTTTTTACTAATGACACAGGATTTTATGAACCTATAGGTGAACAAAGTATTCGTAGAGATTCTGAAGGAAAACCTATACCACTTGCACCAATTCAAAGGGCGGGCTTACAATTATTCGATGTAAAAAGCTGGGAGAAAGGATTTTAAGACTCGGCCAGGGAACACCTACAGGGAAAAGCTATTGTGAAAGAGAGTCAGGGCCAAGAGTATTCCAAAAACTAAAAATTGAGGAAAAGTGAAAATGAAAAATGATCTCGGTGGAAGATTAAAAAATTATGTCAAAACAACCATTATTTCTTATGAGCAGCAGCGTGAGATCGCTTGGCAAAAAGTAGCGTATGAATGGGAGATTAGATTTAAGCGACTCCAAAAGCAGATCAAACCTCTGACTCAAAAAGCGGGTTTAGTGACCGAGGAAGACGTCTTTGAAAAGCTCCTCACCGAGACCCGTAAGGCTGTCCAAAAGGCCGGAATGACTCCAAAAGACGTAGAAGATGCCATCCAAAAAGTTCGTCGGGATTTTGGAAAACTATAAAGATGGCAGCTCTTGGTTCGGAAAGAAAGGCCGTCCAGGACGCTCTCATAAGATACGCCGGAGAGGTCGGCTGGGAGTATGTTCCGCCGGAAGAGGCCCTGAGGCTCCGCGGGGGAGAGCGCGGGCTTATCTTCCGCGAGATCTTTCGCGACCAGTTGGTAAAACTCAACAACGGCTTCTTTGAACCTCACTATGCCGACGACCTCATAAAGAAGCTTGAAAAGCTTCCGCCGGGTATCGAGGGAAACCTTGTTGCCTGGGAGTATTTCAAAGGGCTTAAGACCGTATTTGTTCCCCAAGAGAGACGGGAACGAAATGTGCATTTTGTGGACGAAGATAACCTCGCCCGTAACACCTTCCATGTAACCGATGAATTTTCTTTTGAAAACGATTACCACCGGAACCGTTATGATGTGGTCTTTCTCATAAACGGTTTTCCGGTTCTCTTTGTGGAGACCAAGGCCGCGCACAAGATCGAAGGCATAAGCGAGGCCCTGGATCAGGTGCGCCGCTACCATCGGGAAACTCCCGAAGCCTTGACCCTGCTTCAGGTCTATACCCTGACGCATCTCATTCGCTTTTATTACGCCGCGACCTGGAACCTTTCCGGTAAGGCGCTTCTCAACTGGCGCACCGAGACCGGAGACGCCGACTTTGAGACCCAGGTTAAGGCCTTTTTCGACCGGAGACACATCGTAGAAACCCTTCTTCACTACATCCTCTTCACTCGCCGGGATGAGGAGCTCAGAAAAGTAGTTTTGAGGCCGCATCAGATACGGGCGGTGCGGAAAATTCTTTCCCGGGCGGAGGATTCAAAGAAACATCGCGGTCTTATCTGGCATACCCAAGGAAGCGGCAAGACCTACACCATGATTGTTTCGGCCAAACTCATCCTAGAAAACCCTCTCTTCGAGAACCCCACCGTAATCATGCTGGTTGACCGAAACGAACTCGAACAGCAGCTTTTCGGGAACCTGGCCTCGGTGGGCTTTGAACAGGTGGTGGTTGCGCAATCCAAAAGACACCTTCAGGAGCTTTTGGCTAGCGACCACCGCGGGCTTATTGTCTCCACCATTCAGAAGTTTGAAGGGATGCCAGAGGCCATAAACACCAGACGAAATATTTTCGTGCTGGTGGATGAAGCCCACCGCACCACCGGTGGAAAACTCGGAAATTATCTCATGGGAGCCCTTCCGAACGCCACTTTCTTCGGCTTTACTGGCACCCCTATCGACAAATCCGCCCATGGCAAGGGTACCTTCATCACCTTCGGCATTGACGATTCCCCTCACGGCTACCTTGACAAATACGGCATTGCCGAATCCATCGAGGACGGTACCACTGTAAAGCTCCACTACAGCATTGCTCCCGGGGAGCTCAAGCCGGACAAAGAGGTGCTCGACCGGGAGTTCCTCTCGCTTGCAGAGGCCGAAGGGGTGAGTGACCAGGAGGTGCTCGACAAGATACTTGAGAAGGCGGTCACCCTAAAGAACATGCTCAAAAGTCCGGAGCGGGTAGAAAAAGTGGCCCGCTATGTGGTGGAGCATTTTCGGAATTATGTAGAACCACTGGGATACAAGGCTTTCTTGGTAGCGGTGGATCGAGAGGCCTGCACCTTCTACAAGGAGGCCCTGGACAAGTTGTTGCCGCCGGAATACTCGGCGGTGGTTTTCAGCCCCTTTCACAACGACCCTCCGCATCTCAAGAAATATCACCTTGCGGAAGAGGAAGAAAAGCGACTGCGGAAGGCCTTTCGCGACCCGGAAAAGCTCCCCAAGATCCTCATTGTGACCAACAAGCTTCTCACCGGCTTCGACGCCCCCATCCTTTACGCCATGTATCTCGACAAACCCATGCGGGACCATGTGCTTCTTCAGGCCATCGCCCGCGTGAACCGACCCTATGAAGACGAAGCGGGCCGGGCCAAACCCTGCGGCCTCATCATCGACTTTGTGGGCATATTCGACAACCTCAAGAAGGCCCTGGCCTTTGACTCAGGCGACATTGAAGGCGTGGTGGAAGATATAGAAAAACTTAAAGAGCGTTTCCGGGAGCTTATGGAGGGGCCGGCTGCGGAATATCTTTTGCTCGTCTCCGGGAAGCCTCCGGACAAGGCCGTGGAAGCGGTGCTGCAGTACTTTCTTTCGGACGCCCCAAGGCATGAGTTTTACGACTTTTACCGGGAACTTTCCAACCTCTACGAAATCCTTTCCCCGGATGCTTTCTTAAGGCCTTACCTTGAGAACTATGACACACTTTCCCGAATGTATCGGATCTTGAAAGAGGCTTACGAGCCCGGGGTGGTCATTGATCGCGAACTTGCCCGGAAAACCGCGAGACTCGTCCAGGAGCACACCAGAAGTGGAAAGATAAAGGCCTCCCTTGAGGTTTACGAGATCAACGAGGGCCTTTTGCGAAAGCTTGAAGAAAGTGAAGCCTCACCCACAGAGAAGGTATTCAACCTTTTCCGCAGCATCGAAGATCTCATTTCTAAAGAGGCCAAAATTAACCCATTCTTAGTTTCTATTGGTGAGAAAGCCGAAGCCCTGGCCAGGCAATTCCGTGAGAGACTGAAAAGCGCTGAAGAAATTCTTGAGGAGCTGAAAAAGATCATTGAAGAGATCAATCAGGCCCGGAGGGAGATGGCCGAAAAAGGCATGAGGAAAGAGATTTTTGCTATTTACTGGCTTCTCAAGCCCGAAATCAAGGATGCTGAGAGGGTAGCCAGGGCTACCGTGGAGGCCTTTGAAAGATATCCGCACTGGCAGACTAGCGAAGAACAGGAACGAAAGCTCAAGATCGAACTCAATCGAATTTTGATCAAAGAGGGCGGCCTTGATGCTCGTAAAGCTGCGGAACTTACCAAGGAAAAGATCATAAAGTCTCTCAGGGTTATTGGGGCATAATGGACGTTGCCGAATTTAAAAAAGAGGTCTGGCGCTGGGCTGAAAAGGTGGGAGTTTCTCCGAAAGAGATTCATGTGCGTAAGATGCGCAGGAAGTGGGCAAGCTGTTCAAGCAAGGGAAGACTCACTTTCTCTTATGATCTTCTCTCTCAACCGGAGGACTTCCGGACTTATGTTATCGTGCATGAGCTTTTGCATTTGAAATATCCCAACCACGGAAAGATGTTCCGGGCCCTTATCAGCATGTATGTGTCGAACTATCAATTTAAAGAAAGCCACAAAGTGGCGGCTAAATCACTGTCGTGACTCCTTCTAGGACTGTATAGGGTAGAAGTCAAATGTTGGACAGTTACTACCAAAAACTCCCTGAAGAGATATTAGCCAAAATCAATCGCCTCATCAACCGAAAACCCTTTGAAAAAATTTTCGCTAAACCCCCCTCTTCATACTCAAAATCCTCAGGTAAATTGCGAATTCTTGTCGGGGTTAGCCTGAAACCTGGGTCATTACCTCCCGGAGTTTTTCCTCGATGAGGCGGCGGATCTCCTCCAGGCGCTCCGGGCTGTGGGCCTCGAAACGCAGGACCAGCACCGGCTGGGTATTGGAAGCCCTCACCAGCCCCCATCCATCGGGAAAGACCACCCGGGCTCCATCCACATCGATGACCTGAAAGCCCTCGGCCTTAAGCCTTTCGGTGAGCCTTCGCACCACCTCGAATTTGATTTCATCCGGACACTCGGTGCGGATCTCCGGGGTGTTGTAAGTCTTGGGTAGATGAGCCAGCATTTCCGAAAGGGGACGGTCGCTCCGGGAAATGATTTCCGCAAGCCTCAGGCTGGCATAAACTCCATCGTCGAACCCGAACCAGCGATCGGCAAAGAACATGTGTCCGCTCATCTCTCCGGCCAGAAGCGCCCCCTCCTCCTTCATCTTCTTTTTGATCAGGGAATGGCCGGTCTTCCACATTACCGGGCGCCCTCCCAGCCGGGCGATCTCGTCATAGAGGACCTGGGAGCATTTGACCTCCCCGATGATGGCGGCTCCGGGATGTTCCGCAAGGAGCTGGCGGGCGAAAAGGATCAGAAGCTGGTCTCCCCAGAGGATCTCCCCGCGGTCGTTGATTACCCCCAGACGATCGCCGTCCCCGTCGTAGCCCACCCCGAAGTCCGCCTTGAGTTCAAGGACCTTTTCCCGCAGGGCCTTGAGATTTTCCGGGACCACCGGGTCGGGGTGGTGATGGGGAAAGGTGCCGTCCACCTCGCAGAAAAGACAGGTGACCTCGCAGCCCAGGGCCTCAAAGATCTCCGGAGCGGTAAGGGCACAGACCCCGTTCCCCGGGTCCAGAACCACCCGCAGCGGACGCTCGAGACGGAGGTTCTTTTTGAGGTATTCCTTGTATGGGCGCAGGGCATCCAGTTCGGTGATCTCTCCCTCTCCTTTTTCGAAATCTCCCTTTTCGATGAGGTCCCGCAGGGCCCGTATTTCCGGCCCGTAGATGGTTTCCTGGCCCACGCATATCTTGAGCCCGTTCATATCCGGAGGATTGTGCGAGCCGGTGACCTGGATGCCTCCGTCAAAGCCCTCAAAATAATGCAGGGCAAAATACATGACCGGGGTGGGAGTAAGCCCTATGTCCGCCACCGAGACCCCGGTGGAGAGAATGCCTTCGATCAGGGCTTTCTGGAGTTCGGGGCTGGAGAGCCTTCCGTCCCTTCCGCAGACCACCCGTTTCCCCCCGCGGCGCCGGATGACCGTGCCGTAGGCCCGACCGATGGCCCGGACCACCTCGGGAGTAAAATCCTCCCCCACCTTCCCCCGGATGTCATATTCCCGAAAAATGAAAGGACTAATGTTCATGACCCCTCCCTTTTTAGAAAGTCGTGGATACGTAATTCCAGATATTCGTCTCCCTGGTATTCGGCAATCCAGGGAGTGGCTGCCACCACCAGGTTTCCGTTTCCATCGTTTATAAAAGTTAAGACCTGCGGGTCGAAATTGAACCCTACCGCCGAAAGCCCTCGCCCGTCCTGCCAGAGGATGAAGCGCAGGTGTTTTTCGGCCATGAGGCGCGGTTGCCTCACTTCAAATTCGGAAAGAGCCAGTACCGGTTCCGGATTGCCCGGTCCGAAGGGGGCCAAACGCCGGAATCCCTCCACGAAATCCGGATCCAGGATTTCCGTAAGACGTGCCTGCCCTTCCAGGGTGAGGCGGGGCCGCAGGTCTTCCGCGGGATCAAACCCCTTTTGACGCAGGAGATCCTCTACCACCCGGGCGAAGGTTTTCCTGAAGGATTCCAGGGATTGGGGGTGGAGTTTGACTCCGCCGGCGGCCGGATGCCCCCCGTATCCCAGGAGATGTTCGGCGCAGAGCCGGAAGGTTTCAAAGAGGTTTACCTCCGGGATACTCCTTCCGGAACCCTTGAAGATTTCGCCCTTGCGGGTAAGGACCACCACCGGTCGATAGAACTTCTCCGCCACCCTTCCGGCTACAATGCCCAGCACTCCCAGAGGCCAGTCCTCCCCGTGGATGACGATCCCGGCAGGGGGATCCTGAGGAAGACTTTGCAGTATCCCGGAGAGGACCTCCTCCTCCACCCGTTGTCTTTCGCTGTTGAGACGATTCAATTCCTGGGCCAGCTCCGCGGCCTGGTTCGGATCTTCCGAGACCAGAAGCTCGAAGGCCAGTCGGGCTTCCCGCAGTCTTCCGGCGGCGTTGAGGCGGGGGGCCAGACGGAAAAGGACCTCCTCGGTGCCCACCGGGCCTTTTATTCCGGCGATTTCCTTGAGGGCCCGGATGCCGGGGCGCGGGCTTTGGGAAAGCTCCTCGAGACCGAAAACGGCGATGAGTCGATTCTCACCGCGCAGGGGCACCATGTCCGCCACCGTGCCCAGGGCCGCGAGATCCAGATACCTTTTGAGGTTGGGCACCGCCCGATGGGCGAAATATCCCCTATCCAGCAGATAGCGCCGCAGGCCCCGGATCAGGGCCAGAACGGTTCCGGCTCCGCAGAGCGGATAGAAAGGAGAATCCGGGGGAAGACGTTTGCCGGTAACCACGGCTTCGGCCGGAGGAAGATCCCCGGGGATCTCGTGATGGTCGGTGACAATGACCTTGAGCCCCAGTCGTTTGGCCTCCTCCACGGTGTCGTGGTTGGTGATCCCGCAATCCACCGTGACCACCACCCCTGCTCCCCGCTCCCGGAAATAGGGCAGGTGGTGGGCATGGAAACCGTAGCCGTCCTTTTCCCGGTGGGGGAAGAGGACCAGGGTTTGCCCCCCGAGTTCGCGCAGGAAGAGATGAAGTATGGCCGCTCCGGTGACCCCGTCCACATCGTAGTCGGCGTAGATTCCGATGGGTGAGCCGGATTCGAGCGCCTGGGCCAGAATCTGGACCGCGGGAAGCATTCCCGGGATGGTCATGGGATCGCCGAAGGCGGAAAGATCGGGAAAGAGGAAGTCTCTAGCGGCACCGGCTTCCCGAAACCCCCGGTTGGCGAGGAAGACAGCCAGCAAGCGGGGAAAACCGCCCTCCTGCACCAGAGCCTGCACCACCTCTCGGGGCGGAAGCCGCAGGACCCACCGATAGTGCCGGACACTCATGATTACCTTTCAAGGGTCTCAGATTCGTTTTATCCTGTCAAGGATGATGCAGAGTACGGTGATGGAGATAAAGATACCCCCGCGTTCCCTGGCTTTTTTGCGCTTTGTCCTGGAGGGGTTCGGCCATCTGGCCCTTCCGGTGACCCTCTCCGGCCGGGAGGGGCGGGTGCGGTTTCTGATCTCCCCTGGCGAGGAGGAGCGTTTTCGGCGCCTGCTGGAGGATCTTCTCCCCTGGCTGCGCTAGCCCTTGGTCTGGTGTATCTCGAACTGAACGATACTTATATCCCGGATCTTATCCCCGTAATAAAAGAAAATTCTCCGGGCGAGCTCTTCCTTGAATTTCCATACCGCCTGTCGGCTCCGGAGTTGCTCGTAGGAGAAGTTTTCGATGCTATCCAGAATCAGGGTGGCCAGCCTTCCCTGGTTGGCCCTGAGATAAGCGGCGGCCTTCCTGTCGCGGGCTTCCACCACCACGCTTACCCGCACATATTTTCCCAGAGGGGCACCCCGGGGGCGACCGGCGATCTCCGGAATCAGGATCTGGGTGGGGGTGAGTTTTTTCTGAAGATTATAAAGATAGTCCCGGATGCGTTTTCGTTCCCCTTCTCGAAGGACATCAAAGGGAAGGGCCCGGATAAGGGAGGGGGACTTCCGGGGGCCTCCCCTCCAGCGGATGACGAAGTTTTTAACCGCCGTCCATTTTAAGATCAGAAGCAGGGCCACCGAAACCAGAAAAAGGGGTACCAGGACTTTAAGGTAGCGGGACATGTTCCCGAAAGGCTTTAAGGGCCAGCTGTTGCAGAAGATGATCCACCAGGACCAGGCGAACCATGGCCTGACATACCGGAACGATCCGGGGGATGGCCGAGGCATCGTGTCGCCCGCCCACCCGGATCTTCACCGGCTCTCCCCGTTCGTTTATGGTGTCCTGTTCCTTGGCGATGCTGGGGATGGGTTTTATGGCTACCCGGCAGACGATTTCCTGCCCGGAGGAGATCCCGGCCAGGACCCCTCCGGCATGATTGGAGAGGAACCCCTCCGGGGTGATAGGGTCGTTGTTTTCGGAGCCCTTTTTCTCCGCGGCGGCGAAACCGGCCCCGATCTCCACCCCCTTCACCGCTCCGATACTCATCAGGGCCTTGGCCAGATCGGCGTCCAGCTTGTCAAATACGGGTTCTCCGAGACCCGGGGGTACCCCGGTGGCCCGGATCTCCACCACCCCTCCCAGGGAATCTCCCTCCCGGCGGACCTCCTCGATACGGCGGCACATTTCCTGATAGGCCTCGGGATCCGGACAGAAGAGGTGGTTGCGTTCGGCCTCCTCGGGGTCGAATTTCTGGATCTTTACTCCTCCCAGGGCCACGGTATAGGCCTTCACCTCTATGCCGTAAGCGGAAAGGACTTTCTGGGCCACGGCTCCGGCAGCCACCCGGGCCACGGTCTCCCGTCCGCTGGAGCGCCCTCCTCCGCGCCAGTCCCTCCGGCCGTATTTCCAGAAATAGGTGCAATCCCCGTGCCCGGGACGGAAGATCTCCTTTAGGGGATGATAGTCCGAGGAGCGTACGTCCCGGTTGTAGATCACCAGGGCGATGGGAGTCCCCAGGGTGTAGCCCTCGAATACCCCGGACAGGATCTCCACCCGGTCCGGCTCCCGCCGGGGGGATTGCCCCAGATGTTTCCCCGGACGACGCCGTTCCAGTTCGGTCTGGATGTCTTCCTCGGAGAGGGGAACCCCCGGCGGACAGCCGTCGATCACCGCCCCTAGGGCCCGACCGTGGGATTCTCCGAAGGTGGTGACCCGAAAGAATTTTCCGAAGGTGTTCCCGGGCATCTATTCCTTCTCGTCCTTGCGGAAAAGTAAGGCCCTTTCCTCCAGGGTAAGTCCCTCGGTATGAGGTTCCAGTTCCGGTTTGAAGACGATGGTTCTTCTTCCCAGGTTCTTGGCCGCATAGAGGAGCTGATCCACCTCCCGCAGGAACTCCTTCGGCCCCAGGCGATAATCCGGACGGAAGACCGCTCCTCCTATACTCACGGTAATACTTACCGTACCCCGGGGGGTGGTAAATTTCAAGGATTCCAGGGCGGCCTTGATGCGCCGGGCTACCCCCATCCCCCGGTAAAAACCCAATCCGGGCAGGATGACCGCGAACTCCTCCCCGCCGTAACGGGCGGCAAAATCGGTCTTGCGCAGGGTCCTGAGCAGGGTTCGGCCTACTCCGGCCAGCACCTGATCCCCGATTTCGTGCCCGTAGGTATCGTTGATCCGTTTGAAATGGTCGATATCCAGTAAAAACAGGGTAAAAGGGGTTTCCTCCCGACGGGAAAGCTCCACCATCTTGACCAGTTCCTCCTCAAAGCTTCTGCGATTATAAAGTCCGGTCAGAAAATCCTTGGAATATTCGTGGTAGAGGACCTCATAGGCCTTCTTCAGGGTTTCCACCTTCTGCCGGAGATCCGGGGGCAGGGGACTGGTCAGGAGTTCCCGCAGGATATTCCAGCCTATCTCGGGGAGCTGGGGCATCAGGGGCGCAACCTCTTCCAGAAATATAAGGCCTCCTCCGGACCCAGGATACGGATCAATCCCAGGAAGAGAAGGGCGCAGAGTAAAATCAGGGGAAGTACCGGGAGGTTCTTTTGCAAGGCCAGGGCCAATATTCCCATTGTTCCTGCGCTTAAGATTATTTTTAGCAATCCTACCCAGAAACGTCCAGGGAACAAGTCTTTAATGCGCAGCTCGAGGATTCCTCCCAGAAAACAGGCCTGAAAAATCAGGGCTAAGGCGGTGCCCAGGGCCACGGCTTTGAAATTGAGATAGGATAGGGTGAGAAGGATGGTGATCAGGTTCACCCCCACCGAAAGGAAACTGGCCCCGGCCGGGATCGCGGTGTTGCCCAGGGCATAAAAAATCGGTACCGAGACCTTGGTCACCGAATAGAAGGGGAGCCCCAGGGCGAAGATCCGCAGGGCCTGGGCGGTGTGCAGGGTGTCTTCCGGACGGAAACGGCCGTGTTCGAAGATGAGACGCACGATGGGCTCGGCCAGCGTGGCCAGCCCCACCGCCGAGGGAACGGAAAGACCGAGACCCACCAGCAGCGAGGAGGAAAAGGTCCGGCGCAGGGTTTCGTAATCTCCCCGGGCCGCCCGGCGACTGGCCTCGGGCAACAGGGCCAGGGAAAGCCCCACCCCGAAAAGCCCCAGCGGTACGTACATGAGCCGGAAGGCATAGGCCAGCCAGGATACCGCTCCCTCCCCGCAGGAGGTGGCAAAATAGGTGTTAATAAAGATGTTGAGCTGCACCGCGGAGAGTCCCAGCACCGAGGGGCCCATGAGTTTGAGGGTCTCCCGAACCGCCGGGGAACGGTGGTTCAGGCGCGGGCGAAACCGGAAGCCTCGTCGCAGCAGAAAGGGTAGATTGAAGGATAGCTGCACCAGCCCCCCACACAGAACTCCCAGGGCGAAGCCCATCACTCCGGGCCATCCCAGATGTCCGAAGAAAAGATAGAGCCCTCCCCCCAGGAGGACGGAAGTAAGGTTGAAAAGGGCCGAGGAGAGGGCCGGCCAGAAGAAGATCCCCAGGGCGTTGAGCATTCCGGCAGCCAGGGCCGAAAGGCTGATAAACCAGAGGAAGGGCCACATGATGCGGGTCAGATGGACCGTAAGGGTGAATTTTCCCGGGAAGTGTCGGAAGGCCGGGGCCAGGAGATGGACCAGCACCGGGGCCAGGATCTCCCCCAGGACGACGATGGAGAGAATAAGGCACCCGAAGACGGTGATTACCTCCGAGGCCGCCCGGAAGGCCGCTTCCGGGGCCTCCCGTTCCCGGGTGGCACTGAAGACCTTGGTGAAGGCCATTCCCAGGGCTCCCTCGGCAAAGAGGTCTCGCAGCAGGTTAGGGATGCGGTAGGCCACCACAAAGGCGTCCATTTCCCGGCCGGCTCCCAGGAGCATGGCCAGGACCTGTTCCCTTACCAGTCCCAGCACCCGGCTTATTATCACCGCCACGGTGACCGAACGGGCCTGATGCGCTATTTTGGTAGCGGTATCCCGGCTCATGGTGTAATCACTCGGGGGATAGGCTATAATAAAAAAACCTTTTTGGGGAGGCCAAAAGATGCCCATCGCCACCATAGAGGAGGCCCTGGAGGACCTCCGGGCCGGAAAGATGGTCATCGTGGTGGATGACGAGGATCGGGAAAACGAAGGCGATCTGGTGCTGGCGGCGGAGAAGGTCACCCCCGAGGCCATAAACTTTATGGCCAAGTACGGTCGGGGGCTCATCTGTCTCACCCTTACTCCGGAGGATGTGGAGCGTTTACAGCTTCCCCTTCAGCCCCGTCGTCACGGGACCCGGTTTGATACCGCGTTTACGGTTTCCATTGAGGCCCGCTACGGGGTCACCACCGGTATCTCGGCCCACGACCGGGCCCATACCATCCGGGTGGCCATCGATCCCCGGAGCGGTCCGGAGGACATCGTAACCCCCGGACACGTCTTCCCCATTCGAGCCCGGGAGGGGGGTGTTCTGGTCCGTGCGGGGCATACCGAGGCCTCGGTGGATCTGGCGCGTCTGGCCGGTCTTTATCCGGCGGGGGTGATTTGTGAGATCATGAAGGACGACGGGACCATGGCCCGGCTGCCGGATCTGGAGAAGTTCGCCGCCGAACACGGGCTCAAGATCATCACCATCCGGGATCTTATCGCCTATCGACTGCGTAACGAGTGTCTGGTGCGGCGGGAGGTGGAAACCCGGCTCCCCACCCCCTGGGGAGAATTCCGGCTCTACGCCTATACCAATATGGTGGATCCCTTCACCCATGTGGCTCTGGTTATGGGAGAGATCACCGAGGACCCCATTCTGGTGCGGGTACATTCCGAGTGCCTCACCGGCGATGTATTCGGGTCCCTGCGATGCGATTGCGGACCGCAGCTCATAAGGGCCCTGGAGATGATCGCCGAGGAGGGAAGGGGGGTTCTCCTCTATCTCCGCCAGGAAGGCCGGGGCATAGGGCTGCTCAATAAGCTTCGGGCCTATGTGCTTCAGGATCAGGGGAAGGACACGGTGGAGGCCAACGAGGTCCTGGGCTTTAAGGCCGATCTGCGGGATTACGGTATCGGGGCCCAGATCCTGCGGGATCTGGGGGTGCGCAAGATGCGCCTCATGACCAACAACCCCAAGAAGATCGTGGGACTGGAGGGGTACGGACTCAAGGTGGTGGAACGGGTCCCCATTGAGATCCGGCCTCATGAGGAGAATTATCGCTATCTTAAATGCAAGCGGGACAAACTGGGACATCTCCTGAGGCTTTATTAAGGGAGGAGGATCATGGTACGCGAGATTCAGGGAAGGTTTCGGGGGGAGGGTCGAAAATTTGCCCTGGTGGTAGGGCGCTTTAATTCCTTTATCAGTCAGGAACTCCTCAAGGGAGCCTTTGATGCCCTGTTCCGGCACGGGGTGCGCGAGGAGGACGTGACCGTGGTCTGGGTTCCCGGCTCCTTTGAGATCCCCCTTGCCGCCAAGCGTCTGGCGGCAAGCGGCAGATACGATGCGGTGATCTGCCTGGGGGCCATTATTCGCGGGGCCACCCCCCATTTCGAATATGTGGCTTCGGAATGCGCCAAGGGTATTGCCCAGGTCTCGCTGGAGACCGGGGTCCCGGTTATCTTCGGGGTGCTTACCACCGACACCATAGAGCAGGCGGTGGAACGGGCCGGAACCAAGGCTGGTAACAAGGGCTTTGAGGCGGCTCTGGCCGCCCTGGAGATGGCCGACCTGATGCCTCAGCTTCCTTGATCATCTGCGCACCCTCCTTCTGGTCCGAGGTAAGCGGGGAGGCGGCCTATGCCCGGCTCCTGGCCCGGGCGCTTCGGGAGATCGTCCCTGCGGTAAGGATCTATTCCCTCCGTCCGGAGAAAACCGCGGAAAGGTGCAGGATGCCCCTGCTGCGGGGTCCGGTTATCTTTTCCCGGGCCCCTCTATGGCCCCGGGCCCTCGCCCTCCGGATAAAGGGTGTGCCGGTGTCCTTTGTCCTTCACGGGGTGGAGGCCTGGAGACGTTACCCTCCGCTGGCCCGCTGGGTCTTTAAGGGAGCGGTCTTCCTGGCGGTCAGCCGATACACCGCGGAAAGATTCCTGCACCTCAACCGTCTCTCCGCCCCCTGGCACCTTCTTCCTCCGGCCCT
>DRMH01000001.1 GCA_011322625.1 Thermosulfurimonas dismutans | reverse complement strand
ATCACATAGAGGAGACCTATGAGGCCGGCATTGTGCTCACCGGCCCGGAGGTGAAGTCGTTACGCATGGGCCGGGTCAATCTGGCCGACAGTTTCGCCCGGGTGATAAACGGGGAGGTCTTCCTTTATAACATGCACATCAGCCCTTATCCCTTCTCCCGGGAGGCCCAGTTTGAGGATCCCCGTCGCACGCGCAAGCTTCTTCTCCATAAGCGGGAGATTAACCGTCTGGCCGGAAAGGTGGCCGAAAGGGGATATACGCTTATTCCTCTGCGGGTCTATTTTAAGGACGGCTGGGCCAAGGTGGAGCTGGCCCTGGCCCGGGGTAAGAAGCTTTACGACCGGCGGGAGACCATCAAACGTCGCGAGGAAGAGCGGGCCTTAAGGCGACGTTATAAAGGCAAGCTTCGTTAATTTCCCTCCCCTGGACAAAGTCTGAAGAGGCGTTATCTTGGATAAGGGTAGAGGTTTGGCTCTTTTAAAATTTGGGGGCGAAGTGGGCTCGACGGGGGTGTGTAGGCCTAAACGGCGTGCCGAGGTCCCCACCGCCTCGTAAAAAAGGTGGGGGAAACACAAGTGCCGACGAGTATGCCTACGCTCTGGCGGCCTAAAGGATAGAGCCGCCCGCTCCGGGTTCTTCCTCGGCCCGCGGGAGGCCCGGGGCGACGGGTTAGCGGGCTGGGTTTAAGGGAGTGCCTGCCTCCCTTAAACCGAGAATTTTGCAGGCTGGGTCGGGAGGAAGCGCCCGGGTCTTCTCTCCCGGCCGAGATGGCCTACCCGGGCTACGCACGTAGAAGTTTAGGCTGAAGCACCTCCGGACGCGGGTTCGATTCCCGCCGCCTCCACCATTTTTTGACGATTCTTTTGTAAAGTTATAATTCTCTATCGCAGACTTAATTCCATTTGGTAGAAAAAGTCAAACTTACAAACCGCATATTCTGAATGTTACGAATGAAATAATTTTCCTTGACGGAAGGAAAAAATGTTAATATTCTTTCCCTTAAAAAATGAAAGAGATCCTCAAGACCATAATCCGGGAATTTCATCTGGAAGAGCTTCCTTCCTTTGTCCCCAGAGATCTGAGGCTACCCCTTTCAAGCGGAAAGATCATCACCCTTATCGGTCCTCGAAGGGCGGGAAAGACCTATCTCTTTTACCAGCATCTATCTGAACTTCTCCGAAAAGGGGTCCCCAAAGAAAGGATCCTTTATCTCAATTTTGAGGACGAAAGGCTTGATTTCACCCCTCAGACTTTAGACCTCATCCTTCAGGCTTATCGGGAGCTTTATCCCGAAATTGAACTCCGGGAAGTTTACTTCTTTTTCGATGAGATTCAGAACGCCCCGGAGTGGGAGAGATTCGTAAGAAGGATTTACGACCGCTATAGCCGGAACATCTTTCTTACCGGCTCCAATTCCAAACTTCTTTCTCAGGAGATAGCCACTTCTCTTCGGGGAAGAACCCTAAAATACGAGATCTATCCTCTTAGCTTTCGGGAATTTCTCCGTTTCAAGGAGTTTGATTTTGATCCCCGGCGGGACTTTTATCACCCTCAGAAAAGGGCACGGCTGCTTTCTTTTTTTGAGGAATACCTTCTTTTCGGGGGTTTTCCGGAGATAGTCTTTCTCCCCAGGGAACTCAAGTTCAAGACCCTACAGGAATACTTTGAGGTTATGCTCTATCGGGATCTTGCGGAACGCTACCAGATTCGGGACACCCTGGTTCTGAAATACTTCCTCAAGAGATTGATAGAAAACACTGCAAAGCCCCTTTCGGTGCACAAGATCTATAACGAACTGCGCTCTCAAGGCCTGAAAGTTGGGAAGGACACCCTTTATCGCTATTTAGAGTATGCGGAGACGGTCTTTCTGGTAAAGCTCTTAAGGAAACACTATCGTTCGGTGGTGAAAACCGAACTCGGAGAGAGAAAGATTTATCCCGTGGATCAGGGATGGATAAAAGCCCTTCGTTATCTGGGAGCTGAGGAACGGGGCGTTCTCCTTGAGACCGTGGTTTTTAAAGAGCTTTTCGTTTTAGGGGAAGAGATATTCTATTATAGCGGGCGGGGGGAGTGTGATTTTATCCTTAATGGGAAGACGGCGCTCCAGGTCTGCTACGACTTCTCCAAGGAGGAAACCCTGAAAAGGGAAGTTCGGGGGCTTAAGAAAGCCTGTGAATATTTCGGGTTCAGGGAGGGATTTATCCTCACCTTTGACCAGGAGGACACCCTTACGATTAATTCTCTGAAGATCCGTATTCTGCCAGTGTATAAATTTCTTTTGGAGGGGATCTCCTGAAACAAGAGCGACCCCGAATTTAAGGGATTTGAAAGTCCTCGCCACGTTGATACTTATGTCGGTACCTTTCCATTATACCGGTGAGTTCGCGCATAAGGGTCTGGAAAAGCGGATAGAGTTTGGTCTCCAGCCAGGCCATGCGTTCTTCGAGAGAACCTCCCTGTTGATGCAGGGTTTCGTACTCGTCCACCAGGCGGTGTAGGCGCTCGTGGGTCTGGCGCAGGGCGTGGATACGTTCTTTCACCGTAGTTTCTTCGGGGGTCCAGCGCTGGAGCAACCTTCCTAGATAACACCGGGTGGGATCCCGCTGGATGTCGGGTATCCGGCCCTCAAGGACGGCCTGGATAAATTTGGCCCGCCAGACAATATGGGCCAGGACGGCTTCCTGCAAGGCCAGGGCACAGGAGAGCCCCTGTACCTCCATGGATATTTCCGGGAGCTGGAAAAGCTTTAAAAGGCTGCGGATTTCCTCTACGGATTCCCGGAGCACTTTAAGGGTATTTTGGAGTTCAAGGGCCATGCCGGTGAAGTCCCGGGACAAACGGGTAAAAATTTCGATTCTGGAAGAAAGTCCTTGAATTTCTTCGTAGGTTTGCGAGAGATGGGCGGTGACCTCGGAGACCACGGCGGTTTGTTCCTCCACCGCGGAGGCGATGGTGGCCGCGTATTCGTTGAGTTCGGTAACAGTACGAGTAATTTCGTCGGTGGAAGCTACGGCTTCCTCCACGCCCTGTTGAATGGTTTGGATGGTAGCGGAGATTTCCTTGGTGGCCCCGGCGGTCTGGCGGGCCAGTTCCTTGACCTCGCCCGCCACCACCGCAAACCCCTTTCCGGCCTCTCCGGCCCGGGCCGCCTCAATGGTGGCGTTTAAGGCCAGAAGATTGGTCTGGTCGGCAATAGACTGGATGGTTTCGATAATTTTACCGATTTCCTGAGCCTGTTCACCCAGGCGTTTTACGATGGCATCGGTCCTTTTGGCCTTTTCGTGAGCCTCGTTGGTGGCCTGAGCCGTTCGCGAAACACTCTCGGAGATTTCGTTGATGGCCTTGGAAACCTCCTGAGCCGACCGTGAGACTCCGTCCAGGGTTTCCCTGGTAGTGGTCAGGGCCCGAGAAACATCCTCGGCAAGACGATTAAGTTCCCCCACTCCGGAAACGACCTTTTCGGAATGGACGGTTATGTTTTTTTCGGCGGCGGTTTGTAAATGGTGCTGGATATCAATGACCTGTAATACGCGAGAGATGAAATTAACCAGACCCTGAGCAGCTTCTTGGAGAGAGTTGATTTCCTTAAGGCCGTATTGGGAAAGAGAAACCCGGAAATTACCGGTGGAAATATGACGAAAAAGGGAGACCTGTTCTTCCAGAGGCTTAACGATGCGAGAGCGGATGTAAAAGAGGGTGAAGAGAAGTATAATCAGAGAGAAGGTCATGCTGGCCCCCAGGAGATAACTGGTTCGGCTGACCTTCTGGGCCAGGATTTTGTCGGTAACGTTTAGGAGTTTTTTGTTGATCTGATTT